>JBGQAU010000045.1:0-24369 GCA_041494445.1 Acidobacteriota bacterium | reverse complement strand
GATGAACTTCAGCTTGCCGGAGGAACGCTTGTGGTAGAGCCAGCCCTTCAGGGTGACCCGCTCGCCGACGTGGGCCCCGAGTTCCTCGACGTAAACGAAGTCCCGTTCCACGGGCGCCTCACTTCTCCGCTTCTTCCTGCTTCGCCTTGGCCGCCTCGGCGATGATCTTCTCCTGGACGACCGTTGGAGCCTCTTCGTAGTGGTCGAACTCCATCACGTAGGTTCCCCGGTCGGACGTGATGGACTTCAGCGTGGAGGCGTACGTCAGCATCTCGGAGAGGGGGACCGAGGCGCGGATCACCTGGTAGTGACCCTCGGAGTCCATTCCCTGCGGCTTCCCGCGCCGGGAGGACAGGTCGCCCATGATGTCGCCCATGTATTCCTCGGGGGCGACGATCTCCACCGAGTAGATCGGCTCGAGGATCGTCGGCCTCGCTTCCTCCATGGCCGCCTTGAACGCGAGGGAGCCCGCGATCTTGAACGCGATCTCCGACGAGTCCACCGTGTGGTACGACCCGTCCGTCAGGGTGACCCTGAAGTCCACCACCTGGCAGCCGGCGAGCCACCCGCGCGAAGCCGCGTCCACGACCCCCTTCTCGACGGCCGGCCGGAAGTTCTGCGGGATCGATCCGCCGAAGATCTTGTCCACGAACTCGAAGCCCGAGCCGCGCGGAAGCGGCTCCAGCTCGATCCAGCAGTCGCCGAACTGGCCGCGGCCCCCGGTCTGCTTCTTGTGGCGCCCCTGCACCGGCCCGACCTTCCTCTTGATCGTCTCGAGGTACGGGACCTTCGGCTGCCTGAGAAGGGCCTCGACGCCGAACTTCTTCTTCATCTTGGCGACGGCCACCTCGACGTGCACCTGGCCGCTTCCGGACACGAGCGTCTCGTGGGTCCGAGGATCCCGTCCCACCCTGAGGACCGGGTCCTCCTCCATGAGCCGGTGGAGGGCCGTCGAGATCTTCTCCTCGTCCCCCTTGGACTTCGGCTCGAGGGCGAACGAGATCGACGGGGCGGGATACGTCACCGCCGGATACTGGATGGGGTGCGCCGGATCGGCCAGGGTGTCGCCCGTGCGAGTCTCCTTGAGCTTCGCGACGACGCCGAGATCGCCCGCCCTGAGCTCGGGGACGGGAACGAGCTGCTTCCCCTGGAGGATCGAGACGGTGCCGAGGCGCTCGGCGGCGCCGGACTTGACGTTGACGACCGCCGAGTCGCCCTTCAGGACCCCGGTCGAGACGCGGAACAGCGAGAGCCGGCCGGCATACGGGTCCGCGATGGTCTTGAAGACGAACGCGGACACCGGCTCCGTGGGGGAGACCGGGCGCCGCACCTCGGTGCCGTCGCTGGGCTTCGTGCCGACGGCCTCGCCCCGCTCCCCGGGCGCGGGGAGGAGGTCCACCGCGAGGTCCAGGAGGCAGGCCGCCCCGATGGCGTGGATCGCGCTCGCGCAGGTCACCGGGATGATCTTCCGCTCGAGGATCGCCTTGCGGAGCCCCGCGAGCAATTGCTCGTCCCGGAGGTCGCCCGTCTCGAAGAAGGTTTCCATGAGCGTGTCGTCGCTCTCCGCGACCATCTCGACGAGCTTCCCCCTCAGCTCCTTCGCCCGGTCCGCCATCGCGGGGGGCACGTCCCCCGTGGCTCCCTTACCCGAGTCGTCCTTCGGGAAGGTCCGGGCTTTCATCGACATAAGGTCCACGACGCCCTCGAACGCCTGCTCCTCGCCGATCGGGATCTGGATCGGGACCGCGGACCGGCCGAACCGCGCGTGGATGGACTCGAGGGTCCGGTCGAACGAGGCGCGCTCGCGGTCGAGCTTGTTGACCACCATCACCACGGGCACGCCGGCCTCCTGCGCGAACTTGAACGTGCGCTCCGTGATCACCTGGACCCCCGCCACCCCTTCGACGAGGAGGAGCGCCGAGTCGGCCACCGAGAGCGCGGACTTGGCGTCCGCCACGAACGCCGCGTAGCCGGGGGTGTCGAGGAGGTTCACCTTCTTGTCGCGCCACTCGAGGTGCGCGAGCGCGGTCTGGAGCGAGATCTTCCTCTCGATCTCCTCGTCGTCGAAGTCGGTGACCGTCGTCCCGTCCTCGATTCGCCCGAACCGGGTAACGGCTCCGGCCACGAAGAGCATCGCCGACGCGAGGGTGGTCTTGCCCGAGTCGCCGTGGCCGATCAACGCGATGTTGCGAAGGTCCGTGGTGTCGAAAACCTTCATGGATGCGCTCCTCTTGCACCTCGGGCGGACGGCTCGCACCCCTCGGCCCGCCCGGCGTTCGGGGAAGCCGGAAATATATCATAGGGGCGGAAACCCTCTCCATTTGGGCGCCCCCGCGTGCCCCGCCTGCGGTGGGTCCATGTTATAGTGCACACGCAAGCACGCCCGCGGAGGTCGCCCCATGCCCGTCTCGTCCAAGATCGCGCGGCAGATGGAGGAGTCTTCCTGGATCCGGAAGATGTTCGAGGAGGGGCTCCGTCTCAAGAAGAAGTTCGGCGCCGACAAGGTGTACGACTTCACGCTCGGCAACCCGGATCTCGACCCGCCGGAGGCGTTCCAGCGCCGGCTCCGGCACCTCGTCGAGCACCCGGCGCCGCATCTGCACGGCTACATGCCGAACGCGGGTTTCCCGGAGGCCCGCGAGGCGGTGGCGCGGTGGGTGTCGGAGGAGTCGGGGATCGAGGTGCCCGCCGACCACGTGATCCTCTGCGTCGGGGCGGGCGGCGGCCTCAACGTGGTGCTCAAGACGATCCTCGACGCGGGCGACGAGGTCGTGGTCTTCTCGCCGTACTTCGTCGAGTACCTGTTCTACATCGACAACCACGGCGGGGTCCCCGTGATCGCCGAGACGGGGGAGACGTTCGACTTCGACCTCGCGCGGCTCGACGCGAAGATCGGCCCGCGCACCCGAGCGGTCATCGTCAACTCGCCGAACAACCCGACCGGCGTCGTCTACGAGGAGGCGTCGCTGCGCCGCCTCGCGGATCTCCTTCGCGAGAAATCGGCGCGATTCGGGCAGGCGATCTATCTGATCAGCGACGACCCGTACAAGAAGATCCTGTTCGACGGCGCGACGTACCCGCACGTCTTCCCGATCTACGAGCACTCGATCGTCGTCTACTCGCACAGCAAGGATCTCGGTCTCGCCGGGGAGCGGATCGGCCACGTGGCGGTCCATCCCGGCGCGGACGCCGCCGCCAAGCTGGTCGCCGGGATGATCTTCGCGATCCGCGTGCTCGGGTTCGTCAATGCCCCCGCCCTGATGCAACTGGCGGTCATGGGCTGCCTGCGCGACGGCATCGATCCCCGGGTCTACGAGCGGAGGCGGGACGTGCTGTACGGCGCGCTGACGGGGATGGGCTTCGAGATCGTCAAGCCGCGAGGTGCGTTCTACATGTTCCCCAAGAGCCCCATTCCCGACGACCGGGAGTTCGTGGAGAAGTGCGTCGAGCGGAACGTGCTGGTCGTTCCGGGGATCGGCTTCGGCCGGGCCGGCTACTTCCGGATCTCGCTCACCGTTCCCGACCGCACCATCGAGAGCTCGCTCGCGGCCTGGGGCGAGGTCTCCCGCGCCTTCGGAGGGGTCAGAGCTTGATTCTTGCCTCGCTCGCGAGAATGTCCTCCCGGCAGCCAAGACTCGACTCCGCGAGGCAAAAATCAAGCTCTGACCCCGTTCTCCCCGTCCTCCCGACTTGACCCGCGAGAGCGGCGAACCTAGCTTTTTCCTCCGGCGGCCCGGCGCCGCCAAGGGGGTTCGCCCGTGATCGTGATCTGCCCCTCCTGCGGCACGTCGTACACCCACGCCGTCGAGGAGCGGCCTTCCGCGCGCAGCGCGCGGTGCTCCCGCTGCGCGTTCACGTTTCCGATCCCCTCGGGCCGCAGCTACCGGGTCGACCGCGGAGCCCCCGAGGCCGTTCCGTCGGCGCTCGCCGAGCGGCCGGAAGTCGGAGCGATCGTCGCGCAAGGAACCGTACCGGCACCTAGAAGCGCCGCGCCGCCGGTCGCGCGACCGGCCCCGGATCTCGTTATCGGGATGGACGATCCGGCGCTCGAATCCAGCCTCGGGAAGACCGCGTTGCGACACGACGCGGGGCGCCCGCGCCAGGCGATGACCTACTGGGTGGTTGCGGACGAGGTCGGGGCGTCCCCCGTGCCGGAGCCCCGCGACCGCGCCGCGGAGCCCACGCCGGAACCGGCGATCGAGCAGACTTCAGGGCAAGCGATCGAGCCGATGGCCGAGCGGGCGCCGCGGCAGAATCCGCGCCTCGTCGTCGCGCTCGCGGGGGGAGCGGGGATGGGGATGGTGTGCGGGGCGGCGCTCGCCGCGCTCGCCGACGGGTCGTTCCGGGCCGGCGCCGCGGTCGGCTGCGCCTCGGGAATCGCTCTGGTGGGGGGCCTGCTTCGATGGAACAAACGGACGCCTTGAGGGGGGAGCCGGGGACGGGCGGCGGCCCGGCGTCGGCGACTTGCCCGCGATGCGGTGAGCCGGCTGGGCCGCTCCCGGCGGTCCCCACGGCCACGCTGGGAGGCCGGCCCGTGACGCGATGCCCCCGGTGCGGGACCCGGAGCGCGGCGGGCGTCGAGACTCGCGAGATGGTGTTCACCTGCGAGTCGTGCGGGCTCCCGTTCCTCGCCGGTGAGATACTCCCCCACGCCGAGCAGCGTTGCCTCGACTGCCGTGCGGGATCGGTGCCCGTCGAGCTGCCCGACGCCGCGGTCGCCGCGGCGACCGAGGCGGAGATCCGGGCCGCCCTCGCCGGCCGGTGGAAGCTGGTCACGTCCCCGGCGCTCGTGGCGTACCTCGACAGGATCGCCAAGCAGGTCGCGCAGAAGATCGAGCGCGCGCCCGAGGGAGCGCGCGTCGTGCTCGTGGACGAGCCCGGGCTCAAGACCCTGGCGCTTCCGTCCGGCGCGATCCTCCTGAGCCTCGACACCCTCGCCTTTCTCGACGACGAGGCCGAGCTGGCCTTCGTGCTCGGCCACGAGCTGGCTCACGCCGCCTCGGAGGACGCCGCCGTCCGGCTCGTGCGGCTGGGCTTCCGAGCGGTGTCGCGCGGCGGAGCGGCGCACGACCGGGAAGCCTGGGCGGGTGCCGCCTTCGACCTCGTTCGGCTCGGGTACGGGCGGCGGCGTGAAAGGGACGCGGACTTGAGAGCCCTCGAAGCGGTGCTGTCGCTCGGGTACGATCCCCGATCGATCGTGCGCTACCTCGGTCGTCTCGGCGCGCGGATCGAGCAGGGCCACCCCTCGGTGGCCGAGCTGGCGAGCGCGCACCCGCCCCCGGAGGATCGCAGCCGGAGGATCGAGAAGGCCCTCTTCGGCCGAATCCGGGACGAAGGGATGCTTCGGGTGAACCGGGAGGTCTTCCGGCGCGCCGCGGGCCGCGAGGTCGTCGGGGGGGGGATGATCCCGGCGAGCTTCGGCGACGTGGTGCCCCTTTCCCGGCCGTCCGATCGACGGCGCCGCCGCTGGGGATGGATCGCCGTCGCCACGGCGACGGTCGCCGTCGCGGTCGCCATCGGGCTCATGCTGCTCCTGGGCCGCTGAGACCCCCGAGATCCCGAGGCGCTCCGCCGGCCAGGCGTTCCGCTGCTACCATGACCGTATGCAGCCCGGCCGCCGGCTCGGCCTGACCCGCGACGAGATGCGTGCGAGGCTCGACGGCTTCGCGCGCCGCTACGACCGCCGCTTCCTGGACTCCGATCCGCTGGGTATCGTCCGGCGTTACGACCGTGCCGAGGACCGCGAGCTCGCCGGTCTTCTGGCGGCGGCGCTCGCCTACGGCCGGGTGGAGTCCATCCGGTCGAGCCTCGAGCGGCTCCTGTCGATCCTCGGCCGGCGGCCGAGCCGGTTCCTCGAGGCCTTCGATCCCGGGAGGGACGGGCCGCGCCTCGCCGGCTTTCGTCACCGGTTCACCGGCGGCGGCGAGGTGGCGAGATTCCTGGGCTGGGTCCGGCGCGCCCGGGAGACCGACGGGTCGCTCGAGGCGTTCTTCGTGAGGCACGATCCCGATCCCGGCAGCGCGCACGTCGGGCCGGCGATGGACGCGTTCGCGGACGCTCTTTTCGCCCTCGACGCGCCGCCCTACGGTACCCCGAGGCACGAGGATGAGCGCGCCGGCGCCCGCTGGCTCCTGCCGCGCCCGCGGGACGGATCGGCCTGCAAGCGGCACTGCCTCTTCCTCCGCTGGATGGTCCGGCCCGAGGACGGGCTCGACTGCGGGATCTGGAGACGCGTGTCCCCCGCGCGGCTCGTGGTCCCGCTCGACGTCCACATGGAGCGGCTCGCGCGGTCGCTCGGGTGGACCCGCCGTCGCTCGCCGTCGTGGGGTATGGCGGTCGAGGTCACGGAGGCTCTGAAGCGGCTCGACCCCGACGATCCCACGCGATACGATTTCGCGCTCACCCGCCTGGGGATCCTTGGCCTGCTCCGCGCCCGTCAAGGGCGCCTCGTCCTGCGGGACGTCGCCGACGCGCTCCGCGGAACCCCGGGATAGGAGTACGGCGATGGGCGTCGCGGCGGCAACGAAGGGATCTCGCGACCGAGGCCCGAGGCTCGGCGCCCACATGTCCATCGCGGGAGGGATGCCGCTCGCCGTCGAGCGCGCGGCGTCCGTTGGCGCCACCGCCCTCCAGGTGTTCGTCAAGTCGCCGAATCAGTGGGCGGCCCGGCCGTTTCTCGGGGGGGAGACCCGGGCGTTCCGGGCCGCCGCCCGCGCGGCGGGGCTCGACCGGCACACGGTGGCCCACGCGTCGTATCTCGTGAACCTCGCGTCGCCCGACGACGCCCTCTGGCGCCGCTCCGTCGAGGCGTTCCGGGAGGAGATGGAGCGGTGCGCCGCCCTCGGGATCCCGCTCCTGGTCGTCCACCCCGGGTCCCACGTCGGCGAGGGGAGGGAGGAGGGATCGCGACGGGTGGTGAAGGCGCTCGACGCGCTGTTCGACGCCCGTCCGTTGCAAGGATTGCGTCCGGCGGCGGTGACGAGCGGATTTGGCGTGCTTCTCGAGGTCACGGCCGGTCAGGGGGCGAGCCTCGGATCGAGCTTCGAGGAGATCGCGTGGATCCTCGGTCGCGCGTCGTCCGGAAGCCGCCTCGGCGTCTGTTTCGACACCTGCCACGCCCTGGCCGCCGGCTACGAGTTCCGCGACGCGCGCTCGTACCGGGAGACCTTCGCCGCCTTCGATCGAACCGTTGGGATCGCCAGGATCCGGGCGTTCCATCTCAACGATTCGAAGGGAGGACTCGGGAGCCGTCTCGACCGCCATGCGCACATCGGGCGGGGCGAGATCGGGCTCGAGGCGTTCCGGCTGATCCTGGCCGACCGGCGCTTCCGCGGGCTCCCGATGGTCCTCGAAACGCCGAAGGGGCAGGATCTCGCGGAGGACCGAGAGAACCTGGCCATCCTCCGTGCGATGGTCGATAGGTGAGGCTCTCCGACTTCGTCTACGAGCTGCCGGAGCGGCTGATCGCGCAGGAGCCGCTGCCGCAGCGGGACGCGTCGCGGCTCATGGTCATGGACCGCCGCTCCGGACGGGTTGCCCACCGGAGCTTCGCCGACCTCCCGTCGCTGCTCCGCGCGGGGGACCTCCTCGTCCTGAACGACACGCGGGTCGTGCTCGCCCGCCTCCGCGGCACCAAGCCGACCGGGGGCAAGGTCGAGGTCCTGCTGCTGGAGCGGATCGGCGGGACGGACGCAGCACCCTTTCACCGCTGCCTGATGGACGCCTCGAAGCCGACGCGGCCCGGGACCCGGATCGCTTTCGGGGCCGGCCTCGCCGCGCGGGTCCTGGCGCGCTCCGGAGAGGGGTACGAGGTCGCGCTCGAAGCGGCGGGCGGCGTCCCGGCCGAGATGCTGGACCGGCTCGGGGGCGTCCCGCTGCCGCCGTACATAAGGCGCGAGGCAGGCGACCCGCGCGACGTCCTCGACCGCGAGCGGTACCAGACCGTCTACGCGGAGCGCCCCGGCGCCGTGGCGGCGCCGACGGCGGGGCTCCACTTCACGCGGGCTCTCCTCGACGCGATCGCGGCGCGGGGTGTCGGGATCGCGCGCCTCACGCTCCACGTCGGCCCGGGGACGTTCCTCCCCGTGCGCTCCGAGGAGGTCGAGGAGCACGCGTTGCACTCCGAGGCGTACGATCTCCCCGCGGCGACGGCGCAGGCGGTCCGCGAGACGAGGCACCTCGGAAGGCGAGTGGTCGCGGTGGGGACCACGGTGGTGAGAACGCTCGAGGCGACGGCGGAGCCGGACGGGACGGTCCGGCCGGGCGGGGGCAGATGCGACCTCTTCATCCGTCCGGGGCACCGCTTCCTCGCGGTGGACGCCATGGTGACGAACTTCCACTTGCCGCGCTCGACGCTGCTCATGCTGGTCTCAGCCTTCGCCGGCCGCGAGCGGGTGCTCGGGGCGTACGCCGACGCGATTCGGGACGGGTACCGCTTCTACTCGTACGGCGACGCGATGTTCCTCGGGGACCTTCCATGAGCGCCTTCTCCTTCAAGCTCGCGACGACGGACGGCGGGGCGCGCCTCGGAAGGATGACCACCGCGCGCGGCGAGGTGGCGACCCCGGCGTTCATGCCCGTCGGGACCCATGGGACGGTCAAGGCGGTCACTCCCGAGGAACTGAGGGAATGCGGAGCGGAGATCGTCCTGTGCAACACGTACCACCTCTACCTCCGGCCCGGGCACGATCTCGTGCGGGATCTCGGCGGGCTGCACCGCTTCATGCACTGGGACGGGCCGATCCTCACGGACTCCGGCGGGTTCCAGGTGTTCTCGCTCTCCAAGCTGCGGCGGATCGACGAGGAGGGGGTGCGGTTCCGCTCCCACCTGGACGGGTCGCTCCACCTCCTGACCCCCGAGAAGAGCATGGAGATCCAGGCCGCCCTGGGGTCGGACGTGGCGATGGTCCTCGACGAGTGCCCGGCGCTTCCCGCGGAGCGCGAAGCGGTGGAGCGGGCGGTCGTCCGCACCTCCGCCTGGGCCGAGCGGTCGCGGAGCGCCTACCATGGCCCCGGCGTCCCGTTCGGCATCGTCCAGGGGGGCCCGTACCGCGACCTCAGGGAGCGGAGCGCGGCGGAACTCACGCGACTCGATTTCCCGGGGTACGCCATCGGCGGCGTCAGCGTCGGGGAGCCGCCGGAGGCCATCGCGGAGGTCGCCCGCGGCACCGCCGCTCTCCTCCCCGAGGACCGCCCGCGCTACCTCATGGGGGTCGGCCGCCCAGGCGACCTCGTCGACGCGGTCGCGGCCGGATGCGACCTCTTCGACTGCGTGATGCCGACGCGCAACGCCCGGAACGGAACGCTGTTCACCTCGGAGGGTCGGATCAACATCAAGCGCGAAGCGTACCGGCGCGACGGCGGTCCCCTCGACCCGCGCTGCTCCTGCGAGGCCTGCCGCCATTATTGCCGCGCCTACCTCCGCCACCTTTTCCTCGCCAACGAGATCCTCGCGTCCCGGCTCCACACGATCCACAACCTCGCCTACTATCTGGGGCTGATGGCGCGGATGCGCGAGGCGATCGCCGCGGGGACGTTCGATGCGCTCCGTCGGGAGATCTCGGCGCTCTCCGGCGCCGCGGAGGAGGAGGGTTGAGCGGTCCGGGCGGCGACCTGGTGTTCGTCGGCGACGTCCACCTCGACGAGGGCGATCCGGACGTCGATGCGTTCTGCCGATTTGTCGAGGCGATCGCCCCCTCGACGTCGCGCCTCGTGCTCGCCGGCGACCTGTTCGAGGTGTGGATCGGCCGGCCCGAGATGGAGAGGTCGCACCACCGCGCCGTCACCGCGACCCTCGCGGGGCTCCGCCGCCGCGGCGTCTCCGTGGCCTACCTCCAGGGGAACCGGGACTACAGGGTCGCCGCGCTCCACCTCGGAACCGCGCTCGACGCATCCCCGGAGACGGGTCTCGTCGAGAGGCACGCCGGGAGGAGCCTCTTCGCCGTTCACGGCGACCTCGTGAACGAGGACGACCGGCGGTACCGTGCGTGGCGGCGCGTCTCGCGGTCGCGGGCGGCGTGGGCCCTGTTCAACGCGCTGCCCGCCGGCGCGCGGCTCCGTCTCGCCGACGCCCTGAGGCAACGGCTCTCCCGCACCAACCTCGCCTACCGGCGGAGGTTTCCCGAGGACGCCGTGCGCCGCTTCGCGGCCGAGCGCTTCCGCGAGGGACACGACGCGGTGGTCCTGGGTCACTTTCACGTGGAGAAGGACCTGGCGGCCGAGCCTCCGTCGCCGCCCGGGAGGATCCTGGTCCTGCCCGAGTGGAAGGGGAGCCGGCGCCACCTTCGCGTCGGCGCCGACGGGGAGATCGGGTTCGTGGATTCCGGCCGAGAGGCTCGTAAGGACTAGAACAGCGCCCCCGCCGCCGTGGCGCCGAGCGACGACACCGGGGACGCCGCCAGATCCTGGGGCAGGAGCCACATGAGCAAGCCCGAGCCCAGGGTCGCCGCGAGGAAGACCAGGACGAGGAGCACGCGGGCGGGCGTCATCCGGGAGGCGCCGGGGGCGCCGTCGGCGCCGACGCCGGTCGCCGCCGCGCTGTGCACGTAGCCGTACGTCGTGTAGATCCCGAGCCCGAGGAAGAGCCAGGTGAGGAGGCGCAGCCAGGTGATCAGCGGCAAGCTGACCATCAGGTAGCCGCAGAGGAGGATTCCGGCGAGGGGAAGGAGATGCCTCCTGAGCGCCGCGCAGGCGAGAAGGCCGACGAGCCAGATCATCACGCGCGCCCAGACCGGCAGGGGAGCGAGCGCGACGGCCACGACGAGAGGCGCGTAGACGAACGCGGCGGCAGCCCAGCCGCCGGGAACGGAGTACGGCCTCCTGATGTCCGGTCGGGTGAATCGCAGGACGATCACCCCGGCGCAGACGATGATGAACGCGAAGAGCGTGCCGATCGAGCAGAGTTCCGCCACGACGTTGATGGGCGTCAGCGCCGCGGCGGTCGCGACCACGAGACCGGTGGCGATCGTCGTGACGTGCGGGGTCCGGTAGCGGGCGTGTACGCTCGACAGGACCCGCGGCAGGAGGCCGTCGCGCGACATCGCGAACAGGATCCGCGGCTGGCCGAGGAGCAGGACGAGCAGCACGGACGTGATGCCGCAGATCGCTCCGAGGCTGATCAGCATCGAGGCCCACGGCATCCCTAGAACGTTGAGGACGAGCGCCACCGGATCGCCGACGTTCAGCTGCGTGTACGGGACGACGCCCGTCATGATCGCGGCGACGACCATGTAGAGCACGGTGGCGACGATGAGCGACCCGATGATCCCGATCGGGAGGTCCCGCTGAGGGTTCACCGCTTCCTCGGCGGTCGTCGAGACCGCGTCGAAACCGACATAGGCGAGGAAGACGATCGCCGCCGCCGTGGCGACCCCCTTGAACCCGAACGGAAGGAACGGCGTCCAGTTCGTCGGCTTGACGTGCCAGACGGCCAGCAGCACGAAGGTCAGGATCACCGCCATCTTGATGATGACGATGACGAGGTTGACCCGGGCGCTCTCCTTGATGCCCCGCACGAGGAGCCAGGTGAGGAACAGCACGATGAGCGCCGCCGGAAGATTGATCACGCCGGGGTTCCGTCCCCACGGAGCCGCGATCAGCGCGTGCGGAATCTGCACGCCGGACCCGGCGAGAGCGTTGTTGAGGAGGTTGGCCAGGTAGGCCGACCATCCGATCGCCACAAGGCTCGCTCCCACCATGTACTCCAGGATGAGGTCCCAGCCGATGATCCAGCCGACGATCTCCCCGAGCGTCGCGTAGCCGTACGTGTAGGCGCTTCCCGCCACGGGGATCATCGCCGCGAGTTCGGCGTAGCAGAGAGCCGAGCACGCGCAGGCCAGCGCCGCAATCGCGAAGGAGAGGATGATGCCGGGCCCGGCGTGGGTCGCCGCCTCGACGCCCGGGAGCACGAAGATGCCGACGCCGATGATGCACCCGATCCCGATCGCGACCAGGTCCCATGGCCCCAGTGTTCTGCGGAGCGCGTGGGCCTGATCGCTCGCGTCGGACGCCATCAGGGCGAACGGCTTCGTCCTCAGGATCGACTTGCTCATCTCCTCTCCATCGCCGAGCACGAGCCGGCCCGGGCGCGTCGAAGCCGCGATGATACATGCAGATCACGGGACGGAGGCCGCGTCCCGTCGAAACGGCGGGGCTACCGGGCGTGTCCGACGGGGGCCGGCTCCTCGGGGTGCTCGGCGTCGGGTGCGGAAAGGGGAGGCTCCTCGGATCCTAGGAGCGGCCGCGTCTCGACGCCGGTCCGGATCATGAATTTCCGGTCGAGCGGCTGGAACCTGTCGGCGGCCTCGAGGAGGGACTTGGCGGTGCTGCGCGGGAACCCGATCACCTCGACCCGCGGGCCGATTCCCTTCACGCGGTTGACGAGCGAGGTGAAGTCGCCGTCGCCCGACACGAGGACGACCACGTCGAGGCGGGGAGCCGCGTCGAGAATGTCGAGCGCCATCTCCATGTCCCAGTCGCCCTTCATCGAGCCGTCGGACCGGATCTTCAGCGTCTTGCGGCGGACCTCGATCGCGCGCTGCTCGAGCATCGCGATGAAGCCGGACTGGTCGATTTCCTTCGTCTCGACCACGTACGCCGTCGCCTGGATCAGCCTGCGGTCACGCACCGCCGCCTGGAGCAGCGCGTCGAAGTCCAGCTTTCCCTTGAGCTGGCGGGCGGCGTAGTACATGTTCTGGACGTCGACGAACACGCCGACCCGCTCGGGGTCCCCCTTGCGCCGCGGAGGGGACTTCGGCGCAGGGATCGCCGCCTGCGCCGCGGTGCGATACGAGCGGACCTCGGTCGTCAGCTCGTCGAGACGCGCTCCCTGCTCCTGGAGGTCCTTCCGGCGCTCGCGTCTCAGGCCGGCGATCTCCTTGTGCAGCTCGTCGAGCGCGGCGAGCGCCGGGGCGAGCGCCTCCGGCAGCACCGTCGCGGCAGGCGGGGGCGTCTCCGCCATCTTCTCGAGCCGGTGGGTCAGCCGGCGCTGCTCCGAGGCGAGCTTGCGGACGGTGCCCGCGATCTCGGCGACCGCCGCCTCGGCCGACGACGGGGACGGCGGCGCCCCGGCGGACTCGCTCGCGGCACCGCGGGCCTCAAGCAGCTCTCGCCGGAGCTGCTCGTTGAGCATCCGCGCTTCCGCCAGTTCTCCCTTCCGCTGGATGAGGTCGCGCTTCAGCGCCTTCTCGGTCTCGCGTCCCTTGCCGATCTGTCCCTCGACGTGGGCGACCTTCTTCTGCAGCTCCGCGACTCTCTTGCGGAGGCGGATCGCCTCTCTCGCCGCCTGCTCCGGGTCGCGGGCCGGCGGTGCCTCGGCGGGCGGCGCGGCGGCTTGCCGGCTCTCCTCCCCCGCCAGCAGGCGCGCGAGGGCCGCCTCGCCGGCCGGGTCCGAGGCATCGGTCGCGAGCAGGAACAGCCTCAGGCCGAGCTTGCGGTGGGTCGCGAGGTCGGTATCTTCCCCCAACTCGCGCTCCCGCTCCTTCGGGGCCAGCGCGGCCCAGGCTCTCGCGGCCTCCGCGGTCTCCTTGCGGAGCGTCCGGAAGATCGCCTTGCGTGCGCTCTCCTCCCGCCCCGATCGCTCCGCGAGATCCGCGAGGATCCGGCTTCGCTTCTGGGACTGGGTGCGCATGCCGTGATAGCGGAGTCCGCAGGCATTGGCGAGCCGGACCAGGTGAACCTGGTCCAGGAGATCGTCGAGCACGCGGACAAGTCCCTTCGCGCCGAGCCGGTCGAAGACTTCGCGCTCGGGGCGGCTCATGAGCGAATCTCCCGCGAACAACGGCTCCACATTCGGGCTCGTATGCGACTATCGAGGGACAAGTCGTTTTTCAGCAAGTACTTCCATGATGCGAACGCCATCTGGAAGCGGGCGTATTATACCATTCCGAAAGCTCGACCCTATCTCGGAGTTCGGTCAAAAGGGAGACGCGATGATTGTGGGGATCGGCTTCGACCTTCTCGAGGTCTCGAGGCTGGCGCGGGCCCTGAGGGAACACGACGGCCGTTTCGAGGCGCGGGTCTTCACCGCTCGCGAGCTCGAGGATTGCGCCGGGCGGGTCGACCGGGCTCAAGGCCTTGCGGCAAGGTTTGCGGCGAAGGAGGCCTGTCTCAAGGCCCTGGGGACCGGATGGTCACAGGGCCTTACTTTTCAGCAAGTTGAGGTTCACAAGGCCCACGGCGGCCGTCCGGTGCTCCGTCTGACCGGGGCTGCCAAGGACCGTGCCGAAGGGATGGGGGTGGTCTCCGCGCACGTCAGCCTGACGCACCAGAAGGGTGTCGCGGGGGCCGTCGTCGTTCTCGAGGGAGGTCCCGACCGGGACCGGGTCAGAAGGCTCGCCTGAAGCCCGACTTGCGGTAGGCCCTCGACGGGGAATCCGTACCGGTCACTCGGGGTCCCTGAGCTCGACGTAACCCTTCTCGCGCATCCGTTTCAGCGTCCTGAGGGCGTCCACCTCGCGGATCGGCGTGATCTGGATGATCGAGCGGACGTCCCAGGTCCCGTTGAAACGACTCAGGAGGAAGAACTCGATCGGCGCGAGATCCTCGCCCGTCAAGGACTCCGCCGGGCAGCGGAGCACCGGGATCTTGTGCGGGGGGACGTAGTAGCGGTAGGCCTTGTCGACGAAGGCCGCCTCGGCCTCGGCGACCAGCCGGCGGAGGGACTCGTCGCCCGGGCGCTCGCGGTACTGGGCGTTCAGGATGTCGAGCGCGCCTTCGAACTCGCCCCGCCCCATGAGCCCCCGGGCCGCTTCCAGCTCGGCCTCCGGGGTGACTCGGAGCGGCGCGGCCACGGGAGAGGACGGCACCTGGGGTTCCGGGGCCTCCGGCGACACGGCTGGCGCGGCAGCCGGTGCAGCGCGGGCCACCGGCTCCTGCTCGATGGGACGGGCCGCCGCCGGGGCGAAGTCGGGCCCGATCGGCCGCACCTCCGAGATCTCCACCATTCCGTTCCGGAACAACTCGAACAGGAACTTGGTGACGAGGAACTCCGAAGCGTGAGCGTGCAGGAGGATCTCCGCGACCGTCCGCTCGCCGGTGATCAGATCGTAGATCCCCCTTGCCATCCGGTTTTTGAACACTTCGGCGGGCGGCTCGCGGTCGGTCTTCCGGAGCACGATCCCCGGATCGTTGAACACGGTCCGGACCCGCTTCATCTCGTCGTAGCGCTTGAGCCCCCGGAGAAGGACGTCCTCGACCTCGAGCTGCACCGGAAACGTGTAGGGGGAAGGCTCCCGTTCCTCGTCGAACTGGAACTCCGCGTCGTCCCAGTCGAACAGGCTGTAAATCGTTTCCTCGGCCTTGGCCTCGAGAAGGCCCTTGAGGTCGTCGGTCGACAAGGCCTTCAGATCCACCAGGATCTTCCCGAGGTACTCCCGGGTGGCGGACTGGCGGGCGAGAGCCTGCTGGAGCACCTCCTCCGTGATCTTCCCCTGGCCGACCAGATAGTGCCCGAGGAGCTCCGGAGGGTCGTCCGACGAGCAGGCGACGACGCGCCCTTCCCGGAACACGATCTGCTTGACGACCTTGTTCCTCTCTAGGAACAACGTGCCGGTCTTCCGGGTCGTGCCGAGCCACTGGAGCAGATCGGTCAGCGGCATGATGCGGAGATTTCCGACAAGCGCCATCGATGACTCCCCGAAAGGAAATCTAGGCTCCGAAACAGAGCCTGCAAGCCCCATAATCGAAAGCGGGGCACATGTTACACTCGGCGGGGCCGCGGAGGGGCCGGCCTTTCGGCGCGCCGCGGGGGGGAGACGATGGATCTTTACAAGGTCCCCAAGATCGAAACCCAGGTGCGGATCCTGCTGGACGACGGAAGAACCCTCGATGGCAGCATCTTCACGTCCGTGACCGGACCCCGCGGCGGGCCGGAGACGGTCCTGGACCGGCTGACCGACGCGTCCGAGGAGTTCCTCCCCCTCGCCTGCGGCGATGACCGGCTGCTTCTCAACAAGACGGGGATCATCCTCGTGCAATGCCCTCCCGATGCGCTCGGGCCCGACGCGGACGAACGGGGGGCGAAGGAAGTCCCCGTGCGGGTGAGTCTCGCCGGCGGGACCAGCGTCCTCGGCCGGCTCGCGATCCGGATGCCCCCCGCGCGCGCGCGCGTGCTCGACTACCTGAACTCGGCGCCACGGTTCGTCCCGCTCCTCGGTGAGCGGCAGGTCACCCTCGTCCAGAAACACTTCATCGTGACCGTGAGGAGCGCGGCGGAAGGGGAGTAGGAGCCTCGCGCGACCCCGGCGAGACGCGGTTTCGAGGAGGCGGCGACGAGGATGTCCTACCTGGCGATCCTTCGCGAGATGTGGGAGTTCCTGGGCGAGCGCAAGAAGTACTGGCTCCTGCCGCTGGTCCTGCTGCTGCTGCTGCTCGGGCTCCTGATCGTGCTGACGGCCGGCAGCGCCCTGGCGCCCTTCATCTATACGGTGTTCTGACGCGGCACGGCCGGGTTCAGCCCACGGTGACCGCCACCTCGGCCCCGGGCGTGAGGCCGAGTCGGTCCGAGGCGCGCGCCTCCCTGAGGGCGACCTCGAGGTGACCCGCGGAGTTGAACAGGAGGAACGGTTTCCCGGCCGTCCCGTCTCCGTAAGTTTGGACCAGCTCCGACACCGGCCCGCCCGGTGTCTCGACGGCGATCCGCGGCGCGGGCGCTCCCGCGGCGAGGAGAGGCTCGATGGTCCTGCGCGGGAGGTCGAGCGTGACGTTCCCGAACCGGTCCACGAGGAGCACGCGGATCCGCTCGGTAACCCCCGGGCGGAAGACCGGGCGGGCCAGGCCGAGCTTCACCAGCTCGCCGGCGGCCGGGCCGAAGTGGTGCAGCTCCGTCCCGCGAGCGATCCACCCCGCCGTCGGGGCGAACAGGTCTCGCCCATCGAAGGTGGGAGACGCGGGAGCCCGCCGGTAGTGGAGTGCCTCGAGCGCGAACGCGCTCCCGGCCGGCTCCTCCTCCAGGACGCGCGTCAGAAGGCCGTTATCCGGAGCGATGAACGTGTAGCGCGCCGTCCGCACGACGATCCCCCGGCGCGAGGTCCCGACGCCGGGATCCACGACGGCGACGTGGATCGTTTCCGCGGGGAACGCCGCGTACCCGGTCCAGAGCAGATACGACCCCGCGGTCACGTCGTGCGGCGGCACGTCGTGGGTGAGGTCCACGATCGTCAGGTCCGGATGGACCGCAAGCGCGGCAGCCTTCATCTGTCCGACGTGCGTGTCCTGGGAGCCGAAGTCGGTGGTGAGCGTCACGATCCGGCGGGACGGCATGGCGACCTCATCAGGCCGGGAACACGGCCAACAGCTCGAGCGCCTCCTGCACGGGCCGTCCGTCGAGCGCGCGGACGACGTAGCCGCAATGCCGAAGGAAGCGCAGGCATTCGCCGTGCACCTCCGGACCGTGCGTGGACAGGAACAGGATCGGCCGTCGCGCCTCGAGGAGCGACCGGGCGCCCGCGAGGACCGACATCTCGCCGCCCTCCACGTCGATCTTGATGACCCGGGGCGTCGGGACCTTTCCGGCGAGCCACAGTTCGTCCAGGCTCACCGTGGGCACGAGCAGGGAGCCACCTTCGGAGAGCCGCCCCTGGGTCGTGTCCGGCTGTTCCTCGAAACTCCCTTCACCGGAATGATCGGTGACCGCGGCCTCGACGACGGTGACGTTGACGAGGCGGTTCATTCCGATGTGCCGTCGCAGGTACTTCAGATTGCGGGGCACGGGCTCGAAGGCGAAGACCTTGCCGCCGGGACCGACCAGGACGGAGGACAACAGGGTGTAGAAGCCGACGTGGGCGCCGACGTCGCAGACCACGTCTCCCTCACGAACCGTCTGCTCGAACGTCACGCGCTTGGCATGCTCGTAGCTGCCCAGCCAGCATCCGTGACTGCTCGAGCCCGCGACCCACCACGAGCCTCTCAGCCTTCCCTGCAGGATGGGCACGTGAAAGCTCGGGGGAATCAGTCGGAGCGGCAAGCGGAGGAGTTTGCCGAGCCTGCTCTCACTCGATATCGACGAGAAGTCCATCACGACCTGGCGCAGAGCGCCTGCATGGCCATGTGACCCACCACGAGGTGAACGTCCTCCGCCATCTGCATGTCGTTCGCCGCCACGTGCACCGAGATCTTCGCCTTCTGCTTGAGCTTCCCGCCGGAGTAGCCCGACAGCCCGACGGTCAGCGCGCCGACCTCGTTGGCGTAGTCGATGGCCCGGATCACGTTCTCGGAGTTGCCGCTTCCCGAGATCCCGATGACGACGTCGGACGGCGAGAGGAAGTTCCGCAGGGGCTCGACGAAAACGTCGTCGTAGGTGACGTCGTTCGCGTACGCCATCATCGTGGGGACGTTGTCGTTCAGGCAGATCACTTTGAATCGCCGCGCCTTCCCGTAGCTGACCCCCTTGTTCATGTCGCACGCGATGTGGGAGGCGGTCGCCCCGGAGCCCCCGTTTCCGAAGACGAACACGGTGGAGCCCGCCGCCAGCGCGCGCTCGAGCACCCCGATGAACCGGTCGACCTCTTCGAGGTCCAGCCTCTCGAGGACCCGCAGGAGTTCGTCCCGGTAACTATCCGCCGTCGCGTGATACGGCATCCTATTCTCTCCTGGATCGCGTCTTTTGCCGGTGTGGGAGCATCGTTCACCAATCTACTTTGCGTGCGCGCGGCCTGCAACTCTTCCGTCACGCGGGTCTCGCGCCGCCGATCTCCTCCCTCGTGACGGGCGGCCGGTTTGACACCGCCCTCCCGCTGGCGAAGAATGCCCGCCTGCTCGCGGCGACGGGGCGCGGGCTCGGAGGAATCCCCATGAGGCGATGGTCACTCGCTTCGAGCCTCGCGCTCGCTTGGAGCGTCACGCTCTTCTTTCCCGCGGCGGCCGAGGCTCCGGCGGCTCCCGCGCGGGCGAAGGGACCCGTGCTCGGCGTGTTGGCGGACGCCGCGATCGTGGATGCGATTCCTGCGACGCCGGCGCTCGACCGGCCGCTCGCCGCGCGCCTCGTCGCCCGCTGGAGCGACGTCGAGAGCGAGAAGGGGGTCTACGACTGGTCGCGCCTCGAGCCGGCTCTCGCGAAGCTCTCGGGGGCCGGATTCCGCATCGCGCTCTGCCTCACCGGGTCGAACGCGCTGTACCTGCCGGACGGGAGCGCCCCGTCGCCCCTCACCGGGGATTCCGTTCAGGGGTGGACCGGCTTCGTGAGGAGCGCCGTTCGCAGCTTCGCCGGACGCGTCGGCGTGTTCGAGATCTGGGACGGCCCGGCGCAACCGATGCCCGGGCGCCAGGGGCCCGCGTTCGATCCCGCGGTGTACGCTTACGTCCTCAAGAGCTCGGCGCTCGCGGTTCGCGCGGAGGCCCGGGCCGCCGGTGCGGACGCGCTGGTGGCGGAGGGGGCGATCGCCGCGTCGGACCTCGACTGGCAGAAGAACCTCTGGCTTCAGGACGCGGCGGCCTACATCGACATCCTGCCGGTCCGCATCGCCCCCTCGGCAGGGGAGGTCGGTGAGGACCTCGCCTCGGTTTTCCGCGAGGCGGTGCAGCACCCGCCGGCGCCGGTGTTCTGGGCGTACGCGGAGCTCGCGGAAGGCTCGCCCGCGGACGAACCGATCGCGACCGCGGTCCAGGCGGTCTCGGCGGCGGCGCCCGCGGCGGTCGCCCTGGCCCGCGTCTCCGGCGACAGCGCCGAGGTCGAGCGACAGACCAAGGTCCTGTCCGGGCTGCAGCAGGCGCTCACCGGGTTCGCCGCTGCGCCGAGGGGGCAGCTCTCGTTCCTCGACGATCACAGGGTGCCGGTATCCGGAGCTCGCGTTATCGGTCGGTTCCTGAGCGACACCGAGGACGACTTCCCCACGGAAATCGTCTACGACTCACCGGGGACCGGCCTCGCGGGCACGCAGGCGTGGCTCGTGACGGACGTCCCCGACGTGCGCGACGCGAAGGTCGTCGACCCCCTGACCGGCGGGAGCATCGTGACCGTGCCGTCGACGGTTCCCGACCAGCCGGGGTCGAAGGCTCTCCGCGTGGTGTTCGCGGCGCACCCGATGATCCTGTCCTTCCGCAAGGCGCCGCTTCCGAAAGGGCTCGAGCTGCCCACCGAGCAGTTCCACGTGGAGAGCACGCGGGGGCTCACCGCGGAGGAGATCATCGCGCGCTACCAGGCGGTCCAGAAGCTTCAGGACGACGGGCTGGAGCGGTGGAAGGCGACCGCCCGGATCAACTTCCATTTCAAGGTCGCCCAGGCCGGGACCGCGGTCGACGTGGCGATCGACAGCGCCTACTTCTGGGAGCGGGGCGGCCAGCTCGAGTGGGACCAGAGCACGTACTACGTGAACGGCAACAAGGTCACGTGGAAGAGCATCCCCGAGCTTCCGCTGATCCAGCCCGAGAAGGTGATCACGCTGCCGCTCGACCTCACGCTCGACAAGACCTATCTCTATCGCCTGCGCGGCGAGGACACGGTGGAGGGCCGGCCGGCCTACGTCCTGGAGTTCGAGCCGGGGAACCCGAGCGCCGAGACGAGCCTCTACCACGGCCGGGTGTGGGTCGACAGGCAGACCTTCGTGCGACTCAAGTCCTCGCTGATCCAGACCAACCTGGAGGCGCCGGTCGTCTCCAACGAGGAGACGGACGTTTTCAAGCCCTTCGCCGGGCCCGGCGGTCTCGAGTACTGGATGCTCTCCCGGATCGACGGCCAACAGCTCTGGACCGTGGGCGGGCGGAACTTCGTGGTCAACCGTGAGGTGGACTTCGCGACGTACGATCTCAATCCCGTGAAGCAGGCGTTCGAGGAGGCGCGGAAGAGCGCCTACGCATCGAAGGACCTGATGCTGCGGGACACCGACAAGGGGTATCGGTACCTCGACCGGCAAGCCGACGGCACCCGCAAGGTGAAGGAAAACCTCGTCACGCACAAGCTGTTCGCGGCGGCGGGGGCGTACAAGGACAGCTCCCGCAGCTCGCCGGTGCCGCTCGCGGGGGTCAACTACCTCGACTACGACATGTTTCACAAGAACATCCAGTTCAACGTGCTCTTCGCCGGCGTCCTCGCGTTCGTGAACATGACCGAGCCCTCGCTCTTCGGGACGCGGTTGGACCTCGCGGGGGAGGCGGTCGGCATGGCATTGAAGGGCGAGGACAAGGTGTACCTCGAGGACGTGGAGCAGGTGGATCAACGGATCGAGACGCGGACCCAGTACGCTTCCCTGCGGCTCGGCATTCCCGCCGGCAGCTTCGTCAAGTTCACCCTGATCGGGAGCTTCTACTACGAACAGTACGCCACGAACAGCGACGCGCAGAAGGCCCTCAGGGACGCCAACGAAACGTTCGTGCTTCCGCAGGACCACGTTCTCTCGGACGGGACGCTCCAGGCCGAGTTCAACCGGAAGGGTTACGGCGTGACGGCATCCGGGACCTGGTCGCGCAGGTCGAAGTGGGAGGCGTGGGGCCTGAAGAATAGTGCCGGAGAGCTGGATCACCCCGAGCCGTTGACCAAGAGCTTCACGCAATGGGACCTCACCGCGACGAAGGAGTGGTTCCTGCCGAAGTTCCAGAAGGTCCGCGCCGAACTGGATTACATGGACGGCCGCGATCTCGACCGCTTCAGCCGGTACAACTTCAGCCTGTTCGGGCAGGACCGGCTGAACGGGTTCGCCGGGACGGGTGTCCGCTTCGACCGCGGGTTCATCGGCCGCACGGGCTACTCGTTCAACCTGCTCGGCGCGATCCGGTTCGACGTGTCCCTCGGGCGCGCCCGCGTCCTGGACAAGAGCTCGGCCGCCGGCAACCAGGCCTTCACCGGCGCGGGGATCTCGGGCAACGTCATCGGTCCCTGGCAGACCGTCATCGCTGCGAGCTACGGCCGCGCGGTGCAGTCCGACATCTCGCAGCTCGTGGGCAAACAGGAGTTCATGTTCACGGTCCTCAAACTGTTTTGATGGGCGACCCTTCGCACTTCGGAGACGACGTCCCCGGTGCGGCGGAGTTCCTCCGGTCGCGGCTGGGGTCTCCCGACCTCGGCGTGCTGCTGGGCTCGGGGTTCGCGCCTCTCGCGACCGCGCTGGACGCCGGGGCGACGGTGCCGGCGTCGGAGATACCGGGTTGCCCGGGCTGCACGGTGGACGGCCACGTCGGCGGCGTCGCCCGGGCCGGAGGTGCCAACGTCTGGGTGTTCCTCGGGAGGCTCCACCTTCACGAGGGCCACGACGCGGGCCGGGTCGTGCAACCGGTGGCGATCCTCGCCGCCGCCGGCGCAGGGGGCGCCTTGCTGACTTGCGCCGCGGGCGGGCTCCTCGAGACCGACCGCCCTGGAGACTTCGTGCTGATCTCGGATCACCTCAACCTCACCGGGGCGGATCCCCTCCGCTCGATTCCGCCGGGGAAGAAGGATCCGCCGTTCCTCGACCTGCAGGGCACCTACGACCCTATCTTTCAGGATGCATGGCGCCGTCAGGCCCGGAACGAAGGCGTGCGGTTGCGGGACGGGATCCTCGCGTCGCTCCCGGGACCGTGCTACGAGACGCCGGCGGAGGTGCGGATGCTCCGGGCGCTGGGCGCGGACCTGGTTTCGATGAGCACGGTACCGGAGGCGATCGCGGCGAGGTACCTGGGGCTTCGTGTCGCCGCGGTCGCGTGCATCGCGAACGCGGGGGCGGGGATGCGGGAACACGCTCCCATCGGCCATCGCGGCGTCCTGGAAACGGTCGAGAAGGCCGTGGCGGGTGGATCCCGGTTCCTGACCGACGGAATCCGTGGAATGCTCCTGACTTGAACCTCCCGGGACGGTTCCACGATGCCTCCCCGGAACGCCGGCGTGCCCCGGACCGAAGGCGGAACGCGTGACCGAAAGCGGCGACCGACCCAGCGACGCTCAGCCTGTGCAGCCCGGAGGGTCCTCCGGCGGACGGAAGCGTCTCGTCCGCGAGGGGATGTGGGTCGGCGCGGGACAGGTCGGGAGCGCCCTCGGCCGCTTCGTCGGGACCCGCCTGGTCACGAGCGTCGTCACTCCCGCCGTGTACGGGGAGTTCGCGCTGTTGCAGGGGCTGGCGACGCTTCATGACCTTGGCCGGGCTGGGCGTGCTCACCCTCCGTCCGATCCTCTTCGGCGCCGTATCCCGCGGCGACGGGGGGCCGGGAACGGCGTATTCTATGGCTCTGGATGGCCGTCGTCGGTGGCGGGGCGGTGGTCGGCGCGATTCTGGTCACGGCGCTGAAGGAGTGGGTGGTGGCCCTGGCGCTCGGACAGGCGTTCCGCGGGTCCGTCGACCTTCTCACTTGGATCGCCTCGGGCTAGGCCATTCAGACGGTGCAGACGATCTTCGAGGCGATGATCTACTCGCAGCAACGGACCGAACGGCTCCTGGCGGTCAACGTGGTGGTGGCGGCGACCTCGCTGCTGTTCTACGCGATCCTGATCCCACCGTTCGGCGCGCGGGGCGCGGCCATGGCCACCGTGGCCTCCTTTTCGGCATCCTTCGTGACCTGTATCTGGCTCTCCCGGGCTTTCCCCCGCTGGTTCGTTCCGCGCTCCGCCGAGAGCGGCGCGCGAGGCTCCGGCGCGGCCTGAGCGGCGCGAGGAGGCCCCGCTATGCGTTTCCGAGCCCACCATCTCCGGCCGACCCTGCTCCCGAGCCTCCTGAGGAGCGCCGTCGCTTCCTTCCACCGGCGCGTCCGCCGAGAGGACGTGGGGGGACAGCTTCTCGGCTTGCCGATCTTCGCGTACTGGGACAGCAGGATCTCGATCGCCCGCGGGGCCAGCCTGACCTTCCGGGACCGCGGCTTCCTGAAGCTCGGGATGGACTATTCCATGATGCACGCGCAGAGCCCGCCGGCCTCTCTCGTCCTCAAGGACGAGGCGCGGGTCGTTCTCCACGGGCACGTGGACCTCCACCGGGGCTGCCTCCTTCTCGCGCAGCGGAAGGCGAGGGTCGAGATCGGGAACGACACGTTTCTCGCGAACGGCTCGAAGATCATCTCCGAGGAGGAGGTGAGGATCGGATCCGGGTGTTCGATCTCGTGGGACGTGACCCTCCTCGACTCGGATTTCCACCACGCGGTCCGTCCCGGACGCGAGCCTCGCCAGACCCGTCCCGTGGTCATCGGAGACGGTGTGTGGATCGGCTGCCACGTGCGGGTCCTCAAGGGTGCGTCGATCGGCGACCGATCCATCGTGGCCGCGGGAGCGATCGTCACCGGCGAGTTCCCGCCGCATACCCTCATCGTCGGCACGCCGGCGCGGGCGATCGCGACCGATGTCGATTGGTACTGACGGGAGCCTGCACGTCGTCATGACGGTTCCTTCCCTCGTGCCCGAGGGCGGGGGGCCTTCCCGGACCGTCCCGGCGCTCGCGTAAGCCCTCGCGCGCGCAGGGTGCCGCGTCGATCTCGTGTCGGTGG
>JBGQAU010000126.1:0-5571 GCA_041494445.1 Acidobacteriota bacterium | reverse complement strand
CCGACGTGATCATCGCCGACGGCGAGATCGACTACCCGAAGGCCGAGCACATCGACCTCCTGCTGGCTCTGACCCAGGAGGCGCTGGACAAGTACCTGGACGAGCTGAAGCCCGAGGGGTTCCTCGTGGTGGACGCCGACGCCGTCACACGGGTTCCCGAGGGGAAGTGGCGCGTGGTGAGGTTCCCCTTCGTTCGGGCCGCGCGAGAGGAGCTGGGCAAGGCGGTGGTCGCCAACATCGTGGCGCTCGGGCTCATCGTCCGCCTCTCCAGGGCCGTCAGCGAGACGGCCGCGGAGCAGGCGATCCTGGCGCGGGTGCCGAAGGGAACCGAGGACCTGAACCGACGCGCCTTCCGCGCCGGGCTCGAGGCGGCGGAGGCGATCGTTCCTTCGGCGGTCTGACGCCGCCCGCCGGGGCGGGCCGCGGCACACGAGATCATGGACCGTGCGCTCCAGCCGCTCGTCGTCCGGGCACAGGCGCTGGGGAACCCCGCGCGGAAGTTCCTCCGCGCCGTCGAGCAGCACGGCGACCTCCTGCTGTCCCGTCTCGAGACTTCGGGCGGCATGTCCCGGGTCCATCTCGACCGCGCCGCCCCGTCCCTGTCGGAGGACTTCGACCGGGTGGCCGCCGCGGGGCGTGAGCCGGCCGAGATCCTGACGCTGCTCGGAACGTTCCACGCGGTCCAGCTCCTCCACCAGAACGTCACGTCCCTGCGACGGCTCGCCGAGGGAGTCGCCGAGCGTCCCGACCGCCATGCCGTCCGCCGCACATTCCTGCAACGCGCGGCGATTGAGTTCTCACGGCTCGAAACGGTCTACGTCCGGCGCGTGCTCCGGGTGGCGCTCCCGCCGAGGCTGAGGCGCGCCTACGTGATGCTCTCCGTCGGGACCCCGTCGCACCAGGACGACATGGACGTCGCGGTGATCGTCGAGGAAGGCGCCGACCTCGCGGCATTGGAGCGGGCCTTCGCGATGCTCACGGGGCAGATGCTCCGGTACGCGAGTCCCCTCGACCATTACCTGGCCGAGCAACTCGGCCTCGACGGGTTCTGCGTCTCGCCGAGACGGCTCGGCGAGGCGCTCCGCTCGGGCCGCCCGGACTTCGTCCTGGTCACCGAGCTGCTGCGCGCGGAGCCGGTGGCGGGCAGCCGCGGGCTCTTCCATCGGTTCCGCGAGGAGGTCACCGCCGAGTATTTCCACCGTCCCGGCCACGATGACTCGGCGCACGAGTTCTACCTCCGGGGGATCCTCGGCGAGACCCGCTCTCTCCTGCTCCGCCCGCCGTCCGCTTCCTCGGTCCACCCCAAGGATGACGGCCTCCGGCTCATCCTCGGCCTCGCCAGCGCCCTCAAGGCGGTGGAAGGCGTGCGCGAGACGCGCCTGCTCGAGCTCCTCCGGATCCTCGGAAAGCGCCGTCGCTCGCTCCGTCCTCACCTTGCCCGACTCGAGGAGAGTCACGTCTTTCTCGACACCTTCCGCCACCTCGCCCAGCTCCTGATCGTCGAGGAAGAGGAAGTCGAGGTCGAGGGGACCGCAGGGCGCGACAATCTGCGCAAGGTCGCGTCGGCGATGGGGTACAGCGACCGCGGCTCCGTGCACGCCGTGGACCACATGCTGGTGCACTACCATGAGGCGGTCGAAACGGCTCACGCGGTAGCGCCGCGCCTCATGGAGGAGCTCGCCCATCACCTGGCCTCGATCACCCGCTCGGCCCGTTGGATCCGCGGCGCGGCGGCTCCGGACGTGGCGCGGGAGCTGGCCGGCGATTTGGCGGCCGCCGGCCGCTCGTTCCGCGGCGTGCGATTCTGGGACGACGTGCTCGAGGCGCTCGCGGCGCCGGACGGGCGGCTGCTCAGGGAGTTCTGCGCGGGCTGGCGGCGGATCCCGGACCCCGAGCGCCGCGGGCTCGCGGTGGAGTACGCGGACTGGGGTCGACACGCCCCGTTCGCGATCGTGACCCTGCTCACCTTGCTGGCACGGGAGGAACGGTCCCGCGCCCCGCGCTCCCCGGCGCGAGAGCTGGGCGCGGCGTTCCTCGAGCGGCTCGGGACGCGGCCGGAGGAGATCCGCGCGCTTTCACGGGTATTCCGCTCGTACCCGGACCTGATGAACCGGTTCCTCCTCACCCTCGGCGACGAGGCGCTCGACCGCGTCCGCGACGCCCTCGCCGTCCCGATCGGCGACCTGGAGGTGGCCGCGGCGCGCGACCGGTTCGCCGCCCTCGTCGAGGTCCACCGCGGGACCAGCCAGTACGTGAAGCGCGTCCTCGCGCGGATCACGGTCCGCCACCCGGTTACCGTCCTCGCCCTGTCGGACGCCGCCGCGCTTCGTACCCTCGCGCTCGGGCGCCTTGCCGCGAGCGAGAGTCACACGAACCCCGAGGAGCAGAAGGGGCTGCTCGGCGACTACTACGACCTTTCGTTCCTCCGTACCGCGATGGGCACCCTTCACGGGACTCCCAGCGACGCCACGCGATCCACCTTCATGGAGATCACCCGGACGTATCTCACGAACCTGTTCGACCTCTGCCTCCGCGAGGTCGAGCGGGAGTCGGCGCGCCGCCTTCCCGACCGGGACCTCCTCGGGATCTTCCTCGCGGGCGGCAATGCCCGGGGCCGCCCCTACGACGACGACTACGACCTGCTGACGCTGCTCGACTCGACCGACCCCGGCGCGCAACGGATCGCGGAGACCGCGGTGATCCGGATGAACCGCGAGATCGCCCGTCGCGGCGTCGTCGTCCAGTACCGTCTCGGCGAGCGCCTCGGCGCGTTCGTCACGCCCATCCCCGACCTGGCGCGTCTCCTCGTCGGCCGCGACGACGACCTGTTCGTGGACCGCTGCCAGCTCCTCGGGTCGAGGATGATCACCGGCGGCCGGAAGATCGAGGAGGCGCTCCGCGAGAAGGTGTTCCGGCCCCTCGTGTTCGCGGAGGCGGATGCCTTCTCGGCGCGGGTCGCGCGGGAGATCAGGGAGCGGCGCTCCGAGTTCCGCCCGATGTCGGAGGGATCGATCCATCTGAAGGAGGTCCCGGGCGGCCTCCGCGAGATCGACCTGTGCCTCGCGGCGACACAGGCGCGGCAGGCGGTGTGGGACGCGGTGGACGACGACCCTTTCGAGAGCCTCGCGCGTCGCGATCCCGGCCGCCGGCCGCTCTACGAGACGCTCTCCGCCGCGTGCCGCTTCCTCGTCGCGGTCCGCTCGGTCTGCCGGGTCTGCGTCGCCGCCTCCGACGAGGTCCGACGGGAGCACCTCGACGGGCCGGCGAGGATCCTCGGCTACGCACCCCCGTCCTTCCCCGACCCCGCCGCCGGCCTCCTCAGCGACATCGAGCGGCACACCGGGGCCGCCTCGCGCGCGATCGAGGAGCTGCTTCCCGAGATCGTCGTTCCCAGGTCGTAGACGCGTCCGTCGGGTCGGGCTGCACGGCAGCAGCGACTCAGAGCTGCTTCTGGATGAACGGCGCGAGGAGGCGGAGGAGACCGAGCTTGAAGATCTTGAAACGGGAGGCGCCGGGATAGCGGCGTTTCTCGCCGATGGGCTTCCCGTCGCTCCCGATCCTGAACGCCTTCGAGAGATGCGCGTCCATGGACGCGCGGAGCCGGTCGGAGAGGTCCGTGTCGGTGGCCACCACCGCCAGCTCGGTGTTGAGGTCCTCCGAGCGGGGATCGATATTGAAGGTCCCGACGATCGAGGTCGTGCCGTCGATCACCGCCGACTTCGCGTGCATGGACTCCGGACCGCGGAATTCCCAGATTTCCACCCCCATCCGCACGAGTCTCCGTTTCCGGCCGACGTACCCCGCCTGTGCCAATAGGTTGTCGGTGGAGTTCAGGGAGTTCGTCAGGACGCGAACCTTCACGCCTCGGCGGAGGAGGTCCTTGAGCCCGCGAAAGAAGGCCTTCGATGGGACGAGGTAGGGGGACTCGATCAGCAGCGAGCCGGACGCCGACTCCATCAGATCCAGGAGATCGTTCCCGATTCCCCGTTCGTCCCCCTTGCGGCCGACCGGTTCGTGGAGGAAACGCACCTCCCCCACGTCGCGCTGCCCCTCCGCCCAATCCGTCCGCGTGTCCCAGCGCACCCAGGACGCCTCCTTCAGCCCCGCCAGCGCCCGGTCCAGGAGCTGCTCCGCGTGCCGGTACTCCTTGATCGCGATGCTCCGCCGCGCGGTGCAGCGCCAGCGGTCGTCGTCCCGCGAAATCTCCTCGCACCTGGCGTTCACGACCGAGGGGTCGAAACCGCTGAGCCGCGTCCCGCGGACCTCGCCGCTGTACCACAGATCGTGGAAGTACGCGTGGGCGTCCGCCGCCGCCCGCCCGGCGACGAAGGCGTCGCGGTCGACGTAGATCCTGGCGCCGAAGCCGAAGTACGGGTTCGCGACGTTCCGGCCACCCGTGAGCATCCGCGCGCCGTCCGCGACCAGGAGCTTGTCGTGCAGGCGTCGGGTGGTCCAGCGAGGCTTCGTCAGCCGGAACGGGTGGTACTCCTTGATCTCGACTCCCTGAGTCACGAGATACGCCTGGATCGGCCTCGACATCCGGTTGAAGGTGGCGTCCACGATCAGGCGCACAGCGACGCCGCGCCGGGCGGCGTCGCGGAGAAGCGCGAGGCCGACCAGCGACGCCTGATCGTTCTCGAACATGTAATACTCGGCGTCGAGGGAGACGCGGGCCTGTTGGACCAGGTCGATGCGGGCCTGCGCCGCCTCCTGGTCCTCGTCCAGGATCCTGAAGACGTCCGCGAGGGTGGGAACGCCGGCGGCGAGCACCAGGCAGGCGGCCGCAGCAGCGGTCCGCGCAGCGAGCCATTTCCCGATGGGCCGGCCGCCGGTCATTCCTCCGGCATCCCCTGTACCCGCGCGGGGTCGCCCTGCTCGTCGAGGCGCCGTTTGCCGGAGAAATCGATCCAGTGGCCGGAGCGCTCAGCCTTGGTCTCCAGGTAGAACCGGTTGTGCGGGTTCGGGGGCATCACGTGGGGGATCCGCCCTTCGATCCGGATGCCGTAACGGGTGAGCTGGGCGACCTTGGACGGGTTGTTGGTCATCAGCCGGAGCGAGCGGACCTCGAGGCTCCGGATCATGTGGGCCGCCACCGCGTAGTCACGCTCGTCGTCCCGGAAGCCGAGGGCGAGGTTGGCCTCCACGGTGTCGAGCCCGCGGTCCTGGAGGGCGTACGCCCGGATCTTGTTGATCAGGCCGATCCCGCGCCCTTCCTGCCGCATGTAGAGCAACAGTCCGCGCTCCATCGTCCCCAACGTCGCGAGCGCGGTTTCCAACTGGTCGCGGCAGTCGCAGCGCAGCGAGCCCATCACGTCGCCCGTGAGGCATTCGGAGTGGAGCCGAGTCGGTACCTCCCCGGCCCCTACGACGTCGCCGTGAACCATGGCGACGTGCTCCTTCCCGTCCCGGTTGTTCCAGAAAGCCACGATCCGGAAGTCGCCGAACCGGCTGGGGAGCTCCGCGGCCCCGGCGATCCTCACGCAGATCCGCTGCGGGCCGTATCCCTCGCACTCGTGGTCGCGGTCGCGCTCGACCAGGGCGTCGAGCACCGGGTTGTTCGTGCTCATGGCT
>JBGQAU010000105.1:0-8397 GCA_041494445.1 Acidobacteriota bacterium | reverse complement strand
CGTCGTCGCGGAGTCGAGCCCGCCCGAGAGGAGCACGACCGCGAGCCGCATCACACCCCCCGCTCCGCTCCCGGCCACAGCACCTTGTGGAGCTGGATCTGGACGCGGACCGGGAGACCGTCGGCGAGCACCCACCGCGCCAGGTCGCCGGGCTCGACCTCGTCGTGAACCGGCGAGAAGAGGACCGCGCCTCGGTCGGCGAGGCCGCGCCCCCGCACCTGGGCGGCCGCCCAGAGGAAGTCCTCCCGTCCGGCGATGACGAACTTGATCTCGTCCCCGGGTCTCAGTCTCTCGATATTCTCCCAGCGGTTCGAGGCCGCTTCGCCGCTGCCGGGACACTTGACGTCCACGATCCGGAGCACGCCGTCGGGCACCCCGTCGATGGGCAGGCTCCCTCCGGTCTCGAGCAGCACGCGTAGGCCGCGGCGGAGAAGCTCCTCCATCAGCGGTACGGCGTCCGGCTGGAGCAGCGGCTCCCCTCCGGTCACCTCCACCAGCGGGCAGCCGTGGCGCTCGACTTCCGCCACGACCTCGGCAACGGTCATCGCGCGGCCGCCGTGGAACGCGTACGCGGTGTCGCACCAGCGGCATCGCAGGTTGCAGCCCGCGAGGCGCACGAAAACGCACGGAAGCCCCGCGTGGGTCGACTCCCCCTGGATCGAATGGAAGATCTCATGAACACGGAGCACATCGATCATTCTACATGGCGGATCACAGGCTCCTCCGGCCGAGCACTGACGCTCAACGTCAGCCCCCGCTCCAATAATTGCGCGCTCACCCGGTAGAGGAGGTGAGCCGCGCCCCGGACGGTCCACCGCATCTCTCTGTATCGAGAACACTTGGCATGCCGGGGGCGGGACGTCCCGCGAGGAACGGACATTGCATCTTTCGTGCTTGCACCATGGCTGGTGGCACCGTGGGGATGTGCCCGGTGGCGAGGATGACGTGGAGTTCCTGCTCAGCCCGTCGGATTGGTCCGCGGTCCTGATTGCAGCCGCCGTCGCCGCCGTCTTCGGGTTCCTGCTGGGACGGCGAGGCTTGGGCGAGGCCCGGAGGAACACGCAGCGCCTCACGACGGACGTCGCGCGTCTCGAGGGGCAATCACGCGAGCAGACGCGCCTCGCCTCGAAGATGCGGAACGAGCAGCGATCCCTGTCCAACCTGTCCCGCTTTCTACCCGGCCTCGCTCGCGAGCTGAACAACTCCTACCTCGACCCCAACGACATCCCGAAGCACATCTTCGACCTCACCGAGAAGATCTTCGAGCCGCAGCAGATGCTCCTGTTCCTCGTGCGCTCCCCCGGCGAGGGGGTGGCGAACATCCAGGAGATCTACCTCCGGGACCAGCGGGGCCTGGGTGAGATCCCCGCGGACGCCACGCGGGTCCGGGTCGGCGAGGGAAAGATCGGCTGGGTCGCGGAGAACAAGGTCGAGATGGTCGGCGACGACTGGCTGAATCTCTCGCGTACCGACGGGCGAAACGTCGGGGACAACCACCCCGCGTTCCGGCTGAGCCTGGTCGGGCCGCTGGTCCATCACGGCGAGGACCAGGACTACCTGATCGGCGTCCTCTGCATCGGCGATCCGGCGATCCGGCCCAGGGACGAGAAGCTGGTCCTCCAGATGATCACGAACCTCGGGTCCATCGCCTACCGCAACGTCCGGAACGTGCGGGCACTCCGAGAGCAGGCGAACCACGACGGTCTCACCGGCCTTCTGAACAAGCGGCAGTTCATGAAGTCGCTGGGAATCCTGATCGACGCCGCCGGGCGCCGGGCGCAGGCGCTCGCGGTGTTCATGTTCGACATCGACTACTTCAAGCGATACAACGACTCGAACGGCCACCAGGCCGGTGACGAGATCCTCCGGGGCGTGGCCGAAGTCCTCCGCCGCAACCTCCGGCCGCAGGATCTCGCCGGCCGGTACGGCGGAGAAGAGTTCATCGTCGCCATGCCGCTCGCCGACGGGCCGAAGGCCTTCCAGGCGGCGGAGCGGATCCGCGAGGCGATCGCCACGCACCCGTTCGCGCACCGCGAGACGCAGCCGGACGGAGTACTCAGCATCAGCGGCGGCATCGCGTTGTTCCCGGTGGACGGACAGAACAGTACCGAATTGATCCGACACGCCGACCAGGGGCTCTACAACGCCAAGGCCGCAGGAAGGAACCGCGTCGGCCGCCACAAGTCGTTCGACATCGGCGACACCGACACCGACGTGCTCGGACCCCGGACGGAGCCGTCCGGGCTCGGGAACCCCACGAGGCGTCTGGCCCGATGAGCGCGTCCCGCGGCATCGGCGCGCGCTCGCGAGACGCCGCCCCGGACCCGAGTCTGCCGGTTCTACCGAACCTGTTCGAGAGGATCGGAGAGGCGCTCGCGGCGCAGGGGCGGCTCGGCATTCTCTCGATCACCGTCCTCGAGCGGAACGCGGTGGACTGCACGGACGGCTGGCACGCCTACGACCGCGTGGTCCGGACCATCGCGCGGTACCTCGACCGCTGCCGTGCGCGGCGACTGCGCCGCGACGATCGAGTGTTCGAGCCGAGCCTGAGCGGCAACGCGGGGCTCCGTTCCATCGCCGAGATCGCCCCCGATTTCATCAAGGTGGACATGACCCTCGTCCGCGACCTCGACGCGAGCGCGATCAAGCGCGAGCTGATCGCGACGATCCGACGCTTCGCCGACGCCACGGGGATCGGAATGGTCGCGGAGGGGGTCAAGCGCGTCGGAGAGCTCGTTTCGCTCATGGAAACGGGAGTCCGGTGCGCGCAGGGCTACCTTTTCGCGCGCCCCGATTCGCCGCCGCGCGTCCCCGACTGGAATTCCCTCGGCCTCGACGGCTGACCGCAGTATCGCGCCGCGCCCGTCTCGTGATACGCTGACCTCGAGGCGATGCCGTGGAGCATGCGGTCCCAGAACCTCGGCGCGGCGCGCGTCTTCGTGCCACGCTGGCCGGCGACGGACGGCCCGGTCCGATCGAGGAGCGCATCGGACGCAGGCTGGTCCGGCTGGTGGATCCTTCCTCCGAGGAGGGTCTCGGGCTGCTCAGGTCGGGATGCGTCGAACTGGTCGGCCCCGAGGGGGAGAGCTTCGGGCTCCTCCGGCCCGAGGAGGCATCTCGGATCCTCCGCGAGCGTCTCGAGCGCCGTCTCGCCGATCCCGGCGCCGACGCATCCGCCCTGCGCGACGGCCTCTCCCGTCTCGCCGCGTGGTCGGAGCGGCTCGGCCGCTCCTGACCTGTCGATCACTCGAAGCCGGTCTTGAGCGCCTTCTTGATCGCCTCCACGATGAAGTTCTGCATGGAGGGCTGCTGGTTCCGCACCGCGGCATACACCAGGCACGGAAGCTTGAGCGAGATCTGAATGCCGTTCTCGTCCAGTGCGTCGAGCCACCGGGCGAATTCGTCCCACGACTTGAACGACCTCGCCTCGATCGCGCCTTTTCGGTACAGCTCGATCAGCGTGACCTCGTCCTTGAGCTTGAAGAGGACGTCCGCCTCGGTGTAGTCCGCGAAGTCGCTGTAGGCGAAAAACTTCACCTCCCCGGCGATCTGGTCCTTCCCCTTGATCGAGATCTCGGGGTCCTTGTTGCACCGCATCATGATGTAGTCCTCCTTGCCCTTGAAGTAGAAGGCAAGGATCGGGTCGGTGCGCGGGTTGTTGTCCGAGGGGGTCTTGAGGGCCCTGTAGACCCTTCTCGCTACATCGGCATTCGTTCTATACATTCGCGGACTCCACACCTGTTGGTTCTCGCCGTTCGAATAGGTTGATTATACGATGGAGCATAGAACGACTCAAGCGGAATCTACAGCGTGGTTTGGGACCCCTCTGCTCCCATTATTGTAATAAAGGATGGAACGCACGGCTTTGCCTTCCCGCTCGAGGGAACCTATGTTTTCGCCTGCCGGGCACGGGGCATCGGCTCGAAACCGCCGTTACGACTTCGGGTCGGCCGACAAGAGGGCCACGTCCGCAGGTGGCGCTCGGGAGGGCGTTCGCGTTGACGGATCCCCGCGAAGTTCCGGGGGCGCCCGGGCCGTTTCTCGCCGCGGTGAGCATCGCGGGCGCCGCGACCGCCGCAGCGGCGATCCTTGCTTGGCCGCCGCCCCTCAACGGGCGCGCGCTCGTCTTCGTGGGGCTCGCGGTGGCCGCGGGCTGGATCCGCGTACCGCTCCCGGTCGGTGGAAGCCTCTCGCCCGCGTTCGCGTTCGTCTCGGCGACTCTCATGACGTTCGGCCTCGGCGCCTCGATCGCCGCGAGCGTCCTGTCGGCGATCGCGACCTCGGTGCTTCCCGGCCGGAACCAGGAGAGGCCTGAGGCGCACCGTATCGCGTTCAACGCGGGCGCCGTCGGCATCTCCTCGACCGCCTCGGGGCTCATCTACCTGTTTCTCGGCGGCCCCGTCGGCGCGGTGGATCCGCTGCGCGACATCGTGCCGATCCTCGCCTCCTCGGCCGCTTTCGCCGCGCTGAATCTCGGGCTGATCTCCCTCGCGATCCACCTCTCCGGCGAGGAGCACGCCGGGCCCGCGCTTCGCGCGAACTACGTGTGGTCCATCCCCGCGTTCCTGGCGGGGTCTTCCCTGGCGGTGCTCCTGACCCTCCTCATCCAGCGGGGACACCTCGGGTCGCTCCTCCTCGCGGCGCCGTTCGTGTACCTCATGCACCTCGCCTACCGGGCGCGCTCGCGGCAGGCGGACGAGGAGAAGCGTCACTCGCAGCAGACCGCCGAGCATTACCGCGCGGTGACGGAGGCGCTGGCGCTCGCGATCGAGGCAAAGGACGAGAACACCGAGGATCACCTCCGCCGGGTCCAGCAGTTCTGCCTCGGAATCGGCCGCGCCCTCGAGCTGTCCGGACCCCAGATGGAGGCGCTGAAGGCGGCTTCGCTGCTCCACGATGTCGGCAAGATCGCCGTGCCGGAGTACATCCTCACCAAACCGGGACGGCTCACACCCGAAGAGTTCGAGAAGATGAAGATCCACCCGCGGGTCGGGGCGGACATCCTCTCTGTGGTTCCCTTCCCTTATCCGTTGGCGCCCATCGTCCGGCACCACCACGAGCGGTGGGACGGCACGGGTTATCCCGACGGGCTCGTGGGCGAGGAGATCCCGATCGGCGCGCGGATCCTCGCGGTCGCGGACTGCTTCGATGCCTTGACGTCGGACCGCCCCTACCGAAAGGCCCTGCCGACCGCCGAGGCGATCGCGTTCCTCGAGCGCGAGTGCGGGAAGATGTTCGACCCGGCGGTGCTCGAGAAATTTCTCCCCGCGGTCGACGCCCTGGAGGCGGCGATCCTGGCCTCTGCCCGGCCCTCCTCCGCGACGCCGGACGCACCACCGGAAGCCGGGCAAGGCCCGGCGGAGAGGATTTCGACCTCGGACGCCCCGCCTTCCGCCCCCGCCCCGAGCCGCTCGCGAATCTACGACGAGATCACCTCCTCTCAACGCGAGCAGCGCGCGCTGTACGACATCGCGCGTACCGTCGGCCACCACCTCGGGCTCGACGAAAGCCTGACCCTCCTGTCCGCGAAGATCGCGCACCTGATCCCGTATCGAGCTCTCGTGGTGTACCTCTACGGCGAAGATCGCCGGCGGCTCGTCGCCAGGTTCGCGACGGGCCAGGGTGCCTCCCGGCTCATGAACGTCGAGATCCCCGTGGGAGAACGGCTCTCCGGATGGGCGGCGCTCCACCGTCGCGCTTACATCGGGAAGAGCCATGATCGCCCGCTCGAGCGCGACGGCTCGCGGTCGGATCTCGAGGACCTCGCCCTTGACCCCGAGGTCTCGGAGTTGCGTTCGTCGCTGGTCGCCCCTCTGGCGACGGGGTTCCAGGACATCGGCGTCCTCGCGCTCTACCACGGGTCGGGCTTCGCCTACGATGCGGATCACCTCCGGCTCCTGCTGGCCGTGGGGGGATACGTCGCCCAGGCGATCGAGAACGCCTCCCGCCTGCCCGAGACGCGCCTCGAAAGCCTCACCGACCCGCTCACGGGCATCCCGAACTCGCGATTCTTCTTCATCGAGGCCGGCTGCCGCATCGATCGCGCGACCGAGGCCGGCTCCGGGCTCGGGATCGTGGCGTTCCGCGTGACCGCGCTCGAGGAGGTTCAACGAACGCTCGGCCCCACCGCCGGGGCCCGGCTTCTCGGCCAGGCGGCTCGCCGGCTCGCCGCGCTCACACGGGGAGGAGAGACCCTGGTGCGCTTCGGAGGCGACCTGTTCCTCGTGCTCACACACGAGGACCGGCCGATGCTTCTGGCCCAGCGCGCGCAGGAGCTGCTCGAGGAGGTCCAGGCCGAGCCGGTGGACGCGCGTTTCGGAATCGCCCAAGCCGTGCACCTCCGGGCGACGTACGCGTCCTTCCCGGCGGACGGCGTGACGACCGAGCAGATCCTCGACGCGATCGAGTGCCGCCTTCAAGCCGACACGTTTGCCCCCGAAGGCTCCCTCCCGATGGCCCGCCCCACGAGCCAGCCTGCGACTTCCGGGCGCGATCGCATCTAGCCCTCTCGGCCGAGCCCAGCGGTCGCAGTTTGAGACGCTTCGAGAACCAAGTACAAACACGATGATAAGTGCTTTCATGTCAGATATTTATAAAAGTAAGTGCATTCGATTCATCTCATCCTGAGACGTCCTTTCTTGGAAGCCGCCCTGCGCATCGCGCACTGAAACCGACTCAACTCTAACATTTTGTTGATCTTATGGCGCAGGCACGGGCCGGCACTCACGCAGGCGCTCTTGTTGCTCTCCGTCCCATCGGCAAAAGGTTCCAAAGCGGTTTTGAAGACACTCGGGGGGGAACGAAGATGAGAGCACAAACCAAGAACAAGGCGATGGCGGCGGTGCTGACCGGTCTTGTCGTGGCCTTCCTGGCGACCGCGTCGATCGCGGCGTCCGGCCATGCCAAGGTCGCCCCGGACCTCGCGACGGTCCGCGATGGAGACGTTCGCGTGATCGTCACGTACGGCGCGAAGGTCAAGGACGCGGACCTCCCCGCGCTGCTGGGACGAGGCTCGTCGTTGCACCGGAAGCTGGCGGGGATCCACGCCGTCTCGGGAACGGTTTCCTCGAGAGAGATCGAGCGGCTCGCGAGCGATCACCGGATCCTCGCGATCTCGCCGGACCGGAGGGTCGCGAGTTCGATGGACATCGCGGTGCCCACGATCGGCGCCGACCGGATCTCCCAGGTCCTCAAGTACACGGGGCGCGGGGTCACCGTCGCGCTCGTGGACTCGGGACTCGCCGCGTCGGGTGCGGTCCCGCCGTCGAGAATCCTCGCCGCCGTGGACTTCACGTCCTCGACGCCGGAGCGCACGGACCCGTTCGGCCACGGGACGCACGTGGCCGGGATCATCGGCGGCTCCGGAACGGAGGGTGCTCCCGGCGGCATCGCGCCGGGTGTGAACTTCGTTTCGCTCAGGGTCCTCGACGGGCAGGGCGGCGGCTACACCAGCGACGTGATCGAGGCGATCGACTGGGCGATCGCGCAACGCGCGCGTTACGGGATCCGGGTGCTCAACCTCTCCCTGGGCCATCCGCCGATGGAAAGCTACCGCACCGATCCGCTCGCTCGCGCCGTCGAGCGGGCTTGGGCGTCGGGGCTCGTGGTGGTCGTGTCCGCGGGGAACCGGGGGCGCGACGGCTACATGACGATCAACTCCCCGGGCAACGATCCGTACGTTCTCACCGTGGGTTCGATGAACGACCTGAACACCGCGAACCGGGTCGACGACGTCGTCACGACCTACACCAGCCGCGGCCCCTCCTACGGCGATCACGTCGTGAAGCCCGACATCGTGGCTCCCGGAAATCGCATCGTCTCGTCACTCGCCGCGGACGCGGAGATCGCGCGCCTCTTCCCGGACCGCGTGATCGGCACCGACCGGATCGAGCTGTCCGGCAGCAGCATGGCGACAGGGGTGGCTTCCGGCGCCGTGGCGATCCTCCTCGAGCGGAACCCGTACCTGACGCCCGACCAGGTCAAGACGATCCTCATGGCCTCCGCCGAGAAGAGAGCGGGTTCGGACGTGTTCGCCGTCGGGTCGGGCTACCTGAGTCTCATCCGCGCGACCGCCATGACGGGCCCGTACCGGCCGGCGGTTTTCAACAGCGCGAGCCCGCTGGTCGCTCGGAAGAAGAACGGCGACATCGGCCTCCGCCAACCGTCGCCGATCGTTCAGGCGGCGCAAGCCCTGTGGGGCGACCAGGCGCTGTGGGGCGACCAGGCGTTGTGGGGCGACCAGGCGCTGTGGGGCGACCAAGCCCTGTGGGGCGACCAGGCGCTGTGGGGCGACCAGGCGCTGTGGGGCGACCAGGCGCTGTGGGGCGACCAGGCGCTGTGGGGCGACCAGGCGCTGTGGGGCGACCAGGCGCTGTGGGGCGACCAGGCGCTGTGGGG
>JBGQAU010000010.1:0-50817 GCA_041494445.1 Acidobacteriota bacterium | reverse complement strand
CCAGCACCGGATCGGGGTGCTTCCCGAGGCGCTGTCCGGCGGGGAGCAGCAGCGGGTCGCCATCGCGCGCGCGGTGGTCAACGAGCCCGAGCTGCTCCTGGCCGACGAGCCCACGGGCAACCTGGATCCGGACCTTTCGCTGGAGATCATGCGGCTCTTCCGCGAGATCAACGCTCGGGGGACCACCGTGGTCGTCGCCACTCACGACCGCGACATGGTCCGACGGATGCAGAGGCGCACGATCATTCTCGACCACGGGCGGATCCCGGACGCGGGGAGCGGGCCGTGAGCCGCCTCCTCGCGCGACTTCGCTACTACGCGACGGACGCGGCAGACGAGTGGCGCCACAGCCCGGGCGTCAACGTGCTCGCCATCGTGACCCTCGCGGCGGTCCTGTCCCTGGCCGTCGCGGCCCTGCTGGTGGTTCACAACGCCGGCGCGTGGCTCGAGGGGTGGCGGCGCGACGTCCGGGTGCAGGTGTACTTGCGGGACGATGCCGGCGAGGAGGCCAGGAAGGCGATCGCGAGCCGGCTCTCCGCGACGCCGGGCGTCTCGGCGGTGCGCTTCGTCACCAAGGACGAGGCGCTCCTCAGGTTCCGCGAATCGTTCGGAGACCTGGCCGACGTGCCCGGCGCCCTGGGAACCAACCCGTTTCCCGCCTCGATCGAGGCGTTCGTCGCTCCCGGCCCCGCGGGGGCCGCGGCGGCGCGCCGGGTGGCCGCCGCGACGTCCGGCCTCGCCGGAATCGAGGAGGTCCGTCTCGACCTCGACTGGCTCGACCGGCTCGACGCGCTCCTCCGGATGGCCCGCCTCGCCGGCGCCGTCGCGGCCGTGGCGGTGCTCGCAGCGGTGATCTTCGTGATCGCCAGCGTGATGCGGCTCTCGGTCTACGCGCGCCGAGAGGAGATCGAGATCATGCTCCTGGTGGGCGCGCCGCCGAGCCTGGTGCGCGGGCCGTTCCTCGTGTCCGGCTTCGTGCAGGGGCTCGCCGCGTCCGCCGTGGCGCTGCTCCTGGTCGAGGGGGCACGGCGCGCGACCGTCGCGGCGGCGGGACCGAGACCCGGGGTGATCCTGGACATCCTCGCTGGCCGCTCCCTCCCGCCGGGTGCCATCGCGCTCGTCGCCGGCGTGGGAGTTCTCGTCGGCCTGCTCAGCGCGGGCTTCGCCGCGCGCGGCCGCTCCCGCTTCGAGGTCTGACGGCCGCGCGTCCGGACGGCCCGCGACCCGCGGCGCCTAGAAGTCGAACACGATGTAGAACTCCGTGTGCGTTCCGCCGGTGTCGGCCTTGCGGGGGACGAGGACCATCCGCCCCTGAGCGTCGATGGAGTCTGGCTCGTAGCGCGTGTACGGCATCCGCTGGGCCCAGGCCCAGTTGAACTGGAGCCCGCCGATGAACAGGAACTGGAACCCCCAGCCGTACGAGCCGCGCCCGTCCTGGAGGCGGCTGTTGGCGGAGTCCCAGAACTTGAAGTTGACCGGCTTCCCGCCGGTGTCCACGCCGGTCCGTATCCCGCCGACCCCCGCGAATACCGGTAAATCCGGGTCGTAGAACGAGCCGTCCTTGAACCATGCCGCCCCGGCGTCCATGAACAGGAAGCCGCGGATGGAGCGGATCGCGCCGAACGGGAAACGGAGCTGGTCCACGAGCGGAAAGCGCAGCTCGAGGTTGCTCCACGCGACCCGGGTCCCGAAGAAGTCCCGGAAGTCGAAGCCGCGGAGCTGGTTGATCCCGCCCAGCGCGTAATAGGTGGGCCGTCCGCCGGCGCTGTCGACCCCCGCGATCCGCCACGCCAGCAGCGACCGGCGGGTCAGCTGCTTGTACGCGCGGAAATCCAGCGAGTACTCGACGAGGTTACCCTTGATCGTGCCCCCGGCGTCGGCGCCGTACGTGACGCCGACGTCGAAGCGCTTCCCCTGGAACGGTCCCCACTCCTGATAGCGCGTGGTGTCGCCGGTCAGCGAGGTTCCGAAGAGAGCGAACCGGTCCTTGACGGTGTCGAGCACGGGAGCCCCGGTCGACGGGTCGACGCCGACGAGGAAGTCCTGGGTGCGTTCCACGAAGCCGACGGACCCCTCCACGCGGTAGTACCGGCTCATCGGGTACTGAACGACGAAGGACGCGCCCGTCGTCCGCTGGACCTGGTCCTCGCGGGTGGACATGCCGCTGGAAACCACCTGGGCGAAGTAGTCCCGGTAGTCGTAAAGAGCGGCGCCCCAGCGCAGCCGGTGCCGGAGGTTCATGTACATCACCTCGGTGTTCGAGTAGCTGGCGACGCTGGACGCCACGATGCTGAACCGTCGGTCGCCGAGGAGATCGGAGAATTGGACCGCGGCGTTGGAGAGTATGGTCCCATTGTCCGTGACGCCGACGGCCACGTAGGGCGCCTCCACGTCCCAGTGGCGCTTGTACGGGCCGGCCTTGCCGGCGTCGAGCGTCAAGGCCAGCGGGGGCTCGAACGGGTGGATCTCCGGACCGGCCTCTCCGGCCGCGGCGGGCGCCAGCCTGGCCTCGGGCTGCTTGAGAGGCATCCGGAACAAGCGAAAGGTTCCCTCGAAGAACGCCGTGAACACGAGGTACGGCTCGCCGTTCCTCTCGGCCATCTCCACCGGCGAGAAACAGCCGCCCACGACGTCGGTGTACTGGCGGGTCTCCCCCGACGAGACGTCGAGGGCAAAGATGTTGAAAATCCCGCTCGGCCCGCGGTCCGAGGCGTAGAAGAGCGTCTTGCCGTCGCGGGAGTACGCCGGCTCGATGTCGCTCGAGGGTCCGAAGGTGAGCTGGGTCTTCCTGGACGCGTCCCCGAGGTCCACGGCGAACACCTTCCAGTACTCGCCGATCCGCCGGTTGTAGACGAGCGACTTCCCGTCGGCGGCGTACCAGGGGTTCGCGTCGAAGTAGTCGTCCTGCGTGAGATTCCTGATCGCGCCCGTGGCGATCTCGAGCTCGAACAGGTCCACGATGCCGTCCTTGTTCCCCTCGAAAGCGACCCGCTTCCCGTCCGGGGAAAAGGCCGGGCTCTTGCACTGCGAGATCCCCGGCAGACGGATCATCCGCGTCAGCCTGCCGGTCAGCCCGTCGAACAGGAGGAGCGGCCGGGCGTTCTCCCTCCGCGCGAACACCGCGATCTGGTCGCTGGCGGGCGACCAGGAAAGGTCGCGCCGGCCGCTGAACGCCTCCGCGACCAGGTACTGGTAGCGGTTGGTCCAGCCTTTCGTCAGATTCCGGATTACGGACCCGTCCTCCGCGGACAGGACGATCAGATCCAGGTCCATCTTCGGCGTGGCGAGCGCAGCGACCAGCTCGCCGGAAGGCGAGAGCGTGGGGGAGAAGGTGAACACCCCCTCTTTCTTGACTCCGACCTCCTTGCCGTAGTCCTCCGGTGCCTTCTTCTCCAGGAGCACCGGAAAGTACTTCTTGCGCAGGTACCGGTTGAACCGGCGGTTGAACTCGGGCAGGTCGAGGCCGAACGCCTCCTTGACCGCCTTCTCGATGTTGTTCGTGAGGAGCACCTTCCGGTACTCGTAGATGAAGCTCCGGAGCCCCTCCTTGCCGAATTCCTTCTCGACGAAGTCGAACACCGCGTGCCCGTACCGGTAGGCCAGGAACGAGGGGTAGGCGAGGTCCTGGAGCGGCGGGAGGGTGTTGTTGACCACCGCGTCACGGATGACCATCCGGTCGAAGTTGTCCTCGTCCTGCCCGAGGTACGAGGCCATCCCCTCCATGACCCAGGCGGGTGGGTTCGAGCGAAGGGCACGCCCGAGGTACCCCTCGAAGAAGAGCGAGTACTGGAAGATGTGGGTCAGCTCGTGGGCGATGACCGCGTACAGCCGGTCGGGCGGCTCGTCGATGGGGACGACCATGCGGTTCTGGATCGGCTCCGCGAAGGCCCCCACCCACTCCGGCAGCTCCTCCATGGTGATGTTGGTCTGCTCGAACTCCGCGTGGGTCTTGTAGATCACCAGGGGGATCCGGGACTTCAATTCGTGGTCCAGATCCTTGCTGATCTTCAGGTAGGCACTCTCCGCATCGGAAACCACGTCCTGGAGGAGCCCCGCCTCCGCGTCGTAATAGTAGACGTCGAAGTGAGGCGACGTGTAGGTCTTCCAGTCGAACCGGTCGTAAGCGATCTTGTTCTGCCCGAACTGCGCCCCGGCCGGGGCGAGCGCGAGGCCGAGCGCGAGGAGGAGGGCGGCGGCGCAGCGCGAAGAGATCTTCATGGGTGTCTCCCGGGAGCGGCCATTATCCTGCCGCCCGTTTCCGGTGACAACGACGCTTCGGCTCCTAGCTCTTGAAGATCACTCGAACGTCGTCCCGGCTCCTGGGCGAGACCACCGCGAGCACATCGCCCGCGATCGTCTCGCTGAGCTCGTAAAAGGCGGTGATCGGGTCGTTCGCGAGCCCCCGGTAGAGGGCGCTCCTCTGGAACCGGTCGCGGAACAGGAGGCTGCCCGTCGCTCCGTCGAAGAAGAAGACCTGGATCTCGAACGTGAACTGCTCCTGCTCGATGAACTGCGTCTGGCGCACCTTCTGGCCGGTCACCGGGCTGACCGTGTCCACGTCGCCGAATCCCGAGGCGTCTCGCCGCCCGTACCGCACCACGCCCGACAGCACCAGGTCGGCCTCGTGCTCCCGCCCGAGGTGCTTCCAGAACTCGGCGTTCGCGATCAGGTCCTCCACCGTCTGCTCGGGCACCGCCGGAGGTGGCGTGACGTCACGGACCTTGAGCGCGGTGTGCTTGTGGAACTCGGTCCGGAGGAACCGTACGATCTCGCGTCCCGTGTCCAGAAGGTCCGACTCGTTGCTGAGGAAGCCTGCCACGAGGAGGCTTTTCTCCCCGGAGAGGTCGAGCCGGGCGGGGAGCGGTAGCTTCACCGGAACTCGGATCCCGCCGCGGCGGCTGCGGCGCGGCGGAGGGGTGTCCCCGGCGGAGGGCCGGGCTCCCGAGTCCTTGTCGGTCTTGGCGCCGTTGGCCGCGCGCCGAAAGAACGCGGCGCGCGCGGCGTTGTCCTCGATCCGCGGGTCCCCGCCGCCCAGCGCGACGGCGCGCTCGTAGAGCGGCCTCGCCTTCTCCCCGTCGCCCAGGACCTCGTGGGCGACCGCGAGGTTGTTCAGAATGTGGGGATTGTCCGGCTCGATCTTCGCCGCCTGCTCCCATCGGTAGCGCGCCTCGCGCCAGTCGCCTTTCTGCGCGACCTCCGCGGCGAACCGGAGGATGTCGCCGACGTCCGCTTCGGCGGCGAAGGCGCCAGCCGACACGGTGGCGGCCAAGACCACCAGCAAGAACGTCGGGCGGAACCGGCGGCGCACGGCACACCCCTCTTGGGGATCCCGCCGAACGGCGGGATCGGCATGATACACCGCTCCACGGTCGCTAGAACTGGAAGCTGACCCCGGCGTGCCAGACGCTCACGAGGAAATCACGCGTGTTGTAGAGCGCGGACGTCCCGTAGAGCGCCTCGCTGTACTTGCCCGGGATCAGGAGCTGGGTCGGCACCAGGATGCAGTCCTGATACGAGGTCTGCCCCGCGCCGACCTCGAGCTGCAGCCCTTCCACGATCCGCACCCGCACGCCCGCCTCGACCGCGACCTGCCACGAGGTCTTCGTGCGGCTCTCCTTGAGCCTGGACGGGACGGGGTACGTAGTCCCGCTGTCGGTGTTCGCCGCAAGGGTGAAGAAATCCCCTGTGTCCGAGTGAAGGGTCTGGTAGACGAACGCCATGCGTGCCTGCGCGTAAAACACGACGCGGGCCCGGAAGAGACGGTACTGCGCCTCCAGCGATCCCGTGGGGCCGAAGCCTTTCGAGCTGTCGGCGATCGGCAGGAGATGGATGTACGTCCCGTCGGTGAAACCCGTGCCGGCGACGTTCGCGTTGCCCAGCCACGCCGCAGCCGGAGTCGTTCCTTCGAAAGCGAAATAGCGGAGCCCGGACGACCAGCCGCCCCTGAACATCCGCCCGCCGAACTCTCGCTGGAAGAGAAGATCCAGGGTCTGCGCGCTGTGCTGTAGATCGTCGGCGACGTCGTTCGTGAAAGAGGCGTTGAGGTCGGGGTTGTCGTCCTCGTACGAGATCGTCCCGTCCTCCTCCAGGATCGGGACGCCCTCGTGGGCCTGAAGGCGGCCGTCGCGCACCCGCACCCTCCACCACTGCACCGGCGAAGGCAGTTGCTTGGACGTAGGCGCTGACTGGGTGAGGTCGGCCCGCGGCCGCGCGTCCGCCTCGAAGCCGACCGCGTTGAACGTGTACTCGCGTTCGCGGTAGCCGCTCCAGACCAGCTGGAACATCCCTTTCTCCGCCGGCAGCTTCCATCCGATTGCGAGACGGCCGAAGTCCAGCTTACCCAGATCGAGCGAGCCCGAGGACGTCAGCGTTGACGAGGTGATGATCGACGAGTCGATGCCGCGCGCCGTCTCGGCGCCACCCGTGTTCGCCTCGATGAAGAAGGAGAAGCGGTCTCCCCACCAATGCGTCTTCGGGGCCTCCGCTGCCGGCGGGGGAGCCTCCGCCGGTTTTTCGCCACCCGTCGGCTTCGGCTCCGGCTCCGTTCCCTGGGTTTCGTCGGCAATCGCGACGGATCCGAGTGCGGCGAGCGCCAGGAGCAGGCCCGACAACGCAACCAACCGCTTCCACGACATGGGTGATCGCCTCCGTTCGGTCCTGACGGCCGCACACGCCTCGCCGCAGGACCTTCTCGACGGCCCGGTTCCAGAAAGAGGTCTTTATATGGGGAACCGGGGGTGGAGTCAAGGTACTCTCGCGGGGGGAGTCCTCCTGGCCGCCATTCGTGCTGCATCGATGCAGAAAGCCGCGGAGCGGGGCCAAGGCCGTGTTATCCTGCCAACCGTTTTCGCCCGATTTTCCGGGTTTCGCGGCCGGAGCGAGTGCCGCGGGAAGCTCGGTATGGGCCCAAGACCAAGGGGGGAATGATGAGACGCGGGAAACTGCGGGTCCTCGCCGCGGTGCTGGTCCTCGCCGGAGCGCTCCCCGCGATGGCCTCGGGATTCAGCATCTACGAGCAGAGCGCCAAGGCGTCGGGCCAGGCGGGCGCGTGGGTCGCCCGCGCTGACGACGCCGCGGCCAACTGGTACAACCCGGCCGCCCTGACCCGCCTCGACGGGATGCAGATCCAGTTCGGCGTGAGCCTCATCACCATCGGCATCGACACGAAGCTGACGTCGAGCGATCGGAGCTTCGGGCTCTCGAGCCCCGTCCAGTTCAAGTCGAAGGAGGACGACGCGACGCCGATTCAGCTTTACTGCGCCGCGAAGATCAACGAACGCCTCACGTTCGGTTTCGGCCTCAACAATCCGTTCGGCCTTTCAACGGAGTGGACGGACCGGCCGATCACCTTCTCCAGCCAGAGGGTCGAACTGGTGACGTTCGTGGCCAATCCGAACCTGGCCATCAAGCTCAACGAACAGTGGTCCCTCGCGGTCGGCGTCGACTACATGTGGGCGGACGTCAAGGAATTCTCGAAGGAATTCGACCAGAGCAGCTTGTTGAGACAGCCGTCAGGGACCATCGTGGGCAAGTCCGACCTGACGGGCGACGGGAATGCCTGGGGCTGGAACATCGCGACCCACTTCGCGAAGGCCCCGTGGTCCTTCGGGCTGACTTATCGCGCGAAACTTTCACCCGAGATCAAGGGCAACGTCAAGTTCTCCAACGTGTTCCACAACGACCAGGTAGACCTTCGGCCGCTGTTCCCCAACGGCCCCGGCAAAACCACCCTGGACCTCCCAGCGGAAGCGGCCGTGGGCGTTGGCTACGAGCTCAACGACAAATGGCGTCTCGAAGGAGACGTGTCGTTCGCCCAGTGGTCGGCATTCCAGAAACTGGCGGTGGACTTCCAGAACAACACGAGCGTGCCGGGACCGGCAGGACCCATCCCGGTGGTCGCTGACATCAACCAGGCCGAGAACTGGAAGAACACCTTCGCCATGAGGTTCGGAACGACCTGGAAGCTGTCCGACCCCCACGAGATCCGCTTCGGCGCTCTGTGGGATCAGAACCCGATACCCGACGACACGCTGCGCCCCTCGATCCCCGACGGAGACCGCTGGTCCGTCACCCTGGGTTACGGGTACAAGGCGCAGAGTTGGAGCCTTGACGCGTACTACATGCCGTTGTTCTTCCGGACCCGGAACGCCAAGGGGGCGACGACGGGCAAGCCGAGCGCCACCAACCCGTATCAGGTGGTGGACGGCGTCATCGACGGAAAGTACGAGTCCTTCGTCCATCTCATCGGCGCGAGCTTCACCTGGCGCTTCTGAACCTTGAAGGCCGATCGTCGGGGGCCCGCGCGATTCCGCCCGTGCCCCCGACGCCGCTGATCGTTCCGCCATGTCTTCCCGAACGCTCGTCGACTTCGCCGCGGCCGCCTTTCGCGAGCACCCGAACCGGGTTCTCGTCCTGGAGGAAGCCGGTCGCCAGGAGGTGACGGCGGCCGAGTTGGACCGGCGTTCCCTGGAGCTGGCGGCCGCGCTCGTCACCTACGGCCTCACGCCTGGCGCGCGCGTGGCCGTTCTCACCGAGGACGGGGGGGACGCTCTGCTCGGCAGCCTCGCCGCGCTCCGCGCCGGCGGGACGCTGGTGCCTCTCGATCCGGGAACGGACGACGCGGCGCTCCTTCAGATCCTCGCGGGGGCCTCGGTGCGGCAAGCCCTCGTGGCCGACGCCGCGCTTCTCCGCCGCATCCTGGCGATCCGTCCGGACCTTCCGGAACTCGATCTCGTCCTGCTGTTCCGCGAGTCAGGCGAGGAGCGGGCCGCGGCCCTGACGGTCGCCGGGGCGTGCACGGTGGGCGCCGACGCGCTGGCCCGCGAGCCCGGTCTTCTCCCGCGGCGGGCGGCCGAGGGCGGCCAGGCTCCCGCGGTGCTCCGGACCCGCGCGGACGCCGAGATCCTCCTCACCCACGAGAATGCCCTGGCGGCGGTCGAGGCCGCCGGGGCCGCGCTCTGCATCGAGCGAGACGAAACGGTGCTCTCCGCCCTGCCCGCGGCGGACGCCGCTCAGCTTGCTCTGGCGCTCGCTTGCCTCGGGCGCGGCGCCAGGCTCGCCCACGTTTCCCGCGCGGAGACGCTGGGACCGGCGCTGCTCGACATCGGACCGGAAATCGCCGTGCTGCCTCGCGCGCTCGCGGGGACGCTGCGGTCGCACATCGAGTCCGCCGCGGGGGTCGGAAGTCGGCTCGGCAGGCGGCTCCTGCGTTTCGCCGCTCGGCAGGGCTCGAAACGGAGCGAGTCCGATCTCTCCGCCGGACGGCTCCCTTCGGCCAAGACCTGGGGCTGGCGCGTCGCCGACGCGCTCGTGATACGCCGGATTCGTGAGGCCACCGGCGGCAGGCTCTCCCGGCTCGTGTCGCTGGGCGAGCCTCTCCCCGCCGCGGAGAGCGAGTTCTTCCTCCACCTGGGGGTCCCGTTTCTGGAAGGGCTCGCGCTGCCCGAGGCCGGCGGGCTGGTCGCCGTCAACCGGGCTGATGGGCTCCGGGCGGCGACCGCGGGCCGGGCGGTACCCGGTCTCGAGGCGCGCTTCCGTGCAGACGGGATCCTCGAGCTTCGGGGGTCCATGGTGCCGGGTGAAGGATGGCGCCGTGTCCCCTTCCGAGGAAGAATCGACGGCGACGGCTATCTCACCGGATCGATCCGGATCCCGGCAAGATTGCCGCAAGGCCCGACACCTTGACGCGGCGGCCCCGGAATTGCACATTGGAGCGCTGGGAAAGAGGGTCATCCCGTGATTCGAGCCCGCACCTCAATGAGAATCGCTTCGACGGCGCTTGCCGTCCTCACCTGCGGGAGCGTCGCCGCGGGGGACCCCGCGCCTGGAGCTTCCGCGGGGGCGCCCGTCGCCGCGGCCGCGGCCGCATCTTCCACGGGTGCGACAGGCGCGGACCCCTTGGTGAGCGGCTACGTCGAGATCGAGAAGGTCCGCGTCGTGCTGCTGCCCACCAAGGTCGAGGACCGTCGCGGGCGGATCATAGCGGGGCTCACCGCGGACGACTTCAAGCTCATGGAGGACAGCATTCCCCAGACGATCCAATTCGTGTCGGTGGAATCCGATGCCCCGGCATCCATCGCGTTCATGTTGGACGTTTCCGGGAGCATGCGGGTCAGCGGCAAGCTGGAGGCCGCGAAGGAGGCGATCCGCTATTTCCTGGACAGCCTGCGGCCGCAGGACCGGTTCGCGCTGATCGCGTTCGCGGACGAGCAGGTGGCCTGGATCACCGAGTTCACCAGCGACCGCCAGCGCTTCATCGAGAGGCTCGCGGTGCAGACCGGATACGGCCAGACCGCGCTCAACGACGCGGTGGCCGCCGCACCGGGGCTCGTGAAGGCGGGGACCGATGGCCGCAAGGCGATTGTCTTGATCACCGACGGCGTGGACAACGCCAGCCGGATGAGTCTCGACCAGGCGATCGAGATGGCCAGGCGCGCGAGCGTTCCGATCTACACCGTGGGATTCTCCTCGCTGCGGCGCGATCTCCTGCCGATGAACGCGGAACTGGCGACCAATTTCAGCGTCCTCACCCGCTTTTCGGACGAGACCGGAGGATCGCTCTTCGCCGTCCACGATCCTGACGAGCTCAAGGAGGCGGTCGTTCGGATCGACGAGGAGATGCGCCACCAGTACCTGATCGGCTATGTGCCGAGCCGCACGCTCTGGAACGGCGCCTATCGCCGGATTCAACTCGTGACACGGAAGAGCCGCTACCAGGTCCACACCCGAACCGGATATTACGCAACGCCCTGACTGGGCGCTTCTCCTGGGCCGGCAGAGCCCCGCCGTGCCCCTGCCAAGCAATTCGTTCCCCCGTCAGGTCATTCTTACACCCCTCCAATTCGGCAAAGCTCCGAGTTCTTGCCGTATTCGACCTCAGACGCATGGCATGGCGATTGAATTACATTCCGCGCTGAGGGCTGTTGCGTTCTCGTAACGACCGGATTACAGTAGCGAAACGTCGAAGCCCCTTCGGGCACGACGAGGTTGCCTCGAGAAGGCGCCCGGATTCCCCGACCGGCGTCGTTAACGGCAGGCAGGACGGGGAGCCATCAAGGAGAGCAGGCTATGCGCAAGCGAACGACGACGGTTGTGGCCCTGCTGGCCATCGCGGTGCTCGTGGTCTCGGTAGGCTGCGTGACCAAGAAGATCTACCGCAAGGACCAGGAGCAGACCGATCAGAGAATCAAGGGCGTGGAGAGCGGCGTCGAGCAGAACGAGCGGCGGGTCGGCGACCTCCGCAAGGACACGGACACCCGCATCTCCGACGTCAAGGGGACGGCGGAGAAGGCGGTGGAGATCGGCTCCGCCGCGATGAACAAGGCGCAGGACGCCGAGAAGCTGGCCAAGGGGAAGATCCTCTGGACGGTGACGCTGTCCGATGATCGCACCAAGTTCTCCTTCGACCAGGATGCCATCCCGCCTGAGGCGGCGAAGGACCTCGACGATCTGGCGACCAGGGTCAAGTCCATGGACAAGACCGTCTACCTCGAGATCGAGGGACACACGGACAACATCGGCAGCGAGGAATACAACATGCAGCTCGGCGAGAAGCGGGCCAAGGCGGTGATGACCTACCTGAACGAAACGGGAGGCCTCCCGCTCCACGCCATGAGCGCGATCTCGTACGGGAAGTCCAAGCCGGTCGCGAACAACAAGACCGCCGACGGGCGGAAGCAGAACCGCCGGGTGGTGATCCGAGTCCTCGAGTAGCCGGTCGCTTCGACCGCAGTTTCCTCGACTCCTTCGGGGCCGCCGTACCCACGGCGGCCCCTTGTCGTCCAGGGACGCGAGTTTGACTCGTGTCGGCGCCAGAGGCTATAAGGACCCGGAGGAGTAAGGGGTGAGCCGCGATTTCAGGCGTTTCCTGGCGGAGCGCATCGTGGTCTTCGACGGCGCGACCGGGACCCGCCTGTACGACCGGGGGATCACCCTGAACCGCTGCTTCGACGAGCTGAACCTCTCCGCTCCGTTTGTCGTCGAAGAGGTCCACCAGGAGTACGTCGCGGTCGGGGTGGACGTGATCGAGACGAACACGTTCGGTGCGAACCGGGTGAAGCTGACGAAGCACGGCCTCGCCGACCGTGTGGCGGAGATCAATGCAGCCGGTGCCCGGCTCGCGAGGAACGTGGCCGGCGCGGACGTGTTCGTCGCGGGGGCGATCGGCCCCCTCGGGCTGAGGATCGAGCCGTGGGGGCCGACGTCCGTGGAGGAGGCCGCCGCGATGTTCGCCGAGCAGGCCGCGGCCCTCGCCGAGGGGGGGGTGGACCTGTTTTCCCTGGAGACCTTCTACGACCTCGCCGAAGCCGGGGCGGCCGTGCGCGGCGTGCGCGGCGTTTCCGACCTGCCGATCGTCGTCCAGATGACCCTACAGGACGACGGGAACAGCCTCGAGGGGGTGAGCCCCGACGTCTTCGGCGCGGCGCTCTCGGCTCTCCCGGTGGACGCGGTTGGCGTCAACTGTTCCGTCGGGCCGGGCCCGATGCTCGATGCGGTCGAGCGCCTCGCGATGGCGGTCGCGCTGCCGATCGCCGCGCAGCCGAACGCCGGGAAGCCGCGGGTCGTCGAGGATCGGAACTTCTACCTCTGCAGCCCGGAGTACATGGGGAGCTACGCGGGCCGGTTCATCGCCGCGGGCGCCCGTATCGTCGGCGGCTGCTGCGGCACCACTCCCGAGCACCTCAAGCAGATCCGCAGGGCGGTGCGCGCGGTCGCGCCGCGCAGGATCGCGGCGGTCCCTCGCGCCGCCGCCGCGGCGAAAGCGGCGCCCGCGCCCCCTCCCATCGCTTCCCGCTCGCGCTTGGGGGCGGCGCTCGCGGAAGGTCGTTTCATCGTGAGCGTCGAGATGCTCCCGCCGCGGGGCCACGACCTGGCGAAGAACTTCGACGGCGCGCGCCTCCTTCGCGACAGCGGGGCGGACGCGATCAACATCCCCGACGGTCCCCGGGCCTCCGCTCGCATGAGCCCCATGGCGATGGCCGCGCGGCTCGAGCGGGAAGTCGGGATTGAGACGCTGGTCCACTACTGCTGCCGTGATCGGAACCTCCTCGGGATGCAGTCGGACCTCCTCGGGGCGCACGCCCTGGGTCTCAGGAATCTGCTGGTGATCACGGGGGATCCACCGAAGCTCGGTGACTACCCGGACGCGACGGCGGTGTTCGACGTGGACAGCATCGGCCTCATGAACATGGTCCACCGTCTGAACCTCGGGATGGACGTCGGCGGGAACCCGATCGGCGAATCGACTTCGTTCGTCGCCGGCGTGGGACTGAACCCGGGAGCGGCCGATCTCCACCGCGAGATCTCGCGGTTCGAGTGGAAGGTCGACGCCAGCGCCGACTTCGTCGTCACCCAGCCGGTGTTCGACGTCGAGGAACTCCTGGCGTTCCTCGAGCGGATCCGGCACGTTCGCATCCCGCTGATCGCCGGTGTGTGGCCGCTCGCCTCCTACCGGAACGCGGAGTTCATGAACAACGAGGTACCCGGGGTGCGAGTGCCGGACGCGATCCTGGAGCGAATGCGCACGGCGGACACACAGGAAAAGGCCAGAAGGGAGGGCATCGCCATCGCGCAGGAAACGATCCGCGCGCTGGCATCCCACGTGCAAGGGGTCCAGATCGCCGCGCCGTTCGGCCGCTACACGACGGCCATCCAGGTCGCCGAGGCAATCCCCGATGGCCTGAGGCCTCGCGCCGGGAGCGGGGGGCGGGACGATGTGGCCTAACCCGTAACGGGAGACAAGCGAAGGTTCGTCAAGGAGGGTCGTCCGATGAGTCGTCGGTTGGTATCCGTGTTGTCGTTGATCGTCTTCGTCGCGGTCGTGGCGATCGCGGCGACCGCATGCGGCGGAGGCGCGAGGCAGGCCGCGGCTCCGGAGTCGCAGGCGCCCCCGGCCGTGGCCCAGCAGGCCGAACCGCCCGCACAGCAACCCCCCGCTGCCGCGCCTCCGGCGACGGCACCGGAGCAGCAAGCTCCGCCCGCGCGGCGGGCCCCGCGTCCCAGGCCGGCGGCGCGGCCGGAGGGCGAAGGGACCGGGCGCAGCGCGACGGAGCCCCCGATGACGCCGCCCGCGCGCGAGCCGGTGGTGAAGACCGTCCCGGCGGGCACGCCGATCGAGGTCGCGTTCCTCGACGGGGTGTCGAGCAAGGCGAGCCAGGCCGGCGACAGCTTCCGTGCCCGCGTGGCGAAGGACGTGATGCAGGACGGGATCGCCGTGATCCCCGCCGGTTCCGTCATCGTCGGCAGCGTCACCGAGGCGGTGTCGCTGAAGAAGATCGGCGGCCAGGCGAAGCTCGCGCTGGAATTCAACAAGCTCGAGCTGACCTCGGGACGCAGCGCTCCGATCAGCGCGTCGTTCGCCGAGGCGGGGAAGAGCGAGACCGGGAAGGATGCCGCGACCATCGGCGGCGCCGCCGCGGGTGGGGCGATCCTCGGCCGGCTCCTGAGCAAGCACGACAAGACCAAGGGGACCGTCCTGGGTGCCATCGTCGGCGGCGCCGCGGGGACCGCCGTGGCAGCCAAGACCAAAGGGAAGGAAGTCGAGATCCCGGCCGGAACGGTGATCACTCTGAAGCTCGACTCGGCCGCGCAGGTCACCGTGGTGCCCTAGGGGTGTCACCCTCGGGTGTCCCTCCAGGGGGACAGCCCTTTCCCGGGAAGGCCGCGCCGCGGCGCCGTTTTCGACGCCGCGGCGTGGCCCGCCGATTGCAATTCCTCCGCCCGGCCGCGAAGGCACTCAAGCCGCGCACCGGCGGCGGCGGCCGTGGGAGGAACGATGAAGCGCACTGCGTTTTGCCTCGCGATGGTGGTGCTGGTCCTGGCCGCGGCGGCACCCGCGTACGCCCAGCCGCGCGGCTCCGAGCCCTCCGATAATTCCTTCGAGTTCCGCCTGGGAGGGTTCTTCCCCTCGGGCAACAGCGAGTTCTGGGACAACAACGAGCGCGACTTCACGATGAGTTCGAGCGACTTCAACGACGGGACGCTCGGGTTCACCTACGTCGCCGGGATGAGCAACCACCTCGAGATCGGATTCAACTTGGACTTCTACGACTCGACGGTCAGCTCCTCCTACCGAGACTTCCGCGACCAAGACGGGTTCCCGATCCTCCACGACACGCGGCTCAGACTCACGCCGGCGACCGTGGATCTCAGGATCCTTCCCGGCGGGCGGTTCTCCTACCGCGGGCGGCAGGGTCAGTACCGCGTGCACCGGCCGGTGCCCTATCTCGGCGTCGGCGCGGGCTTCAATTTCTGGCGGTACGAGGAGACCGGGGACTTCCTGGATTTCACCGCCGACCCCCCGCTGGTCTTTTCCGACCGATTCACGGACAGCGGCACCGCGTTCGAGGCCCACGTCCTCGCCGGCATCGAGCTCCCGATGGGACCGACCTGGGGACTGATCTTCGAAGGGCGGCATTCGTGGTCGGAGGTGACCCCGAGCGGCGACTTCGCGGGCCTGGGCAAGCTGGACCTCGGCGGCACCTCGGCCTACGTCGGCGCAGCGTTCCACTTTTGAGTCGACGAGCTGGGGGAGGTGTCAGAGCTGTCAAGATCTGACCCCGCGTCCTTTAGAATCGGAGCAGCAGGTAGACCTGGTAGCCGTCGGTCGAGACGTCGATCTTCCCCTCGCCGCTCTTCTCCGCCTCGAGGCTGAGCTTCCGGTAGCCCGCACCCACACCGAGGACGTGACCCGTGTACGCCTCGGCGCGGATCAGCGTGTCCCGAAGGTTCGCGCGCATGCTCCCGATCTTCCAGCTCGCGCCGGTGGCCTCGCCGTACAGCCGTAGGAATCCGAGCGGCGAAACCTGGACGCCGGCGCCGATCACCGGCACCGCTCCCTTGAGGGAGGCGGACTCGATAGCGCCCAGCGCGGTGATCTCCCCCTTTCCGTCCAGATAGTCGGCGCCGACGAGAACGGCGACGTTCACGAGATCCCGGTTGACGATCGAGTAGGAGTAATGGGCCTTGAGAAACTTCAGGTCCAGGGCCGACCCCACTTGGGTACCTTCCGGCGCGGCGAGATCGCCGATCCGAAGCGGGCGGGGCAGGCTCCTCGATCCGTTCATCGAAGCGGAGAAGCCCGAAACTCGCAGGCGGTGGCGTCCGAAGGGATGGAACCACGCGCCGACCTCGCCGACCGCTTTCTTGCCGTCGAGGCCGGCGTCTCCCGCGAGGGAGAACACGTCGCCCTCTACCCGGCCGTCGATCCGGGCGGTCCCGGTCAACGACTGGGGCCAGGCGTCCACGTAGACCCCGGCGCGATCGAGGACCGCTGCCCGGGCGCCGGAGGATACGGCGGGCGCGAGCGCCACGAGCGCGACGGCGGCCGCCAACCATCTCGTCTGCCTCATCGGGTCCTCCTTGCGCTGGGGTGGAGAGTCGCGACGCCGGCGGCCGCCGGCGGCGGGATCAACGGCCCGTCGGCTCCTCGGGCTCGCCAAGGAGCGCGCCGATCCTCCGGGCCAACGACTCGCCGACGTGCATGCCCTTGATGACCAAGTCGTCCGCACCGAGCGCGCGAAGCTTGTCCCACGACTCGCCGTACATCTCGGCCTCGTCCTCGGCGGTAAAGATCAGCACCGGGCACCGCTTGACGGGCATCTCCCGGAGCAGGGTGAGGCCGTCCTCGCCGTCCTGGAGCGTCAGGTCCAGCAGGATCGCGTCGATCCTGCCGGACGACAGCGCCGCGCGCGCCTCCCCGAGAGACCGCGCGGTCTTCACCTCGTACTTCGGCGAGAGCGCGTCCTTCGCGACCTCGAGGAAGTACTCCAGGTCCTCCACCACGAGCACGGTGGGTCGGGATGGGGTCCGGGTGGCGGCCGTGCTTTTCGCCGGAGGGAAACGCAGGCCGCAGCGAGGGCATACGATCTCCGTCGAGGAGGATGCGGGAACGGGGGCAGGGGCGCCCACGGTTGGGGCGGGAGCCGGGGGCGCCGCCTTGGCCGGTGCGGGCGAGAATACGGACAGGGGACTCGGCGGGGGCTGCGCCCCAGACCCGGGGCGTCTCGGCAACTCGATCCGCACGCCGCAGGCCTTGCAAGCGACCTTCCCGCCCGCCGAGGGAATCTTCGCTTCGTCGATCAGGTAACCGCGCCCGCACGCGGGACAGCGGATTTCGACCTTCACGGCCGTGCCTCTGCGAGCCGGGAGACGTAGAGCAGGGGATCGACCGGGACGCGGTCCTTGCGAATCTCGAAGTGGCAGTGCGGCGTCGTGGCGTTGCCGGAGCGGCCGAGACGGGCGATCGGTTGCCCCTTCTCCACGTTATCGCCGATGCGCACGAGCAGGTCTTGGTCGTGCGCGTACAGGGACTCGATCCCGTTGCCGTGGTCGAGGATCACGAGTTTGCCGTACCCGGTCCGGGTCCGGCCGCTGAAGGTCACCGTTCCCGCGCGGGCAGCGAAGATCTCCTGGCCGCGCTCGCCGGCGATGTCGACCCCGGTGTGCCGGTGCGTGCGGCGCCGCGCGCCGAAGTACGAGAGCACGTGGCCGCCGGCAACGGGCCATTCGAAGCCGACATCGCGCGCCGACGGGACGAGGGCCCTGGGGGCGGGGAACGGGACGAGCGGGAGCGGAGACGGGTACGGTGGAACCTCCAGGACGGCGGTCGCTCCCGGGATGAACAGCTCCTGGCCCACCTCGAGCAGGCCGGGATCGTCGAGCCCGTTGACCCGCAGCAACTCCTCCTGCGGCACCGCGTAGACGCGCGCGATCCGCCAGAGCGTCTGACCGGCCTCGACGCGATGGAACACTCCCTGCGGGGAATCGCCGTCCTCGACGCGTGCGCCCTCGGGCACGCCTGGTCCCGCGACCGCCGCGTCGGCCTCCGGCGCCACCGCGACCGCGCGCTCGGACGGCGGGGCAGGCGCCTGGACGGAACGACGATGAACCCCGGCACACCCGAGCGGGCCCGCGATCGCGAGCAGGAGCGCGAGGACGCCGCGGATCCACAGGACGCGCCACCGTTCCCGCGGGCGGGATCCACTCCAGTTCATCATCCGAGCGACTATAAATCCCGGTCAACCTCGGGACAACCCCGAAAATCGAAATAAGCGAGAGTAGGACGAAAGTTCGCCGCGCGACGCAGTCTTCCGTCTAGGATCTCCTGGGCACCTCCCCGCATTTCCACTTCAGGTCGGATTCGCGCACGGTCCCCGGTGCCTTGGCCTCCGTGAGCAGGCCGAGGAGTTCGAGCAGGACGGCTCGGTGCAGAGGACCGTTCCCGGGATCGCCGCACGGGGCGCCGAACCGGAAGCGCACGTGCAATGACCGGGGCGCGCCGACGATGCGGGTCAGCTCCGGGACGAGGGTGAGGCACGCCGTCGGGATCCCGCGGGCCTCGATGCTCCGGGCGAGGATGCTGACCGTCTGGACGCACAGAGGGCAGCTTGGCAGCAGGAGGACCGCGGATACGCCGTCGTCGCCGAGGATCTTCGCCACCTTTTCGCCGCTTTCCGCGAGCCCTGGGAAGGGCCTCACGATCCCGCCGGAGACGCTGACGTGGCGCGGGGCGGGAGGGCCGATCGTCCCGACCCGGTGGAGCGCCTCGAGCGCCACGAGCGGGAGCGCGACCTCCGGGTCTTGGGGAATGTGCCGCTGATCCACGTAGGGCGCCGACAGGTCGAGCGCGTCGGGTGGCGTCCCGCGGGGAATCACGCGGAATCCGGTGTCTCCCAACCGCTCCTCCATCGCCCGAAACGGAGGATCGTCCTTCACGTGGAGTCCCGCGGTCGTGATCAGGGCGACGGAAAACCCGAGCGGGGATGCGGGCGCCGGGCACCAGGGGATCGGACCGGGCGAGGCGAACTCGAACTCCGGGTCCACCTCGTCGCGGAGGATCCCGTAGATGCGTCGGAGCAGCGGATCCTCGAACGTTCGGCTCATGCGACGGCGACCTCGTGATCCTCAGTCGCGTCCGAGCAGGTAGTCGGCGAGGCGCCCCGAGATGTCGACGCCGGCGCGGGCCTCGAACACCACGAAGAACGGCGCCGAGTTGCACTCGAGGATCCGGAACCGCTTCGACCGGGCTTCCCGCAGGAAGTCCACCGCGGCGAACGGCATCCCCCAACGCTTCGTCGCCGCGGTCGCGCTCGCCGCGGCCTCCTCCGGCAGCTCGATCCGACGGATCCGCGTTTCGCCGCGCCGCGAGTCGATCTCGGCTCCCTCGAGCGGAAGGATCTCGGCGGCGCCGATCACGCGCCCGTCGAGGACGAACGCTCGGACGTTGTCCCCCTCGATCCGCTCCTGTAGCATCCGTGCGCTCCCGGCGACGAGCGCCGTGGCCTCGGCCACGGAGCGCGGCGGCTCGACCGCCTCGGTGTGCGAGTAGCCGCCGACGAGCCCCTTGGTCACCCATCCCCGCGGCGGGTCCGCGGGCAGCCTGACGGCCTCCCCGGGATCGGTCGTCGCGACCGTCCAGGGGACGGCCAGGCCCGCGCGCCCGTAAACGAACGTTTCGAACGGCTTGAGCGCGTGGAGGTCGTGCGTGGCGGGCGGGTTCACCACCCGCGCGCGCCGCCCGAGGTGATAGAGGAGCGCGTTCCACGCGGCGAGGTGCCGCAGCGACGAAGCCAGCGCGCTCGCTCGGAAGTCGGCCCCCACCCCCCTCGGGGAGCGGACGCCGAGGTCCGCGACGTACACCCCCAGGACGCCGGAGAGGTCCACCCCGCACGCCGAGACGCGTCCCCCGCCGAAAGCGACAGCCGGCTCCGACCGGCTGTCCAGGATCACTCCCTCCGCACCGCGCTCCTCCAAACGGATCATGAGCCGCCCGATCTCCGATCGGTCGGGGGGTCCGATCAACGCGACGCGAGTCATTCCCCCGCCGCTGCGCCGCCGCGCGGAGGCTTGGGCCCCTCGCCGGCCGGCGCGCCGAGAATGTGCTGGATCTCGACGATCGGCTCGAGGTGGTACCGGTAGTGCTCGCACGCCCCGCGCGGCGAGTCGGGCACCTTGAGCGCCTCGTACGGGCAGCCACCGTGGCACATGGGGAGGACGGAGCACGCGCGGCACTCGCCCCGGTCCAGGGGGTTCCACCCGAGCCATCGCGCCTCGTTGATCTCGTGGAACGGTTGCTGGCCGTCGAGGAGGTGGCCCGCAGCGCGCTCCGGTCCCAGCGTCACCTCGTTCCAGCACTTGAAGAGCGCGCCCGAGGGGGAGACCACGAGACCGGAGGCCCGATCGGCGGTGCAGAAGGCGCCGGGAAGGCGGAAGGGGTAGCGGGAGAGTGGCAGGCCGCGGCGCGCCGCCTCGCGGTAAAGCTCCACCTCGGCCCGGGCGAACTCCTCGTCCGAGAAACAGGTCTCCTGGATGTTCCCGCACGCGGAGCCGGCGAAAGTCACCTGGGCGAGGTACGGACGCACTTTCCGGGCGAGTCCGGCGCGCTCCAGCGCCTCCACGACCTCGAGCGAGGAGGCCGCGTTCCGCCGGTCCACGTTGATTCGAAGCTGGAACTGCGCGAGGTCCGCGCCCGCCGAGAGGTTCTCCATGATCCTCGCGAAGGTTCCCTGCCCTCCCAGGAGCACGCGCCGCCGGTCATGCACGGCCGCCGGACCGTCCACGGTCACCTGGACCTCTCGGACGCCGAGCCGCACGAGATGCTCCACCCGCGCCCGGTCGAGGAGGTAACCGTTGGTGACGAACTGGGCCTTGTACTCGAACCCGTGCTTCGTGGCCAAGCCGAGGAACGCCTCGGAGAGGCCGTCCACGACCTTCATCGCCGCAGGGAGCGTCGGCTCGCCGCCGAACCAGGTGACGTGGAGGAGGGTGATCCTCGGCGCACGGTCCTCGGCGAGACGGACCACGGCCTCCTGCACCGCCCGGCTCATCGTGACCCGAAGGTGGTCCTCGTAGCAGTAGTCGCAGCGGAAATTGCAGTCGAGGGTCGGAGCGATGACCAGGAACAGCTGGTCGGTACGGAAGCGGTCGCGGAGCATCTCCGCCGCCATCGTCGCCAGCTCGTCCTCGGCGTCCTCGATCAGGAAGCGCCCCGCCACCAGCGCCTCCCGGATCTCCCTCTTGTGCGCGGTGTCGCAAGGGGTTCCGTCCGCGTCGGCGAGCATCGCCCGGATGAACGGGAGATCTTCGGGATCGATCTCGGCGAGGGCGGTGGACCAGCCGTTGAACGCGAGGATCGCGCCGTCGGATGCGGTGAAGATCCGGTTGTATCGCGAAGGCTTCATGGCCGGGCTCCTAGGGATTCGCGCGAGCGGCCTCGGCGAGGCGCTCGACGAGGATCGCGGGAAGACCGCCCGAGAGGAGGGTGTCCCACGCGGCGAGATCGGGTCCCGCGTCGGCCAGGAGAATGTCCGGGACGGCGCCTTCCGCGAGCAGAATAGCGGCGACGTCGAGACCGAGCGCCTCGGCCGAGCGGATCGCGAGGTCGGCGCAGCCACGGGCGACGCTCTCGACCGCGACCGGCTTCGTCGCGCCGCAGGGGAACGGGCACGCTTCGACGATGCCCCTGCACGCGCCCGCGATCCGTCCTCCGACGACCAAGAGGCCGAGGGCCGCGCCGGGCAAAGGATCGAGCACGAGCGCCGGCTCGCCCGCGGGCGGGCGCGACGGCCGGTGCCAACGATCCCGCCCGACCGCGTCGAGGACGAGACACTCTCTCTCCTCTCCCGAGCCGGGCGCCGGCTCGAGACGCCACGGGCGCACCGCGATGCCAGCCGCCTCGAGGCGGTCGAGCGCGACCGCCGGCGAGGCCGCGAAGTGCCCCGCCTCCGGACGGTTCCACACCGGACGGACCTCGGCCGCGGCAAGGAGCGCCGAGAGCGCCAGCGACCTCCCTTCCCGCTCGGCTCCGGCCTTGCCGATCGGGAGCACGGGCTGGGGCCACGGGAACAGCGGGGCCTCGACGAGGATCGCTCCGGCCTCGAGGAGGTTCGTCCCCTCCCACAGAACCTCTCCCGGGCGGACCGTCACCCGCCGTCCGAGGAGCGCAGCGTCGAGCGAGAGCGCCGCACAGGAGAGTCCGCGATCACGCGCGGCGTCGGCGACGCGCTGCCCCAATGCGGACTCGGCGAGTCCGATATGGATCAGGTTTTGCGGCATCGGGCGTAATATACCGCGCTACGGCGTCACCCGCGTCCGGCCTTCGGCACCGCGGCGGTACGCCGAGCTTCGAGCGAGCCGACCGATGCGCCGTCGCCTGCCCTTTCTCCGAGCGCTCCTGATCCTCATGGGCGCCTTCGTGGCGTGCGCCGCCGCGATCCTCGGCCTCTGGCGGATGGATCGCGTGGTGATCGCCGCAGGGCGGCTCGCCGGCGGATCCGTCCAGGTCTGCTCGCCGCGCGACGGCGTGGTGGCGGTGGTCCACGCGCGCGCGGGAGACCGGGTCGCCGGCGGGGATCTGCTGCTGCGCCTCGAGACACGCGATCTCGAGTCCGAGGCGGCGGCGCGGCTCGCGCGCCTCGAGGGTCTCCGCGCCGAGCGCGAGGGGCGGATGGCGGAGGTCACGAGGCTCCGGGAGTCGGTCCACCCGCGCGAGCAAGTGGAGGCGCAGGGAGAGCGCGATCGGGCGCGGGTCGAGAAGGAGCGGGCCGGGATCGAAACCACCGCGGCGCACCGTCTCGGCGAGCAGGGGATCGTCGGGCGGATCCAGGTGGAGAAGGCGGACCTGGACCTCAGGCTCGCGACCATGGCCGTCGAGCGGGCGGAGCGCGCGCTCGGCCTGCTCGAGGCGCAGCAACGCTCGCGCCTCGCGGCCCTCGACGCCGAGGTCCGGCGGCTCGAGGGCAACATCGAGGCGGAGCGGGTGTCGCGTGAAGCGTTGCTGCGGGACGTCGAGGCCTCGGCGGTCAAGGCCCCCGAGACGGGCACGGTCGAAGGGGGCGACCTCGCCGAGCTCCGCGGCCGCGCGGCGCGCCAGGGGGAGGAGCTCCTCAGGATCGGCCTCCGCGCGCCCGTCCGGTTCGAGGGGACCCTGGGCGACAACGGTCGCGCGTCGGTCCGGCCCGGCCAGCGCGCCGGGATCAGGCTCGACGCGTTTCCCTGGCTGATTCACGGGAGCCTTCGAGCGACCGTCGCCCGCGTCGCGGAGCGACGGGGCGAAGCCGGCGGCTTTTCCGTGGTCCTCGACCTCGATCCCTCTCCGAAAGGGCCCGGGCCCCTTCGGGAGGGGATGCGCGGGACCGTCCGCATCGCCGTCGGCGAGAAGGTCTCCCTCGGGCGGCTCTTCCTCGAGCGTATCGCGGGGCGGTCGGCACCGTGAGGGTCGCGGACCCCCACCGGAAGGGGACGGTCCGGCGTTTCCTCGCGCAGTTCGTCCGCCCCTACCTGGGGCTCCAGGCGGAGATCGGGCTCTGCATCCTTGTCTCCGTCCTCCTCGGCCTCGTGGATCCGCTGGTGCTCCGGGCGATCATCGACCGAGCGCTGGGGGACGGCGACCGGGAGGCGCTGCTCCTGCTCTCCGGCCTCCTCGCGGTGGCCCTGGCGTTCCGCGTCGCGTTCCGGATCCTCTCCACGTGGCTGTACAGCTACTCGGGCCTGAGGATCCTGTTCGACGTCCGGTCGCGACTCTACGAGCACGTCTCGCGGATGTCCCCCTTCTTCTTCCGCGGGGAGCGGTTCGGAGACATCCTCGCGCGGCTCACGTCGGACGTGGATGTCCTGCAGCAGGCCGCGGCGCACACGGTGGTCAACGCGGCGAGCGACAGTCTCACGGTCGCCGGGATCCTCGCGATCCTGCTCTGGCTCGATCCCGTCCTGACCGGCGCGATGGTCCTGGCGTACCCGCTCCTGGTGCTCCTCATCGCGCGCGTCAACACGAGGCTCCGCGAGGAGGGAGGTCGCGCGCGGGAGGCGTACGGCGGGCTCTACTCGTTCTTGGAGGAACGGCTCACGGGTATGCGTTTGGTGCAGGAGTTCCTTCGGGAGAAGGCCGAGGCGCGCCGGCACGTCGAGGTCTCGCGCCCGCTGATCCGGTCCAATCTGGCGCTCTCGATGATCGGCGCCTGGCAGGTCGCCCTCGCGGACCTGGCGAACACGGGGGCGTTCGTCATGGTGTTCCTCATCGGCGGGTCGCGGGTCCTGTCGGGATCGCTGTCCGTGGGAAGTCTCGTCGCCTATTACACGCTGGCGACGCGGCTCTTGAGGCCCATCGGCGGCCTGATCGAGATCAACGTGGACCTGCAGGTGGCGAGGGCGTCCCTGGCGAGGATTTTCGAGCTCCTCGACCAGACTCCGGAGGTGCGCGAGGCGCCGGGGGCGAGGGCGCCGTCGCCCGTCCGCGGCGCGGTCGTCTTCCGGGGGGTCGGGCTCACGTGGCCTGGCGGCACGCCCGCCCTCGAGGACGTGGGGCTCGAGATCGCGCCCGGGGAGGTCGTGGCGCTCGTGGGGCCCTCCGGCGGCGGGAAGTCCACGATGGCCGCGCTCCTCTCGCGGTACCTCGACCCCCAGCGCGGCGCGGTGCTGCTCGACGGCGTGGACATAAGGGACTGGCCGCTCCGCGACCTGAGGCGCGCGGTCGGTCTCGTTCCGCAGGAGACCCAGCTCTTCCACGACACCCTGGCGGCGAACCTGAGGCTCGCGGCGCCGCGCGCGACCGACGCCGCGCTAGGCGAGGTTCTCGCAACCGCGGGGCTCCACGAGTTCCTGGAGGCGCTGCCCCAGGGGCTCGAGACCCAGGTCGGCGAGCAGGGGCTCCGCCTCTCCGGCGGGGAACGCCAGAGGCTGGCCCTAGCGCGCGCTCTCCTCAAGGACCCCGTGGTTCACTGCCTCGACGAGGCGACCTCCGCGCTCGATCCCAGGACGGAGCGGCAGGTGCTCGCCCGTTTCCTCGAGCGCGTCCGGGGGCGCACGGTCGTGCTGATCGCGCACCGGCTCACCAGCGTCGCCGAGGTGGATCGGATCTACGTCCTGAGCGAAGGAAGGATCGTCGAGGCCGGGAGCCATGACGCCCTCTACGCGGCGAGCGGACTCTACCGCCGGCTGTACGACGACCAGCTCCGGCGGGGGCACGTGCAGTAGGCGGGGGCGTTGCGCCTTCCCATCCGAGCTCTCCGGAATGTGGAGGATCCGCCGGATCAAGAACTTCCCCCTCCCGGCGATTTGAAGAAAACGCGGACTGTCCCCATAATTCATCGGCCCCTGTTCGGGTGCCCCGGAGGATAGGACACCATGGCCGCCAGCCGACTCTCGAAGATCATGTACATCGCGGGCGCGCTGACCGTTGCGCTCGCAGCCCGCACGGTCGTGCTCGGCGCGCCCGCCGCGCCGGCGGCCCCGGCCGAGTTCGGTGAGGTGTTCCCGACGGGGGTCTACGTGAACCTCGCCGCGGGGAGCGCTGAAGCGCCGAAGATCGACCTCAAGGACCTGGTCGGCAAGAAGCCCGTCGTGTTCTGCTACTGGATCCCGGAGCACGTCCATTCCGAGGAGACGTTGCTGGCGATCCAGCAGCTCGCCGACCAGGTCGGGCCCTCCAAACTGGTTCTCTGCGGGGTCCTGGCTCCTCCCATGGGGGCGAGCCCGGCGAACGTCGCCGAATGGCTCAAGGCGGCCAAGGATCGGATCGCGGCGCTCAAGATCCACGTCCCGGTGCTCCAGGACGACGGGTTCAGGATCGGCCGCCTCCTCGGCGTCCGGACCGTTCCGAACGTGTCCGCCCTCGACAGGGAGGGTCGGCTCCGGATGTCGAACGCGGGGAGCCTGAAGCAGACGCTCGAGTACAAGATGGACGTGGCGGGCGCGCTCCAGCGCCTCGCGAGCACCGGCCAGCTCGGGACGTACGGCTCGCTGCCGACCTACTACCCGGCGGTCGAGATGGTGGGGAAGAAGTGCCCGCCGTTCGAGGCGCGGCTCCTCGGCAGCGGGACCCTTCGCAACAGCGCGAGCCTGCTGGCCCCGGACAAGGTCAACGTCCTGATCTTCTGGGCGGACGACTGCCCCCACTGCCGCAAGTCGCTCCCGGAGATCAACGCCTACCTCAAGGCGCATCCGGACGGGATCAACGTGGTCGGGGCCGCGAAGATCCTGAACGACGCCGCTCAGACGCAGACCGAGGAGTTCTGCAAGAACGAGGGGCTCGTCTTCCCGACCCTGATCGACCAGGATCTCAAGGTCGGGGCGCTGTTCATGGTGACGTCCACCCCGACGATCTTCATCATCCGCCCCGACGGGGTGATCGACTCGGTAATGTTCTCCGGCGAGGTCGATTACGGCGCGGCGTTCGAGGCGAAGAAAAAGCAGCTCCTCAAGTCCTGAGCGCCGCGGGGGTCAGGCCGTCCCGCACGACCCTGGGCAACGGCGTGAGGTCGGAGAGCGCCCCCAGCGCCGGGTCCAGGCGGCCGCGGCGGTCCACCAGCAAGCCGTCGATCCCCGCGGAGCGGGCGCCGTCGAGGTCCAGGTCGGGAAGATCCCCCACGTGGAGCGTGAGGCCCGGGTCGGCTCCCAGTGCCGCGAGGGCGCTCCTGAAGATCCCCGGATCCGGCTTCTCGACGCCCAGCATGTGGGAGCTCGCCACGGCATCGAACAGGTCGTCGAGGTCCAGCACGTCCAGGAGATAGGGGAGGCGGGAGTCCCAGTTGGAGACCACGGCGAGTCGGGCGCCGGCGAGCCGGATCTTAGAGAGCGCCGGCCTGACGTCGGGGAAGACGCGCCAGACCGAGGGCTCGCGGAACTCGTCGCGGAGCGGTGCTAACGCCGACTCGACGAAGCCTCGCGGGAGCGGCGCCCCGGCCGCCCGCTCGATAGCGCCGCGGGCGAAGCGGAGCCAGTATCCGTCCTCGCCGCCGTCGAAGAACGCGTACCGGTCCGCCCCGCGGGGCACCACCCGGTCCATCTCGCGCCAGGATTCGCGAATCGCCCCCTCGAAAACCTCCGCCGGCCGGACGAGTCCCAGCGGCGCAAGCACCCGGGCGTACACCGCGCCGAAGGACTCCCGCGGTCCGAACAGCGTCTCGCCCGCATCGAGGAGCACGAACGGGTAGCGCATGAGAGGGAGATGGTACAACGGGGGCGGTCGCGGGTGCCGTTGGGCTGGGGCTTTGCCTGCGCACGTGGACAGGACGCGGAGTCCAGGGGGGCTCCACCGCACGCAAAGCACCACGCCAGCGGGAAACTGTGACCTCGCTTGCATTTGCGACGGGTTGGGAGTAGACAGCCAGTAGCCAGGGTTCGGGCCGGGGACAGATGGAAAGTTGCCGAGGCCGGAAAGGATTCAATCGCGATACCGAACAATGGGCATGCGCGCAAAACCATAATGGTGACCTGTTTTACCGGATAACAGAGTTCGGCCGAATACAAGTTAGCTGGACCAGAAGAGGATCCACCCGAGGAACAGCCGTGAACGCTCGACGAGCCACCCGAGTCCTCGCCACCCTTCTTGCGGTGGCGATTGCTCTCGCCGTTGGGGTCATCGGCCTCTGGGCGGTCTTCTCGGACTTCGGCCCCAACGAATCGCCAACCGCGCGTTGGTTGATCGTTGGACTGATATACGCAGCGGGCGCCGCCGCCGTCGGCGCGCTTGTCCCACAGCGCTGGTATTTGGCGCTGCTGACCGCGTGGGGCCCGCTGGCCATCGGCCTACTGGGTCTGGCGACGAGACTTCGGATCGGCGGGCCCTTCCCTTACTGGAGTTTTCTAGCCTTGGAAATACTAGGTGTGCCTGGGGTCGCGCTGGCATTCGGTTACCTCGGTAGGAAGTGTCGTGGACTACAAGCGCAATGATCTAAACAGGCCAGCTAACCTCCGCGTGCAGGCGCCGCACTCGCGTGTCACGGCCCGTGCGAACAGCGGCACGGGCCGCGCCACGCGGCGCGCGCCTGACGCGGATCGTTGGACGGACAGCAAGCAGACGGGTCAATGCGATACAAAGTGAGAATCGTCTTGGTTGCGTGTCTCTTAACCGCGTACCCGTTAGCCTCAGGCGCTGTCGAGAAGGACGGGCTTCGGCTCTCGGTTCAGGTCGCAAAGACCGTCTATACGCCTGGAGAACCGATTGTCGTCGAATTCGCCTGGACAAACGTGGCCGATAGGAACTTAGCCATACGTAACTGGCCGGGTCCGCTGCGTGGACGGGAAACTCTCGACAGCGAGGGGAGAAAAGACTTCGCGGTCTACTTCGACGGCACCGACCGAATTGAATACCGAGGCCCGATGATCGATTCCATCTACGGGGACCTCGATCTGAAGCCTGGCCAGACCCTGAAGCGAGAGTACGAGGTGTCTCAAGTCTACGATTTCCGTCGCGAAGGAAAATACGTCATTCGCGCTGCTTACCTGAGTTGCCAACGCGGTTCAGCAGGGTGGTGCGGGCTCCTCGTCCATCCCGACGTCATATTGTGGGTGCGGACGACACGATGACGCATACGGACGACAACTGCGTCAACCCGACGGTCCGACTGGTCACGCCGCGTGCTTGCGCACGCGTCGCGCCCGGCCGCCCCGCGGGTTACGCGCGCCGTTAGGTGCACGTACCGAGGAACGGCATGACGCTCGACTTGGACACTCTAATCGCGTATGCGCGCGACTACGGTCAGCGGTCCGGGAAGGTTGCGGAGTCCGAACCGGGTGCGCCACGTAGTTCCGCCGTCCGGGACGCGACTGCGTGCATATTCTTCAGCACCGCAGCCGTTGAATGCGCGCTGAACCTCGCCGTTTGTGCCCCCGTTCTTCTTGTGCGCGACCCAACCTTGCGCAGGTACTTCGGGACGATCCTGACCAAGTACGCTCGTCTTTCGTGGTTCAGCCGGTTGGCTCTTCTTCGCGAGATGTGTCCGACTCTGGGCATCATGGGGACCGAGGAAGAGTCTCTGAGGCGTCTTTTCAGCCTGCGCAATCAACTCGTGCACGCGGCCCCCGATTACCAAGAAGCTCTAGACCCTAAGGCCGTGTTCGACTGGATGGAGTCAAAAGGAGTCTCTCAGTGCTCGGTAGATGAGCAGTCGCTCCCGACAACTCCGGTCTTGGACATGGGGGTGAATCCCCGAGTGGTCATGGATGAGGCCCGAAAGGGCCTCCAGGTCGCGATGAACGTCGTCAAGAAACTGCAGGCATGTACGCGCGGCCGTGGATTACTTGGGCGTGGCCGCCGTGAGCGACCGGCACCTAACCCGCGCGTGCAGGCGACGGCCTCGCGCGTCACGGCCCTTGCTGGAAAGCGCAAGGGCCGCGCCGCGCGATCCCGCGCCTGACGCGCAACGTTGAACTCAAGTGAACGGGACCATGAAGAAGCTCGTGTTAGCTCTCCTGACAATAGCCATTCTCGTGGGGGGGCCGGTCACGATCTTCCGGCTTCCGAGGGGCCCCGCCGAGACGATACAGGGGGAGGTGCGCTACCAGATGGTGGACCCCGGCCCAGGATTGTTCGTCTGGCTTCGATCCGGCTTCGAATGGCTGTGGGGAAACCGCGGACTTTACATCGTCGGCCGCGGCCGTTACTACGTCAGCCGATCCGACTGGCAACGATGTTGGCCAGAATCACCTTACAAGATGTTGGACCATACGTATCATGTCACCCTTCACGCACGCCCGTTGCTTGTTGCCGATTATGGTCCGGCGGAAGTGGTTGATGTGCAGCGCGTTGCCAGGACACCGACAGTAACAAAGTAGGTTCTTGACTCGGCGCCTAACCGCGGCGTGCAGCCGCCGGTCCACGTCGCGGCGGGTCGCGCCTGCCTCGTAGGCGGCCTCACGGCCGCCGCGCCACGCGGCCCGCAGCTTACGGCCGTCGGCGGGCGGACCCCAAAGGCCGTTGTCTTGACGTCATAACGTTATAGCGGTATTATGAAAGCATGGGCACGATACAGAAGAGGGCCACGATTTACTTCGATTCCCAGATTCACCGGGCACTTCGCCTGAAGGCTGCGGAGACTGATCGGTCGATCTCCGACCTCGTCAACGACGCGGTCAAGAGCAGCCTCGCGGAGGACGCCGACGATCTTGCAGCCTTCGACCAAAGGGCGGCAGAACCTCGACTGTCCTTCGAGGATGTGGTCAGGGACATGAAGAAACGTGGCAAGCTATAGGCTGGAAATCACGGCCTCGGCGGCGAAGGAACTCGAGGCGGTCGATGCAAAGAAGGACCGTCAGCGGCTCGTTCGTCGCATTCGCTCCCTTGCGACTGACCCGCGCCCTGTCGGCTGTCAGAAACTTTCCGGAACCGAGAAGCATCGCATTCGGCAAGGCAACTACCGGATCCTGTACCTGGTTGATGACGACGAGGCGTTGGTCACGATCGTCAAGATCGGGGATCGCAAGGAAGTCTATCGCACGCCGTAGGTCCTCGCCGTCCTCCGTACTCTCCGGATCGGTCCGCGCCGGCGAGAGGAAAGAAAAGGGCCCCGCGGACGGGGCCCTTTCCGGAACCGAGCAATTCGACGATCCGTCAGGCGGCCGGCTTCCCCGCCGGCTTCAGGAACAGCTTCTCGTCCACCGGCGGGTTCACCTTGAAGGAGTCGAGGGTCAGCGTGTAGGCGTCCTGCCCGTCCACGCGGACCACCTCCTTGTGAGGGACCCACCGGCCGTCCACTTCGCGATAATCGGAGTAGAGGACCTCGACCTGCCCCGGGGCCTTGGTCATGGGGTTCTCGCCCTGGTAGACCTGCTTCAGGACCTTGCCGTCGGGCGCCACGAAGAGGCGAGAGTCCGATCCCTTGTAGCTCACCGCTACCACCTGGCACTTCGTGCCGTCCACGGTCTCCTCGCCGGCGGCGAGCGCCTCCATCCCGGGATCGGAAGCGTACCGTACGATGACGCGAAGATCGCGGGCCAGCTCTTTCTGCTGTCGCTCCATCGCGGTCGAGGGTAGTGGGAACGTCCTCCCGCCGGCCATCGCGAACCCCTCGGAGCCGTTCACGACGACGGTCTGCTCCCCCATCGGGGTGGTCATGACCTGGTGCACCCGGTCCGGGAACACGATCAGCGTCTTCCTCGCCATCTGCATGGACTGGCCGCCCATGCTCAGCACCATCTGGGCGCTGGCCTCGATCGCCTTGACGTCGGACGCGTTCTTCCCGCCCAGCGCGCCGACCACGCTCGCCAGGATCTTCCGCCCGGCGTCGAGCGTCGCGGCCGTCTTGGCCGCCTTGGGCGTCTTGTCCGGCGGCGGAGGGATCGAGATGTCGACGTTCACGACCTTGCCGAAGGTCGAGAGCGGCTTGTCGAAGTCCGCGGCCTTCCCGACCACCAGCAGCGTCATCTGGTCGGGGTGAACGTACTTCTTCGCCACGCGCGCCACGTCCTCGCGGGTCACCTTCTCGATGTTCGCGCGGTACTGCTCGAGGAAGTCCGCGGGGAGGCCGTAGAAGGCGTAGAGCATCTGCTGGCTCAGGATCTTCGCCTTCGAGTCGTAGTTGAACACGAACGAGTTCAGGATCGAGTCCTTCGCGCGCTTCATCTCGACGTCGTCCGGCGGGTTCTCGATGATGCCGACCACCTCCGCCTTCACCGCCTCGACCCCCTGGGCCATGGTGGAGGACTTGGTCTGGAGGCCGGCGCGCAGGACACCCGGGTACAGGTAGTCCGATCCGAGGCTCCCGAACACGTTGTAGGCCAGCCCCTTCTTGGACCGGACGTTGCTGAACATGCGGCTCGCGAAGCTCCCGCCCAGCACCTCGTTCATCACCTCGACGGCGAAGTAGTCCGGGTTCTTCCTCTCGATCCCGATGTGGCCCATCGCCACGTACGCCTGGTTCACGTCGGACTTCTCGATGAAGTACACGCCGGGGTTCGCCTCCTTCCGGTAGGGAATCGGGGGAAGCATGGAGGCCGGCCCCTTGGCCCAGTCGCCGAACGCCGCCTCGATCTTCTTCTTCATCTCCTTGGAGTCGAAGTCGCCGACGATCCCCAGGTACACGCTGTTCGGGACGTAGTACTTCTTGTGCCACGCGACGAGGTCGTCGCGGGTGACCGCGGCGACGGTGGCGTACTCCAGGTTCCGCACGAGGGGCGAGTCTTTGCCGTAGATCTGACGCGGGAACTCGCGGAACAGGATCCCCATCACGTTGTCGTTCCTGCGGGCGATCCCGGTGTTTTCCTGGACCTTCTCGAGGTCCAGCTTGTCCTGGGCGAACGCGGGCACGCGCAGCACGTCCGCGAAGACCTTGAACACCTCGTCGAAGTTCTCCTTGAGGCAGCTCATCGACGCGCGGCCGGAGTCGTCGTCGATCCGGGTCTCGATGGACGCGGCCCGGTTCGCGAGGTAGTCGTCGATCTCGTCGCCGGTCATGGAGACGGTGCCGCCGCTGCGCTCGACCGCGCCCATGAGGCCGGCGAGGCCCGTCTTCTCCGCCGGCTCCCATGCGGAGCCGGTGTGGACCCTGGCACTCACCTCGATCAGCGGTAGCTCGTGATCCTCCATCAGGAACACGGTCATGCCGTTCTTGAGGGTGTAGATCGTCGGCTTCTCGATCTTGAACTCGGGCAGCGCGGGGTATCTGATCTCCTTGTAGTTCTGGACCTGGGCCGCCGCCGGGACGGCCAGGAGCGCGGCGAGAGCCGCCGCGGCGATCGCGACACGGAAGCTCGTGGTTTTCATGCTCCACCCTCCCCTAGTTCTTCGCGGACGGGGAGTCGGTGTTCACGATCATCCCCACGGTCCGGTTGGTCGGAACGAAGGCGGCCTGCGCCACGCGCCGGACGTCCTCCTTCGTCACCTTGTCGATTTTCTCCACGGCGCGGAACAGCTCCCGCCAGTCGCCGAAGATCGCCTGGTAGGTCGCGAGCTGCCCCGCGATCCCCTGGTTCGACCGGAGGCCGCGGATCAGGTCGGCCTTCGCGCGGGTCTTCACCCGCTTCAGCTCGTCGTCGGTGACCGGCTCGTTCTTGATCTTCTCGATCTCCTCGCGAATCGCCTTCTGGACCTCCTCGTTCGAATGCCCCGGCGTCGGGATCGCGAAGAACAGCATCAGGTTCGGATACTTCTCGCCGGGGAAGCCGGATATCGCGGCCGCCTGCGCGGCGATCTTCTTGTCGCGCACGAGACTGCGGTAGAGGCGCGACTCGCGGCCGTTCGAGAGCACGTCGGAGATCGCGGTGTACACCGCGTCGTCCGGGTCGGTCGTCGCGGGGCGGTGGTACCCCTCGATGTAGATCGGCTGGGACTTGTCCGGCATCGAGACCGTCTTTTCCACGATCTGCTTCGGCTCCTCGGTGCGGAGCGCCGGCGGCGGCGGGGCCGCAGGCAGCCGCCCGAAGTACCTGTCGAAGATCGGGATGATCTCGGCCGCCTTCACGTCCCCCGCGATGGCGATGACCATGTTGTTGGGCACGTAGTACGTTCGACGGAACTTGTCCGCGTCCTCGCGGGAGAACGACATCAGGTCGCTCATGTAGCCGACGACCGGCTGGTGATACGGGTGTGCCTGGAAGGCCGCCGCCGCGAACTGCTCGATCAGCCGGCCGATCGGCTGGCTCTCGGTCCGGAGGCGCCGCTCCTCCATCACCACGTCGCGCTCCTTGTAGAACTCGCGGAACACGGGGTCGAGGAAACGCTCGGACTCGAGGTAGGCCCACAGCTCGGCCTTGTTGGCGGGGAGGGAGTAGAAGTACACCGTCTGGTCCGAGCTGGTGCCGGCGTTCATGCCGACCCCGCCCTCGCGATCGATGATCTCGCCGTACTCGTTCTTGACGACGAACTTGTCCGCCGCCTCCTGGGCATCCTTCCAGGCCTTCTTGAGCTCCTCGATCTTCGCAGGGTCGGGTCCGCCGACCTTGCGCCGCTCTCGGTCGTAGGCGTGGTAGGTCTCGTCCACCGTCTCCAGCGCCTTCTTTTCGCCGGCCCAGTCGTTGGTGCCGATCTTCGTCGTGCCCTTGAACGCCATGTGCTCGAACATGTGCGCGATCCCGGTGATCCCGGGGACCTCCTGGGCCGCGCCCACCTCGGCGTAGGTGAAGAAGGAGACCACCGGCGCGGTCGGGCGCTCGTAGACCAGCAGCGTCAGCCCGTTCGCCAGCTTGTGCTCGGTCAGCTTCTTCTCGAAGGCTGCCAGGTCCTGCGCCACCGCGGGAAACGCCGCGAGCAGCAGGACCGAGGCCGCGATCCATCCGACCCGCGAGAACCTTCTTGGCTGCATACCACCCTCGCACGCCAACCCGTCGCCCCCACCGGGGGGCTCCCGCGGCCGGCAGTTTCGTCCGATTGAGGAAGCAGTCTACGCCAAACCGCCTCGCGGGTTGCAACCCCCCGCGCCGTGGGATAATGGACTGGCGGCGAGGCGAGGGACGCATGCTGTTTCGCCCGGCACCGCGATTCGGCGGGCTGCCCGCCGGGGCCTTCGAGGCGTTCTCGATCCGGGACCGCGACGAGCGGCGGCGGGCGATTTTCGCCGGCTTTCACCCGGCGCTCAAGCTCCTCGGCGAGGACCTGCTCGAGGTTCTGTCGCCGCTGACCGCCGGGCCCCTTCACGCCTATCTTCCCCGGCTCGACTGGCCGGCAGGGTACCAGCCGTTCTGCACGTGGCTCGCGATCTCCCACGCGGCTCACGGCTATCAATCGGCGCCGCAGCTCAACGTCGGCGTGCACCGGGACTACGCGGCCGTCCGCCTCGGCTGGGACACGGAGGCCGCCGGTTTCGGCCGGTTCGAGTTCCTGTGCCGGCACGGCGGCCTCGGGGCGGCGCTCGTCGAGGTGGCGCGGGAGCAAGCGCTTGCCTTCAGCGTATACGCATCGGCGCCGTGGCCCGAAGGCTCGCGCCGGGTCTTCGAGTCGGTCTCGGACTGGGCCGGGTCGTTCGCCGAGGTCCGGCGCCGCGGGGTGTGGTGGGAGCTGGGCGCGCGCTACGACCTGCCGGAGGCCGCCGAGCGCGTGGCCGGGAGCCGTCTCGTGGACGAGGCCGCCCGGGTCTTCGTGGCGCTCCTCCCGCATCTCGACCGGATCGAGGGGGTCTCTCCCAGCGTGGACAAGGCGACCGAAGAAAGATAGCGACGGTCCCTTGACAGGCTACCTTCTTGGCCATATTGTATTAGACAAACGTTTAGTTAGAACACTTGGCTGATTGGAAAGGTAATGCAAGTCAAGGCTGGAGAAAAGGTTAAAGGTCAACGTGACGCCGAGGCCACCCGGGAAGCGATTCTCGCCGCGGGTTCCGAGTTGTTCGCCCGGTACGGGTTCGGCGGGACGACCGTGGACCTGATCGCCCGCCGGGCCGGGGCCAACAAGGCGATGATCAGCTACTACTTCGGCGGGAAGGAAGGGCTCTACGAGCGGATCCTGATCTCGACCTTCGACGAAGCCGTTGCCGGACTCGACTCGCTGCTCGAAAACGCTCGACCGGCGGACGAGATGCTGCGGGCCTTCGTCGGGATGTTCAGGGAGCTGACAGCCCGGCGCCCGCATTTCCCCGCGATGATGGTCCGCGAGGCGATGTCCGGCGGCCGGCACCTCACCGAGCGGGTCCTCCCGCATTTCCTCGAGATGTTCGTCAAGGTCCGGCGGATCTACGAGCAGGGAATCGAGGAAGGGACGTTCCGCCCGGTGGACCCGGTCCTCACCCACCTCGTCGTGTTGGGAAGCCTGCTCTTCTTTTTCGCGTCGGAGCCCATGCGGAGCCGCCTCATCGCGGACGGGCGGCTGCCGGTCGCCGAGGCGCCTTCGACCGAAGCGTTCATCCGCAACCTCCAGGACCTGATCGTCCGCGGTCTCGCCGCAGCGCCGGCGCCCGGACCCGACGTCGCATAGGAGAACCCCCATGCCGCGATTCGCATCCCTGTCCGCCGCTCTGGCGCTCGTCCTCACCGCAGCCTCCTGCGGCAACGGACGCGACCCCTCGCTCATCGTCGCGTCGGGCCACGTGGAGGCCACGGACGTACGCATCTCCACGAAGATCGGCGGGAAGCTCGAGTCGTTCCCGATTCGCGAGGGGGACCGGGTCGTCGCCGGACAGGAGCTGGCCCGGATCGACACGACCGACATCGGGCTCGCCCTCGACGAGGCGAGGGCCGAGCGCTCCCAGGCCCAGGCCGAGTTTAGGCTCCGCGTCGCAGGCTCGCGAAAGGAAGACGTCGCCGCGGCCGAAGCTCAAGTGGCCCAGGCCGAGGCCGACCTCGCGGGCGCGCAGAAGGACCTCGACCGGCAGCAGGGACTCCTCGAAGCCGGATCCGGCACGGGCAAGGGGCGGGACGACGCCCTGACGCGGCGCGACGTCGCGACGGCGCGGCTCGAGGCGGCGCGCGAAACGCTACGGAAGCTCCGGGCGGGCTCCCGCACGGAAGAGATCGATGCCGCCCGCGCCCGCCTCGCCGCCGCCGACGCGAGGATCGCGGAGCTCGAGCAGCAGGTGAAGGACGCGATCACGGCGAGCCCTCTCGTGGGGGTCGTGACCGAGAAGATCGCGGAGCGCGGGGAGCTGCTTCCGGCCGGCGCGCGCCTCCTCGTCATCACCGACCTCGAGGACGCGTGGCTCACCGTGTACGTCGCCGAGCCGGACCTCGCGCGCATCCGAATCGGGCAGGAGGCGGACGTCGTGACCGACGACGGGCAGACGCGAAAGGGGAAGGTGACGTTCATCGCATCGCAGGCGGAGTTCACCCCGAAGAACGTCCAGACCCGCGACGAGCGGGTGAAGCTCGTGTACAAGGTCAAGGTCGGTCTCGAGAACGCGGACGGCCTCTTCAAGCCCGGGATGCCGGCGGAGGCGCGTCTCCGCGCCGCGGGGGCCGGTCGGTGAGCGCCGCGGCCCCGATGATCGCGCTCGACCAGGCGGTCCGCCGATTCGGCGATCTGACCGCGGTGGACCGGGTCTCGTTCGAGGTGCGCCGCGGCGAGATGTTCGGGCTCATCGGACCGGACGGCGCGGGGAAGACCACGACGCTCCGGATGGCGCTCGGGCTCCTCGCCCCGGATGCGGGGAGCGTGCGGACCGCGGGTCTCGACCCCGTCCGCCACGCGCGCGAGCTATCGCACCGGATCGGGTATCTCCCGCAGCGGTTCTCGCTGTACGGCGATCTTTCGGTGGACGAGAACGTCGCGTTCTTCGCTGAGATCCATGGCGTGCGCGGCTCCCGGCCGCGCCGCGACGAGCTGCTGGAGACCTTGAGGCTCGCCCCGTTCAGGAAGCGCCTCGCCGAGCGACTCTCGGGCGGGATGAAGCAGAAGCTCGCGCTGGCCTGCAACCTGATCCACACGCCGGAGCTGCTCGTGCTCGACGAGCCGACCACCGGCGTGGACCCGGTCTCGCGCCGGGACTTCTGGAAGATCCTGGCGGAGCTTCAGCGCGGGGGGATCACGATCCTGCTCACGACACCGTACCTCGACGAGGCGGAGCGCTGCCGCCGCGTCGCGCTGATGAGCCAAGGGCGGCTCCTCACCGTGGACGAGCCCGGGGCGCTCAGGGCCGCGGCCCGTGGGACGGTGGTCGAGGTGGTAGCGGCGCCGCGCCGCAGCGCGGCCGAGCTGCTCGCGGCCCGCGGCGACGTCGCCGACGTCCAGTCGTTCGGCGAGCGGCTGCACGTGACGCTCCCGGACGTTCCGTCCACTGCGGCGGCGGACGCGGCACGGCGGATCGCCCTGGACCTTGCCGCCGCCGGGATCGAGGTGGAGTCGGCCCGGCCGACCGTCCCCTCGCTCGAGGACGTCTTCATCGCAAGGATCCGCGCCGCGGAGGCCGCGGCCGCGGCCCACGAGGTGTCATCATGAATCGCCCGACGGTCGCAACGCTCGCGATGCTGGTCGCCGTCCTGCCCGTGCTCGCGGCGCCGCCGGCCGATCCGGCGGACCCGTCGGTCCGCCTGACCCTGGCCGAGGCGATCGCTCTCGCGAGGGAGCAGTCACCGAGGATCGCGCAGCTCCGCGCCCTTGAATCCGCGGCCGATGCCGGCCTCAGGGGGGCGCGCGCCCAGCGGATGCCGTCGGTGGACCTGACGGCCGGGTACACGCGCAATTCGGACGTCCCGGAGTTCACCTTGCCGCCCCCGATCGACAGGACGATCTTCCCGAACATCCCGGACAACTGGCGGACCCGCCTCGGCGTGACCGCGCCGCTCTACACCGGCCGGCGGATCGAGAGCGGGATCGCCGCGGCGTCCCGCGAGCGCGAGGCGGCGGGGAAAGACGTCGAGACCGGCCTCGACGACCTCGTGCTCGAGACCACCTCGGCCTACTGGTCGCTCGTGACCGCGCGCGAGAGCGCACGGGTCCTGGAGGAGGCGCGATCCACGTTCGAGGCGCACCTCGTCGACGCCAGGAACCGCGAGAAGTTCGGGATGGCGGCGCGCAACGAGGTCCTCGCGGTCGAGCTGGAGCGCGATCGCGCGGACCTTTCGAGCCTCGAGGCGGGCAACGCCTTCGAGGTCGCGAACGCGAACCTCGAGCGCCTGCTCGCCCTCCCGCCCGGTTCTCGCGTCGAAGCGTCGGAGCCCCTCACGGCGGCGGAGACCCCGGAGGGGGACTTCGAGAAGCTGGTCCAGGCAGCGCTCGCCTCGCGCCCCGAGCGGGCGGCGCTCGGCGCGCGGCTCGCGGCGGCCGAGGCGCGGGTCGAAGCACAGCGCGCCTCCCGCCACCCGCAGGTCAACGCGTCCGCCGGCTACGACTACGCGAATCCCAACTCGCGGATCCTGCCGCCGGAGGAGGCCTGGAACGCGACCTGGAGCGTGGGGGTCGGCCTTTCGCTCAGCGTGTTCGACGGCGGGCGGACCTCGGCCGCGGTGGCGCAGGCCGCGGCGCAGGCGGACGCGCTCCGCCGGCAGATGGACGACCTCGACCGACGGATCCGGCTCGACGTCACCGCCCGCTTCCTCGACGTGAGGACGGCCCGCCGGGCCGTGGACGTCGCGTCGCGGAGCCTCGACTCCGCCGGCGAAAACCGCCGCGTCTCCGCCGACCGCTACAAGGCGGGGGTCGGTCTCTCCTCGGACCTGCTGGACGCCGAGACCGGGCTCCTGCACGCGGGACTCGACAGGACCGCGGCGCTCGCGCGGCTCCGCCTGGCCCTCGCGAGCCTCGACCACGCGACCGGGAGGTAGTCGTGGCCTGCGCGCTGGAGGTCCGGGGGCTGACCAAGCGGTTCGGCGCGTTCACCGCGGTGGACGACCTCTCCTTCTGCGTCGAGGACGGCGAGGTGTTCGGCCTCCTGGGGAGCAACGGCGCCGGCAAGTCCACCGCGATCCGGATGCTCGTGGGACTGCTGACGCCCAGCGGGGGGAGCGCTTCGGTGCTCGGGATCGACGTCGCCAAGGACCCGGAAGGCGTGAAGCGGCGGATCGGCTACATGACGCAGAGGTTCAGCCTCTACGACGACCTCACCGTGCTCGAGAACCTCCGGTTCTTCGGCGGGGTCTACGGCCTCGAGGGGAAGGAAGCGGAGGAGCGATCGGCGTGGGCCGTCGCGATGTCCGGGCTCGAGGGGAAGGTGGATCTTCTGACCGGCTCCCTCGCCGGCGGCTGGAAGCAGAGGCTCGCCCTGGCCTGCGCGGTGCTGCACCGCCCGAAGCTGGTGTTTCTCGACGAGCCGACCGCCGGCGTGGATCCGATCTCGCGCAGGAGGTTCTGGGGGCTGATCGACGCGATGGCGGGGGAGGGAGTCACGGCGATCGTGACCACCCACTACCTCGACGAGGCCGAGCACTGCGCCCGGATCGCTCTGATGCACGCCGGGCGCCTCGTGGCCCTCGGGAGCGTGCAGGACCTCAAGGAGGTGTTCGCGGGGCGGGCGGTGCTGGAGGTGAGCGCTCCGCGATTCCTCGATGCCTACCGCCAGGTCGACGCGCAACCTTGGGCGCTCGAGACCTCGGTGTTCGGGACGCGCCTCCACGTGGTGGTCGAGGACGCGGCGGAAGGGCGCAGGTTCGTCCTGGAGACGCTGGAGCGCGACGGCAACGTCCCGGCGTCGGCCGAGCGGATCGTGCCGTCGCTCGAGGACGTGTTCATCCACTACATCGAGCGCGAGGACGCGGCACGCGCCGCGGGAGGCGCGCGATGAGGAAGATCGGCGCGGTGGCCTTGAAGGAGCTGCGGCAGGCATCGCGGGACCCGTTGAGTCTCCTGCTGCTCCTCGGGATGCCGGCGATGATGCTCCTCCTGTACGGCTACGCGGTGAATTTCGACGTGCGCCACGTCCGGCTTGCCCTTGAGGACCTGGACAGGAGCGCGGCGAGCCGCGACCTCATCGCCTCGTTCGTCAACTCGACCTATTTCGACCTCGTGGCGGACCTCCCGGCGGGAACGGACTTCGATCGAATCGCCCAGCGGCGAGTCGCCAAGGCGATCCTGGTGATCCCGGAGCGCTTCTCCGACGACCTGGCCGCGGGGCGCACCGCGAAGGTGCAGCTCATCCTCGACGGGACCGACGCCAACACCGCCACCACGGTGCTCGGCTACGCCTCGGGCCTCGTGACGGCGGCCAACGTCCGTCTCGCCCGCGGATTGGCGGGAGGGACGATCGAGGCGGTTCCGATCGGCTACGAGCCGCGCGTCTGGTACAACCCGGAGCTCAAGTCCACCCTGTTCCTGATCCCGGGGCTCATCGGCCTCATCCTGACGGTCACGGCGGTGTTGTCCACGGCCCTCTCGGTGGTGCGGGAGAAGGAACGAGGTACGATGGAGCAGCTCCGCGTGACCTCGCTCCGGCCCGGGGAGATGATCGCCGGAAAGACGCTTCCGTACCTCGGAATCTCGCTGGCGGCGACGGTCGTCATCCTGGTCGCGGGGCGGCTCCTGTTCGGCCTCACCGTCCGCGGGGCCTACCTCGACCTGTTCCTCGCGACCTTCCTCTACCTGATCGGCGCGCTCGGCTGGGGCCTGCTGGTTTCGAGCTTCGCCGGGTCGCAGGCGATGGCGTTCCAGGTCGGCTTCCTGACCTCGATGCTCCCGGCGATCTTCCTCTCCGGGTTCATCTTCACGATCCGCTCGATGCCGCCGGTGATCCAGGCGATCACCCGGATCGTCCCCGCCCGGTACTACCTCGTGATCCTGCGGGGGGTGATCCTGAAGGGGGCGGGCCTGGGAACGTATCTTCCCGAGATGTCCTTCCTCGCGCTCTTCGCCTCGGTCGTGATGGGCGTCGCCTGGGTACGGCTCGTCCGACGGGAGGTCTGACCGTGCGCGTTCTCCTTCACGTCATCGTCAAGGAGTTCATCCAGCTCCGGCGGGACAAGAAAATGATCCCGGCGCTGGTGGTCGGCCCGATCATGCAGCTCCTGGCGCTTGGCTACGCAGCGAACATGGATGTGAAGGAGATTCCGCTCCTCCTCGTGGACCAGGACCGGACGCAGGCGAGCCGGGCGCTCCTCGATCGCTTCGAAGGGTCGGGGTACTTCCGTCTCGTCGGAGCCGAGGACGAGACGGGCAGGGTCGAGCCGTGGCTCGCGAGGGGGAGCGCGCAGGTCGCCCTGGTGATCGGTGCGGGGTACGGGAAGGCGATCGCCGCGGGACGCACGCCGAAGGTCCAGGTGATCGCCGACGGGAGCGACGCGAACTCGGCCGTCGTCGGCCTCGGCTACGCGTCGCGCATCGTCACCGCGGTGGGGGCGGAGATCGTCGCGAGCCGGCGGAAGGCCGCGGGGATCGGAACGGCGCCCGCCGCGGAGAGCATCGAGATGACCCCGCGGGTCTGGTACAACCCGGGCCTCACCACTCGCTGGTTCTATGTCCCCGCGCTCCTGGCGATGACCCTCATGCTGATCACGATGATCCTCCCCTCGGTCGCCGTGGTGCGCGAGAAGGAGATCGGCACGCTGGAGCAGCTCGGTGTGACGCCGGTCCGGCCGTGGCAGATGATCCTCGGCAAGCTGGCCCCGTTCGCCATGATCGGGATGGTGGACCTGGTCCTGGTCACGGCACTCGTGGTGTTCCTGTTCCGCGTGCCTCTCCGGGGATCGTTCCTGGTCCTGGCGCTGCTGACGGTGCCGTTTCTGATGACGATGCTCGGCCTCGGCCTCTACGTGTCCGCGCTGGTGCGGACGCAGCAGCAGGCGATGATGACGTCCGCGTTCGTGTTCATGATGCCGATGATCCTCCTCTCGGGGCTCATCTTCCCGATCGAGAACATGCCGGTCGCCATCCAGTACGGGACCGTCGTGATCCCGCTTCGGTACTACAACAACGTCGTCCGCGGGATCTTCCTCAAGGGCTCGGGGATCGACGTACTGTGGCCGGAAGGGGCGATCCTCACGGGGATCGGCATCTTCGTGCTCGCGATGGCGTCGCTGAGGTTCAGGAAGAGTTTGGATTGAAGCCGGGGAGCTGAGGCCCGTGCCGGGCGGCCGTCCGTGGCGGGGCTTCTTTGCGGGGGCCCCGCCGCACGTCCGCTTGCGCTATATTTCCCGTCGGCCCGAGGCCATTCATCCTCGTCGCATCACGGTGTCCCGATGAAGCAGAAGAAACACGGCAGGACCCACGGGATGCTGACCTCCCTCGTCAAGTATCCGAAGGGCCCGTCGCACAAGAAGGAACCGCTCTGGCGGAAAATCGGGATGTGGGTGGCGGGGACGGTGTTCATCGCGGTGCTCGGCGTCGTGGTCGTCGGGCTCTTCGTGATGATGTTCAAGCCGGACCTGGGCATCGTCACCAAGGAAGGAAACTTCGAGGTGGTGGACGTCGAGGAGACCCCCCAGAACTTCCCCGCCGAGGAGCACGCGATCGCCGCCGCGGTGATCTCCGTCGAGGGTCGCTGGGTCCGGGTGCCGCTCCGCGCGGACAACCGGACGGGGGTGGAGAAGCGCAAGACGCTCCACGTCCGCTATACGCTCTCCCCCCGCCTCGGCGTCTTGAAAATCGAGAGCTGGAGCCTCGTCAAAGGCTAGGAGCCTGGAACCGCCGGGCCCCCTCGCGCGTACCATCCTGAGAGAAACGATCAAGGAGGCGATCATGGCACGACACTGTCGCGCGATGCGGTTGCTCGGACTGTCCTTCCTCGTCCTCGTGCTGGCCCTTCCCGCCGCCGCGGGGAGCCGGATCGAGAAGAACTTGACCCTCGCCCCCGGCGGGAAGCTCGTCGTGGACACGGAGGCGGGCAGCGTCGCGGTCAAAGGCAGCGCGGAACCCGGCGTTCACGTCGTCGTCACCTCGACGTCGGACGATTTGGAGAAGCGCTACAAGTTCGAGTTCCACGAGGCGCCCGGAGAGGTGCGGATCACCGGCAAGAAGATCGACACCGGCTGGCTCCGCGGCATCTCGGTCCATTTCGAGATCCGGGTGCCCAAGATCACGAACGTCACCGTTCGCACGTCGGGCGGGTCGATCGAGACCTCCGGGCTCGCCGGGGCGGCCGACGTGCACACGTCGGGCGGATCGATCTCGGTGGACGATCTGACCGGGAGCCTCAAGGCCCACACCTCGGGCGGGAGCATCACGCTCCGGGAGATCAAGGGGAACGCGACCGTGGAGACTTCCGGCGGGAGCATCACCGCCTCCTCGATCGCCGGGCCGCTCGAGGCCCACACCAGCGGCGGCCACGTCGAGGTCGGGGACGTCACGGGCGACGCGGTGTTGCGCACCTCCGGCGGCTCCGTCAAGGCGACGAACGTCGGCGGGCGCGTGATGGCCAGGACGTCCGGCGGCTCCATCGAGGTGTCGTTCGCGCGCGGGAACTCGAAGGGCGGCGAGCTGGAAACCGCGGCGGGGTCGGTCGATGTGACGGTGGACTCCACCGCGAGCCTCACCGTGGACGCATCCACCTCGGCGGGCCGGATCGTGACCGACTTCCCGCTGCAGGTCACGGGCACCATCGGCAGATCGAGCGTCCACGGGACGATCGGCAAGGGGGGCGAGGTGCTCCGGATCCACACCAGCGCAGGATCGATCGATCTGCGGTCTCTGAAGTAGCGGATCGGGACGGGTTCGCTCCCCGTCCCCCGACCGTGACGTTTCCGGGGCCGCCCGCATCTATGTCCGTGGCGCCCTCGCCTCGCGGCGTACAATCACCGATGTTCCGGGAAGACGGGATCTCGCCTCCGAACCGGAGCCATGCGGGGTGAGGGAGGGCCGGATCGCGCGATGGACGCAGGCGGAGCACACAGGGGAGTCAAGGCGGTCGGATGGAGCTGCCTCGCATTCGGGGCCTTCCTCCTGGGAGCCGCGGCGTTGTCCCTCGCCCTCTGGCTTCTTGTCCCCGAGGCCTTCGGACCGGCGGTGTCGGCGCTTCCCGACGATCTCGCGGGCATGCGCTGGATTCGCACCCACTGGACCACGTACGCCCTCGGCCAGGCCGTCCTGGGCGCGGCGCATCTCGCCATCGGGATAGGCCTCCTGCGACTCCGGGCGTGGGCGCGCCTGGCGCTGGAGGGGATCTGCTGGCTCGCCCTCGCCGGCACGATCGCGTCGGTGTGGGGATTGCGGTCGGCCTTCTCCGATGCCGCCGGCGACTCGGGAGCCTCCGGGTGGATCTTCGGTCTGGTCGGAGCGCTCGTGGGCGTCGCTCAGGTCGCCGGTCTGGCGCTCCTGATCTTCTTCCTGCGGCGCAAGAAGACGCGGGCGGCCTTCCCGGGCCCCGTGAGGGAGCGTGGGCGCGGATGAGCGGCCAAGAAGATGAGAACGGATCCGGTTCAGGGGAAAGGGGGACCTTCATGCAGCACTCGATGACCACGACAGCGTTCACGCTCGACGGGTACCGGATCAAGACGAACCTCGGGGTCGTGCGCGGCGTCACGGTCCGCTCGCGCTCGGTGTTCGGCACCGTGGGCGCGGCGCTCCAGACGCTCGCCGGCGGGAACATCACGCTGTTCACCGAGCTGTGCGAGAAGACGCGCGCCGACGCGTTCGAGCTGATGGTGGCGCACGCGGAGCAGCTCGGCGCGAACGCGGTGATCGGCGTCCGGTACGACGCGAACGAGGTGATGCAGAGCGTGACCGAGGTGCTCTGCTACGGCACCGCGGTGGTCCTGGAAAAGGTCTGACCTCTGCTTCTATTCCAGCGTCAGAGGCGTCGGCGTCCCCGGCGTCGTCTGCGCCGACCCATTCCAGGTCCTCCCGTCGGAGGCGGAGACGGACACCGTCCACGTGCCCGGCGGAAGGTCCTCGATCCGGACCCGGCCCGCCGTGAGGCGCCACTGGCCCCGGGGATCGTCGTACCTGGCCAGCTCCCGGAACGGTCGGCCGTCGGCCCCGGTGACCGTCGCGGTCGCCACGGCCTGGGACCCTTCGAGCCCGGGCACGCTCACGTCGAGCGTGCACGCTGGCGGCAGCGCCACGAGGACCGGTCCGCCCGGCGCCGACACGCGGAGCGAGGCGGTTCCGCTCCCGCTCGCGCCGACGAGGAGGTCCCACGATCCCGTCGGAACGGTCGAGAGCCGCACGCGGCCGTTCTCGCCGGTCGCGAAGCTGCCGCTGACGACCGCGCGTCCCCCGGGATCGAGAACGGCGACCACCACCTCGTCCGGCGAGCGCCCCGAAGGCAACAAGACCTCGAGCGAGAGGCCTTCCGTCGGTTCGAGCGCGAGGCCGACGTTCTCGACGTCATGGCCGCTCTTCACGGTCGCCGTGGTCGTCTGCGCCGCGTACCCCTGCGCGGTTGCGGTGAGCCTCCACGCGCCGTCCGAGACGTTGGCGATGGCGAACCGACCGTCGAGGTCGGTGGTCGCGGAGCGGTCGAGGCGGAAGGACGAACTGCCCTGGGTGTCCCCGTCCTGCGGATCGACTGCGACGCGAGCGCCGGAGACCGGGCGGCGGTCCGTGGAGTCCACGACCCGTCCCGAGACACGCGCGGTCGGGACCCGGACGACGATCTCGCGCGGGGCGCTCACCTCGACGGTCTCCTCGTGGAAGAGGCCGCTCTCCCACTGGTTCAATTCGAGGCGGTACGTGCCGGGCTCCAGGCCCCCCACGCTGAATCGGCCATTGGAGTCCGTGCGGCCGCGGCCCGAGGAGTCCACGTCGGCCCCCTGGGCGAACACGTCTGCGCCGGCGACGGACGCCTCTCCCTGCACGACGCGTCCCGAGAGCGTGAGCCCGCCACCGATCCGGAGGTCGAGGCTCGCCTCGGTGGCGCCGGGCGGAATCGTCACGTCGCCCCGCGCCTGCTGCCCGCTCGGCGGATGGGACGCGGAGACCCGCCACGACCCCGCGGCGAGGTCGTCGATCCGATAGTGCCCCTGGCGGTCCACCGACGAATCGGAGCGAGGCCAGGGCTCTCCGGCCTTCGCCGCATGCACCTCGACCTGCGCGAGCTTGTCGGGGTCGAGCCCGGAGATCGCCCCCGTCAGCACGGCGCCGGCGGCGAGCCTCACCTCGAGGCCCGCGACGGGCGCGTCGGCGACGTGCACCGCGGTCCCCTCGGCGGGAGAGGCGAATCCTCGCTTCCCCGCCGACAGCTCGTAGTCCCCTGCGCCCACGCTCTCGAACTTGAAGGAGCCGTCGGAGCCCGAGGTGGCGTCGGGACCGCCGAAGAAATGCCCCGGTGCGGCGAGCCGCACCCAGGCCGCGGCGATCGGAGCGCCGGCGACGTCCAAGACCCGGCCGGAGACGTCCTGGCCCCCTTGGAACTGCAGGTCGAGCGTGTTCGTCCCGGGGCGAGCCTCGATGTCCCTGACGACACGCGCCCAGCTTTCGTGGGTCGCTTCGACGGAGACCTTTCCTGGCGCGAGCCCCTCGATCCGATAGTTCCCGTCGCCGTCGGTGGCGGTCCCGCGGAAACGAACCATCTCCGCCTGCTCCGCCACCTTCGAGACCTCGGCCCCCACCGCGGGTTGCCCGTCGGGGGCGAGCACGCGCCCCTCGACGCTCGCTCCCGGCTTCAGGGGGATCTCGACGCCGGTGAGGTCCTGCCCCTCGGTCACCTCGAGGTCGTCGAGCTTGGCTTTCTGCCAGCCGGTCGCGTTCGCCGCCAGATCGATCTTGCCGGGCTCGACGTCCTCGAACAGGAATCGGCCGGCGCCGTCGGCGGCGCTCTGGCGCCTCATCACCATCATCATCCGCTGGCCGCCGACCCCGCCTCCTCGCTGCTGGGTGAGCGTTACCTGAGCGAACGGCACCGGCTTCGAATCCAGGTCCACGACCGCGCCGGAGACCTTGGAGGACGGGTGGAGCACGACCTCGAGCGGATCTCGTCCCGGGACCGCGATGCCGGTCTGGCGCTTCGCGAGATAACCGGTTCGGGCGAACGCGAGGGCCAGCGCCTCCCCGCGGAGAAGGTCTTCGATGGAGAACCAGCCGTCGGGGCCGGTGACCGCGTCGGGCGGGCCCGACGGACCGGGGCCGAACCCCATCGGCCCCGCCGCGTCCTTCCCTATCGAGATCTCGACCCCGTCGATCGGCTTGCCGGACGGGTCCGCGACCCTGCCCTGGATCCGCTCGCCGGGAGCCAGGACGATGTCGCCGAGATCCGCGGGCTCGGCCGCGTCCGCGACCTCGACTCGCTCCAGGGTCTTTCGCGCGAACCCCTTGCGGCGGACCTCGAGATCGAAGGTCCCGGCCGCAAGCGCCGCGATCTCGAAGCGGCCGCTCGCATCGCTGACCGCGGTGCGCTCCTCGGGTTTCGCGGCGCCGCCGGAGGCCTTGGCCACGAACACCGGCTCGCCGCGCCGCAGCGCGGGTCGTATCAGGACGCTCGCATCCCGGATCGGCCGTTTCTCGCCGTCCAGGACGCGGCCCAACGCCTTCCTCCCTCGCGCCAGCTCGATACGCTGAATGTCCAGCGTGCGCCGCCGCTCGAGAGGTGGGAGCTCCCGGGAGGCCGGCGCGAAGCCCTTCGCGGACACGGTCAGGTCGTAGCGCGGGGAAGCATCCACCGGGCTGAGGCGGAACCGCCCGCGGGAGGAGGTCATGGCGTGCGGTGTGTCGGGCCGCCCCCCGATGAAGAACTGAAAGCGACCGCCCTCCATGCGGCGGACCACGCTCACGTCGGCGCCGGCAACGGGCTGCCCGTGGGCATCCACGACCACGCCCTCCACCGCAGCGGCGGGCTCCAGCGCGAGAGTGGGGCCGGGGCGGCCGCGCGGCGGCGCGGTGAGCATGCGTGGCTCGCTGCGGAGGTAACCCGGTGCCCCGCCCTCGAGGATGTCGCCCGTCCCCCGATCGGCGCCGAGCGCGTAGCCGCCCGAGTCGTCGGTGGGGACCGCTTCCCACGGACGCCCCTCGTTCCAGACCAGCGCCCCGGCGAGGGGGCGACGGGTCTCGAGGTCGATCACCCGCCCAGACAGCGTGAGGCGCTCGGGGAGCACGAGCCGGAGCGGGCCGGGGCGGTCCTTGGGCGGGGGCGAGATCCGCGCCTCGATCTGCCGTCCGTCTGCCGCGAGCAGCGTCAACGGGACCTCGCCTCGCGGCGGGACGGCGAGGCCCAGGCGGCCGTTCGCGTCGGTCGAGCCGAGAGGGTGGTTCGTGGGGCCCGTCACCGCGAGGACGCCGGGGACCGGGGCACCGCCGACGTCCTTGACCTCGATCGCGACCGGCTGCCCCTTCTCGAGCTTCACCGTGAAGGAGTTGCCGCGGATTCCGCGACGCTCTGCCAGGAGGTAGCCCGGGGCCGAGATCGTGAGGACGGTCAGGTCCGTTTCCGCGCGCGCGAGATGGGCCGTGCCGTCCTTGCCGGTGAAGACCGTCGAGGGAGGGACCATCCAGCGCGAGTCCGCCACGTACCGAGTCTCCGGCTCCGCGATGTGGACGGACGCACCCTCGATCGGAGCGCCCGCGCGGTCGGCGACACGCACGATGATGCCCGTGTCCCGCGCCAGCTTCGCCTCGACGAGGTCGGCCGGCTCGAGGAGCGGCACGAGGAGGAATTGCCGTGGCGCAAAGCCGGGCGCCTCGACCCGGACTCGGTAGATCCCCGCCCTGGGCGCCGTCAGGCGATAAAGGCCCTGGGACGTGGTCACTGCCTTTGCGGCGGGCTCGGGGAGGCGACCCTCGCGGTCGAGCCGCGCCGCCGTGACCGGATCGACGACCGGCAGCAGCAGCACCTGAGCGTCAGAGAGCGGGCTCCCGCCCGATCCGACGACCTGGCCGGTGATCGGGACCTCGACGGCAGCGACTCCCGCGACGGCGGCGAGGGATGCAAGGATCGAGACCGTGAGGAGTCGGGACTGCATGTCGGTTCCCTCCCGCGCCGATGGCGACGCGCTGATTGATACGCGCGGTCACGTCCGAAGGACGACGGACTCCCAGCAGCGGGGAAGGATACGCCGGCGGCGCAAGCCGGGTTGCGCTGCCACAATCCCACGGTTGCGTCGAGGCAACCCAACTTCACGGTGCCATCGCACCGACGGGCCCCAGTCGCGTAACGTTTCCACCGACAAGGGCCGGCGAGCGCGCCCGTGGCCCGACATCCACCTGGCGCGGCGGCACGGGTTCCGGGGAAAGCCAATGGTGATTCTGGCCATCGATGATGAGCCGTTCGTCGCGGAGATGATCCAGGACGTGCTGGAGAAGGAAGGGCATACCTGCCTCACCGCGGTGAGCGTCGAGGAGGCGGAATGGATCGCCGGGCAGGCCCCGATCGAGGGGCTCGTCCTGGACGTCGGAATGCCCGGAAAGTCGTCGCTCGACTGGCTCGAGGAGCTGGCGCTCGCAAGACCCGAGCTGGCCCGCAGGACCCTGGTCGTGACGGGCTATCCGCTGGAGGACCGTTTGGTCACGAGAGTCCGCGGTTGCGGAGCCAGGATCCTCTCGAAGCCGTTCGACATCCGCGATCTCGCGGCGACGGTCCGGCAGCTCGCGCCGCCACCCACGGCCTCGCTCGCCGAGAGCCAGGTCCGCCCGGAGGAGCCTAAGGGGACGGAACCGCCGGCAGGGTAGGTCCGGCCACCCCCTCCGCGAACGGCTTCGGGGCATCGGTGCTCGTGCGACGTTCCTCCCGGGGGCGACCCTGACCCGTCGCGATCATCGCTCCGCCTCGCCCGCATGCGCGCCGCAGCCGAGGCACGACGGGCCGCCCCCCGCGGTCGCCGCCTGGGGGTACGACTCGATCAGCCGCTCCGCGAGGCGGTGCAGCTCCTCGTGCGCTCCCTCACCCATCGCGCTGTGCTCGTGCTCCTCGAACTCCCGCGAGAGCTTCTCCATCACGTCCGAGGGGAGCGCCTGGCTCGCCATCGGGTAGAGGACGTTGTCCTCCTTCATGATGTGGGAGCGGAGCAGCGGAACGTAGGCGCGGACATGGAAGCGCACGGAGGAACGCTCCTCGGCCGACAGAGGCCCGGTGCCTTCGCCGGCCTTCGCGATCGCGCCGACATGCGCGCGCCCCTCGACGTGGTCCGACAGCATCACCGCGATCGGCCCGTGCTCCCGAGGGAAGCCGTGCCGCACCATCTCGACGAACAGCCGGTCCTCCTCCTTGGCGTGATGACACCGGTCCGCGAACTCCCGGAAGAACCGGCCATAATCGCGAAGGGCCTGCCGAGGGTCCGCGACGCTGTCGAGCCGATCGGCGAACGTTTCGAGCGAACCGAGCACCTGCTCGATCACGCGGTGCTCTTCCATCAGGGTTTCGAGTGCCTTGCTCATCGTCTCCTCCTCCGTCGCGCTCCCCGTCACTTCTCAACGCATGTGCAGATGTGGTGAAGTCTCAAAAAAATATTAACGGCGTAACGCCGTCAAATCTCCAATGGATGTCTTGCGGAGCATCGCGCCGTAGGTCCCCCGGATGCTCTCCCAGAACGGATGCAAGGGGCAGGGGGCTTCCTTGTCGCACCTCGCGAGCCCGAACGCGCACTCCTCCGCACCGCGCGCGCCTTGGCCCTCGAAGACCTCCACGACGTCGGTGATGGGTCGGCGCAAGGCCTCGCGCCGCCACATCGGCCACAAGCAGCACTACCTGACCGTCCGCATCACGGCCATCGAGGCGTAAGGCCAAAGCATTCACCGCAGAGACCGCGGAGAACGCAGAGAAAAGCATATACTGGGAAACGGCAGCCGCCGCCAAAACACCAAAGGCGAGGAAGACCGACAGAGCGAGCAGAGCGTCGCGGCACGCCCTCTGTTGACTCTATCGGCTGTCCTCGCCGTTGACTTAGGCCGCT
>JBGQAU010000118.1:0-6472 GCA_041494445.1 Acidobacteriota bacterium | reverse complement strand
GGTTTGGCACCTCGATGTCGGCTCATCGCATCCTGGGGCTGAAGCAGGTCCCAAGGGTTCGGCTGTTCGCCGATTAAAGCGGTACGTGAGCTGGGTTTAGAACGTCGTGAGACAGTTCGGTCCCTATCTACGGTGGGCGCAGGATACTTGATGGGATGGTTTCCTAGTACGAGAGGACCGGAAACCACGGACCTCCAGTGTTCCAGTTGTTCCGCCAGGGGCAGCGCTGGGTAGCTGTGTCCGGAAAGGATAAGCGCTGAAGGCATCTAAGCACGAAGCCCTCCCAGAGATGAGGTATCCCTCCGCGAAAGCGGCTAAAGGCCCCTCGGAGACGACGAGGTTGATAGGCCGGAGGTGTAAGTGCGGCAACGCATTCAGCTTACCGGTACTAATCGGCCGTGAGGCTTGACCATGGATCTTGGCTTCATAATTTCGATGCCCCATGGCATTTCGAGATCCTGACGATTCGGTTTCCCGGTGACCATAGCGAGGGGGTCACACCCGTTCCCATTCCGAACACGGTCGTTAAGCCCCTCAGCGCCGATGGTACTGCGTGGGCAACTGCGTGGGAGAGTAGGACGTTGCCGGGATTGTTCTTCATGAAGGGCCCGCCGCAAGGCGGGTCCTTCGTTTTATCGGGAGCCGTGCCCGCGCGGCCGCCTCGCGGCAAGCCGGCCGCGCGGAAGATTCGCAGCAAACGTCGCCCCGAAACCTTGACCCCGCCATGCAGCCACGGTATAAACACGATTCATCGTCGGCGGCCGGGTGTGCGCCCTCGCGGCCACCGGTTCCGCCGATGCACGGAGATGAGCGCCGTGAGCAAACGGAGCGTTGGTTCCTGGCCCGTAGTGTTGTGCGCCGTCGCGTTGATCCTCTCGCTCCCGGCGAGCGCCGAGGAGGTCGAGAAGAAGATCCGGGTGAGCCTTTCGGTCGGCCAGTTCAATACTCGCGACAGCCTCTCCAGCGATTCGGCGAACATCCTGACGATCGTCAATCAGAACGAAGAGTTCGTCACCTACATCGAGGACCCGCGAAACGACAACGCGTCGCTCGGCGACCTGCAGATCCGCCCGGGCGACCGCGTCGTCGCGTCGGTCCAGTACGCGGTCAACCGCTTCTTCGTGGTGGAAGGGTCCGTGGGGTATCAGAAGGGCGACGTCGGCGCGATCGAGATGCAGGCCGAGTTCCTCGGTACGCCCATCGCGCCCATCGAGCGCCACAAGTACTCGATCTACGATCTGCCGGCAGGAAAGATGACGCAGATCCCCCTGCAGGTCACCGCGATCGCGCGCTTGCGCCCCAAGGCGCGGCTCAACCCGTACCTGGGCATCGGCGCCGGCTACAAGCTGGTCGGCTTCACTCCGAGCGAAGCCCTCAACACGCTCTCCGACAGGTTGGACGGCCTGACGGGCGGGCAGACCCGGGTGTCGCCGTATCCCGCCACGCAGCCTCAGGCGCCCTCGACGATCGGCCCGCTCACCGGCGCGAAGGTCACCGCGGACAACACGTTCGAGTGGCACGTCGTCGGAGGCATGGAGTACGGTCTGAAGCGGAAGTGGTCGCTCTACGCCGATCTCCGGTACGAGACCGCGTCGCGCTCCTTCTTCATCGGATTCAACGGCTCGAGCAGTCTGGGCATCTCCGTGCCCAACCGGCAGGCGGTCGAAGGCTCCGAGTACGCCACCGGGAGATACGGCCCCGTATTGATTTCCAATCCCTATACCGACGCGGGGGCTCAAACGGATCCCAGGTGGCTTGCTCCCAACGTCGGGCTCGTGGACGGAGGGCGCAGGATCAACCCCGATGTCTTCGACGGCGCCGCGGCCGCTCCGGGGTTGTGCTCGATTTCCGACATATCGAAATGCGTCTTCCTCCCCAACGTCGACATGGCGGCTTACAACGCGAAGAACAAGGACGTCGAGGGGTTCGTGCCCGTCACGCCGGACGGGCTTCTCGATCCCGCCTACTACTACATCAGGGGCGGGTCGATCCGCTACAGCGGGACCTCGCTGCAGATCGGCGTGCGGTACACGTTCTGACCGAGCGGGGTCGTCCGCCGGTCACCCTGCCTTCCGCGACGCACGCGCCCCGGACCGGCGTCCGCGCCCGCTACGGCGCGGCCCCCCCTGGCGGTGACGAGGGCCGCCCGCCGACCTCCCGGGGCAGCGCCCCCCGCCGGCCGAACGACGCCGGCCCGCCTCGACGCGGCCGAAAGCGGTCGAGAGCCCTGTGCTACAATGACGCCATAGCGCGGCGAGGTGAGGCATGTCCGGTCATTCCAAGTGGAGCACGATCAAGCACAAGAAGGCCGCCCTGGATGCCAAGCGGGGCAAGATCTTCACGCGGCTCATCAAGGAGCTCACCATCGCGGCGAAGATCGGCGGGGGCGATTCGGCGGGCAACGCGCGCCTCAGGACGGCCATCGTCGACGCGAAGGCCGCGAACATGCCCGCGGACAACATCAAGCGGGCCATCCAGAAGGGAACGGGGGAGCTCCCCGGCGTCACGTACGAGGAGATCGTGTACGAGGGGTACGGACCCGGCGGAGTGGCCGTGTACGTCGAGATCCTGACGGACAACAAGATGCGCACCACTCCGGAGATCCGGCACATCTTCACCAAGCACGGCGGAGACCTCGGCCAGCCCAACAGCGTCTCCTGGATGTTCGAGAAGAAGGGGCAGTTCACCCTCTCCGGCGGAGCGGTTAAAGAGGACCGCCTCATGGAGATCGTCCTCGAGGCCGGCGCCGACGACCTCGGACGGGACGAGGACACCTTCGAAGTGACCTGCGCTCCCGCCGCGCTCAACGCGGTCCGGGAGGCGTTGGAGAAGGCGAGCATCCCGACCCTCACCTCCGGTGTCGTGATGGCCCCCCAGAACGTCGTCCACTTGGACGGGAAGCGTGCCCACCAATGCGTCAAGCTCCTCGAGGCCCTCGAGGAGCACGAGGACGTCCAGCACGTGTACGCGAACCTCGAATTCGACGAAGCGGATCTCGAGGCCGAAGTCTCCTGATCCTCCTCGCGTGGTCGTCGCGCCGGGGCCGGTGATGGCGGAACCGCTCCGAGTTCTCGGTGTGGACCCGGGATCGTTCCGCACGGGTTGGGGGCTCGTGGGGGGAACGGCGCAGGAGCCGTCCCTGATCGAGTGCGGCGTGATCCGCCTCCCGTCGCGCGGGGCCTTCCCCGACCGGCTACATCGGCTGCTCGTGGAGTTCGGGAGTCTCGTGGGTCGGCTCGCGCCCACCGGCTCCGCCGTCGAGGCGCCGTTCCACGGGGCCAACGCCCGGGCCGCCCTTCAGCTCGCCCATGCTCGCGGCGTGGTCCTGGCGGTGCTGGGCGCCTCCGCCGTCCCGGTGACCGAGTACACGCCGGCGACGGTGAAGATGGCCGTCACCGGCGGCGGACGGGCGGACAAGGAGCAGGTCCGGACGATGGTGAGACGCCTGCTCGGCCGGGAATGGGCCGGTAGCGGTCTCACCGACGAGAGCGACGCCATCGCCGTCGCGCTCTGCCACCTCGTCACCCTCCGCTACCGGGCCGCGGTCTCGAGCGCTGCGAAGCGTCGCCGCTGATTCCGGACCCGCGAGGGGCATGCTATGATTCCCGCTCGTGAACGGCCGGGGGTGCGGGCGAGCATGATCGGCAGACTCACCGGAACCATCGCGGAGTGCTCGCCGGGCTCGGTCGTCATGGACGTCGGCGGCGTCGGCTACTTCCTTCAGATACCCTTGAGTACCTTCTATGCGCTGCGTGAGGGCGGCGAGGGGCCCGTCACGCTGCATGTTCACACCCACGTGCGCGAGGACGCTCTTCTCCTGTTCGGATTCGCGAGCCCGGACGAGCGCCGCGCCTTCGAGCGGCTGATCGGGATCTCGGGTATCGGGCCGCGCACCGCCCTTGCCGTGCTGTCGGGCATCGGAGTCCGCGACCTCGAGCGGGCCGTCCGCGACGGGGACCGGGGGCAGCTCGAGCGGATCCCGGGTATCGGGCGAAAGACCGCGGAGCGGGTGATGCTCGAGCTCCGGGACCGGCTCGACCGGGAGACGCGTCCGCGGCGCGGTCGGGCCGGAGGCGAAGGAGGGCCCGCCGCTCCACAGGAGCCGCGAGGCGTCCGATCCGACGCCATCCTCGCCCTCGAGCACCTGGGGTACTCGCTCGACGCCTCGATCCGCGCGGTGGATCGCGCGCTCGCGGATCTCGGGGAAGCCGCCACGATCGAGTCCGTCCTCAAGGCCGCCCTTCGCGGGCTCGTCCGGCAGCGGGGGGGAGCGTGACCGACGACGGGCTCGTTCGCGGCGGCGCCGACGCGGACGAAGCCTCGTTCGAGACGACGCTCCGTCCCCGAACCCTCGCGGAGTACGTCGGACAGGAGACGTTGAAGGCGAACCTGGCGGTCTTCCTTCAGGCGGCGAGGCAGCGAGGCGAGCCGCTGGACCACGTGCTGTTCTACGGGCCTCCCGGCCTCGGGAAGACGACCCTGGCGCACGTCGTCGCGCGGGAGATGGGCGGTCAGATCCGCGTCACCTCGGGGCCCGCCATCGAGCGGCCCGGCGATCTCGCCGCGATCCTGACCAATCTCCAGCCGGGCGACGTGCTGTTCATCGACGAGATTCACCGCCTGGGACACGTCGTCGAGGAGATCCTCTACCCTGCGATGGAGGACTTCGCCCTCGACCTCGTGATCGGCGCGGGGCCCAACGCCCGCACGGTGCGGCTGGATCTTCCGCGATTCACCCTCGTCGGGGCGACCACGCGCAGCGGGCTTCTGTCGGGTCCGCTCCGCGACCGGTTCGGGATCGTTCACCACCTCGACTACTACGCCGCCACCGACCTGGCGACGATCGCCCGGCGCTCGGCCGGGATCCTCGGCATTCCCCTGGATGCCGCGGGGGCCGGGGAGATCGCCCGACGATCCCGGGGCACCCCGCGAATCACCAACCGCCTTCTCCGAAGGGTTCGCGATTTCGCGCAGGTCGCCGATGAGGCGGCCATCACCGAGCGAACGGCCGCCGAGGCGCTGGAGCGGCTCCAGGTGGACCGGTACGGCCTCGACGAGGTGGACCGGAGGATCTTGAGAGCCGTGATCGAGAAGTTCGACGGAGGCCCCGTCGGTCTCGGCACGCTCGCCGCCGCGGTGGGGGAGGACCCCGGCACTCTCGAGGACATCTACGAGCCGTACCTCCTGCAGATCGGATTCCTCGACCGCACCCCGCGCGGTCGCCGCGCGACCCGGCGCGCACGCGAGCACTTGCAGGGGAGCGATCCGTCTGCGCTCTTCTGACCCGCCGTCGCACCTCCGTGATGGCGTGGCGGAACTTCGTCAAGGGCGCGTCGGAACGCAAGCCGGATCCGACGACGCCCGCGATGATCCATCGCTTGATCGAGCCGTGAGATCCCCGTCCCCCCGCGCCTCGACATTCCTTGCACCACCATGAAAGAAAAGGGGGAGGGACCGTAGTCCCTCCCCCTTCCGAGGAAAGACCTTAATCGCTAGGGATCAGGGGCAGTCCTTCACGTCGATGCCGATCTGCCCATCGCGCGTCTTCGGGACGAGCGCGGAGCCCTTCTCCTTCGGCGCGCCGGTCGAGTATGTGGCTGGGACCGGCATGGGCGTCGAAGCGACATTGCAGTACGCGCCTCGCGCCAGGAAGTAGTACCCGCCTCCCGTCGCGAGGACGGTGTTGTCGGTTGCGGACGCGACCTTCACGTTGGAGAGCCCGCACGCCAGGACGCTTCCGTTGTACGTGGCGCCGGTCCGGAGCAGGCTCAGGTCGCCCCGGATCAGGTCGGTCCAGGAGTTAGTCCAGGAGACCGTGAGGTTCTGGTCCGGCTCCGCGCCGCCGAGCCCGCTCGTCTTGTTGACGAGGAGAGGCCCGACCCATGTGTTGGTGCCGGCCGGGCAGCCCACGACGACCGTGGTCGCAGCCGAGGCCAGGCAGGTCTTCACGGTACTGCAGCGGACGTCCACCGAGTACGCCGTCGAAATGGGCGGCACGTCGGTGAAGGACGCGTTGTCCGTCCAGTCTCGCTGCAGCGCCCCGTTGGCGTAGAACTGGAACTGGAGCACGCCGCCGCTGCACATGTTCGCGAACGAGCCGCTGGCGTCCAGAACGACGACCTGACCGGGCGCGCTGGTGCTCGCCGGGCTGGCCGTGAGGCTAGCGGTCACCGCGGTGCAATTCGCCGGACATGCCGGGAAGCTGCTGCTGTCCTTGGTGTCCGCCTGCAAGGTGGCGGGGGACGTCAGCGTGTTCGAGATCTGAACGTCGTCGACGTACCAGCCGTCGTCGCGGATGCTGTTGTTGGAGAAGCCGAAGGTGATCGGATCAGTGATGTCGTAGATCTTGATCGTGGAAGTCAGGAGCCGGATGTTCACCCGGCGCCCACGGTACCGGGAGAGATCGAACTTGGTCTGGACCCAGGTCCCGCGGTCGATGGAGCCCTTGAGGCCGACCTTGTCATCGGAGGCC
>JBGQAU010000146.1:0-2705 GCA_041494445.1 Acidobacteriota bacterium | reverse complement strand
TCGTTTCGCCCGCGTACCAGGGTTCTCCGCGGGTCCGCATCTTCCAGGCCGGCGACGGCAGCACGCCGGCGGCTTCCCCAGGCAGGTCGATCCCGGTGGGCCTCCCGATGTTGAAGAGGTCGGCGTAGCGGGCGATCGTTTCGATCCCCGCCGCCCGCCCGACCTGATAGAAAAATACGTTGCACGACTGGACGAGCGCGCGGTGGACGTCCACAGCACCGTGGCCTCCCTTCTTCCAGCAGACGAACTGGCGACCGTACATGTTGATCGATCCCCCGCAGTGGAGGACCGTCGAGGGGGAAATCGCCCCCGACTCGAGCCCCGCGATCGACATCAACACCTTGAAGGTGGAGCCCGGCGCGTAGAAGCTGCCGATGGCCCGGTCCTGAAGCGGCCGCCGCGGGTCGTGGACCAGGGTCTGCCAGATCGCCGGCGTCACGTGGGAAGCGAAGACGTTGGGGTCGTACGCCGGCGACGAAGCCAGGGCGAGCACGTCGCCGGTCCACGGGTCGAGGAACACTCCCGCTCCCACCTCCTCGCCCAGCGCCTCCATCAGCGCCCGCTGGAGCCTGAGGTCGAGGGTGACCCGCACCTGACGGCCATCTTCCGGCGCCTGCCCGTTCTGCGCCTCGCCGAGCTGGCGGCCGAGGCTGTTCACGGTAACGAGCTTCCATCCCCGCCGACCCCGGAGAAGGTCGTCGTACGACCTCTCCACACCGGACTTGCCGACGATGTCGCCGAGCTCCAGCGTCCCCTCGGCGGGCTGCGCGAGGAGCTGGGACTCGCCCACCTCCCCGACGTAGCCCACCGCGTGGGCTACCGCCCGCCGGTCGGGGTAGTCCCGCCGCGCCGTCTGCTCCACCTCCACCGACGGGAACCACTCCCTGCGCGCCTCGATCTTCGCGAGGTCGGGGAGGCCGACGTCCTCCTTGACCACGAGCGGCTCGAACGTGGGACGATCGCTCATGGCTTGCAGGGCGTCGTGCAGCTCGGCATAGGGGACGCCGAGTACCGCGTCGAGGCGCCGAAGCTGCCCCTCGGCGTCCTTGAGCCCGTCGCGCCTCAGGACCAGGTTCAGCGACGGGCGAGTGGAAGCGACCACCTCGTTCCGGCGGTCGAAGATCACTCCGCGGGTCGGCGGGAGCGGGATCCGCCGCAGCCGATTGTTCTCGGCGAGCTGGGCGTACTCCGTCCCCTGGATCACCTGGAGGTACCAGAATGTCAACAGGTAGGCCAGGAGAAGGAGGACCAGCCCGAAGTGGAACAGGGTCACGCGCCGGACGAGCCGCCGCTCGAGCAGGTACTCCTTGTGCTCCCACCTTTCCCGGTAATCCATTCGTTCAGCCGGCCCTGCGCCGGACCGCCTCTTTCCCCCTCACACGGTCCAAGATGGCGAAAACGAAGACCACCAGCAACCCGCCCGCCACGGCACGGACCAGGAGATCCAAAGGCACGAGCGGCCCCGCGGCCCGGTCCAGCAGCTTGAGCAGACCGACTTCCAGGACGCGGCCGGCGACGGAAAGCACGGCACCCGCCGCCATCCGCGCCGCCGCCTGGTTGAGGTCCAACGTCCCCCCCAGCCCGCCGAGCGCCCAGCCGAGCAGCGTCTTCACGAAGCCGTTGATCCCGAACGCGCCGGTCTCGAACCATGCGTCCTGAAGGAGTCCGGCGGCGCAGCCCGCGAACATGGCCGCCCGCTGAGACCGCACGATGCCGTACCAGGCGACCGGCACCATCATGACGTCCACGTAGGCGCGGATCGACGGCGCCCACCGGCCGATCGCGATCTCCGCGGCGAGGGCGAGGACGAGCGAGATCGCGGCGCGGATCAGCGTCAATGCGCCCCTTCCTCATCGGGCGGCGCCAGAACGGAGCCCCCGACCGGCTGAAGGAGTACGAGCACCTCCTCGAGCGAGCGGAAATCCACTTCGGGCTCGAGGCGGATCGCCTTGGTCGCGCCGGCGACATCCGCCACGAGCGTCACCCGCCCGATGCCGAATCCCCGGGGGAACACCCCGTCGAGCCCGGAGGTCACGACGCGATCTCCGATCGTGACGTCGGCGTACTTGGGGACGTAGAGCATCTCCAGGGATCCGTCGCCCCGGCCCAGCACCATCCCCTCGGCGCGGCTTCTCTGCACGACGCCGGCGACCCCGCTGTTGGGATCGGTGAGCAGCCGCACTTTGGCGAACTCTCCGCCGGCGGTCACGACGCGTCCCACCGCCCCTCCCCACGCGACCACCGCCTGGTCGGGGTTGACGCCCGCCTCGGTCCCGCGGTCGAGCACGATCATCCGGGTCTGCGAGGTCATGTGCGTCGTCACCACCGAGGCCGCCGCCGATCGGGGAGCGAGGTCCTCCCGCATCCCGAGCAGCCGCCTCAGCCGCTGATTCTCGAGGGACTGCTCGCGCGACCGCTCGAGCTCCCCGCGGGCGCGCCCGAGATCGGCCTTGAGCCGGACGTTCTCTTCCCGCGCGGTTCGGATTTCCCGCCAGAAGACGAAGAACCCGGCGAACCCTCCCGAGAGGGCTCGCGTCGCCCCGACCACCGGGCGGCTCACGCGGGCCAATCCGTTCTCGAGCACGCTGGTGCCTGCGTCGTTCCTCGCGCTCCCGGACATCAGGAGGAGCTGGCCGAAGAGGAGCGCCGCGAGCAGCGCCAGGTTCGTCCGGGCACGCGCCGGGCCGGGCATGTCACTCCTCGTC
>JBGQAU010000075.1:0-15387 GCA_041494445.1 Acidobacteriota bacterium | reverse complement strand
GACGAGGTCCGCGCCGTGTTCGCGGAGCTTCGCGACGACCACGCGCTCGTGCACCTCCCGCGGCCGGACCTCTTGGTGGTCGATCACCGCGGTCGGCACGCCGAGCGCCTCGGCCCGGGCGAGCCCGGCCGCGCCGGGGACGTTGGAGATCACCACGGCGGCCTCGGCGGGAATCCTCCCGTCGCGCATGGCCTCGAGGAGGGCGACCATGTTGCTACCGCGTCCCGAGATCAGGATCCCGACCCTCGCGGGCGCGGGCGCGTCACGCATAGTGCACCCGCCCGTCCCCACGGACGATCCGGCCGATCCGGAAGTGGCGCTCGCCGAGCGCGTCGAGATGGGCCGCGAGCTCTGCCGCCCGGTCGGGGGACGCGACCGCCACCATCCCGATCCCCATGTTGAACGTGCGGAACATCTCGGCGTCGTCCACCTTCCCCTCGCGCTGGAGGAGCCGGAACAGCGGGGGCACGTCCCAGCTTCGCGGGTCGATCCTCGCCGCCATGGCGCCCGGGAGCATGCGCGGCAGGTTGTCGGTGAGGCCTCCCCCGGTGACGTGCGCGAGGGCATGGAGCCAACCGCGATCCAGCGGCAACTCGAGGAGGCGCAGGTACGACCGGTGCTCGGCGAGGAGAAATTCCGCGACGGTACCGCCGAGATCCTGGATCCTATCGCTCGGTTGCAGCGCCAGCCTCTCGAAGAGGATCTTCCGCGCCAGCGAGTAGCCGTTCGTGTGAAGACCCGCGGAAGGAAGCCCGATCAGCAGGTCTCCCTCGGCGACCCGGCTCCCATCCAGGACCTTCTCCCGGTCCACGAGTCCCACGATGAACCCGGCGACGTCGTACTCCCCCTCGGCGTAGAAGCCCGGCATCTCCGCGGTCTCTCCTCCGAGCAGCGCGCAGCCGTTCTCGCGACAGCCCCGCGCGATCCCCTCGACGACGGACGCGAGGATGCGGGGGTTTAGCCTCCCCGTGGCGACGTAGTCGAGGAAGAACAGCGGCCGCGCCCCCTGGACCAGGATGTCGTTCACGCAGTGGTTGACCAGGTCGCGACCGACCGTGTCGTGCACGCCGGCGGCGAACGCGACTTTGAGCTTCGTGCCGACGCCGTCGCACGAGGCCACCAGGACCGGCCGGGCCATCCCGGACAGGTCCGGCATGAACATCCCGCCGAACGCCCCCAGGTCCGCGAGAACCCCCGGCGTCCGGGTGGCGCGCAGCATCGACTTGATCCGGCGGAGTGCCTCGTCCTGGGCGTCGATGTCCACTCCCGCGTCCCGGTATGTGAGGCCGCCCCGATCGTCGTCCTCGGGTCCCGAGCCGTTCATCGGACCTCCACCGCGCGCCGGCGTCCCGCGCGAATCATGGCGCCCTCAGGCCCCGCGAGCCAGGGGGTCGGTTGCCGCCGGGCAATGGCCTCGCGTCAGCGGGGCTCCCGCTCGAACAGCCGGAGCTGCTCCGCCTCGGCCCTGGGGATCCCCACCGGGTGGTCGTCCGTCCAGCAGGCGGTGCAAAACGAGTCGGGCGTGGCCTCCAGGGCCGTGAGGAGCCCGCCGAGGCTCAGGTAGCCCAGGGAGTCCGCGCCGACGTGCTCGCGGATCTCTTCGACCGTGTGACGGGAGGCGATCAGCTCGTCACGGCGCGGCGTGTCGATACCGTAGTAGCAGGGGCCGATGGTCGGCGGGCAGGAGATCCGGATGTGGACCTCCGTCGCCCCGACATCCCGGCATAGCTGCACGATCTTCCGGCTCGTGGTCCCGCGCACGATCGAGTCGTCGATCAGCACGATCCGGCGGCCGTCGAGGATGTCCCGGACCGGGTTGAGCTTCACCCGGACCCCGAAGTTCCGGATCTCGACGCTCGGCTCGATGAAGGTCCGGCCGACGTAGTGGTTGCGCGTGAGCCCCATCTCGAACGGGATCCCCGAGGCCCGGGCGTATCCGTGGGCGGCGAAGTTCCCCGAGTCCGGAACCGGCACGACCAGGTCGGCGGCGGCCGGCTGTTCGCGGAACAGCTCCTCCCCCAGCTGCTTCCGGACCGCCTGGACGGAGCGTCCGAACACCACGCTGTCGGGCCGCGCGAAGTACACGTGCTCGAACGCGCACGGCGCCGGTCGCGCGGGGGGAAACGGCCGAAACGAGTGCGCTCCCGCCACGTCGATGACCAGGACCTCTCCCCGATCGAGGTCCTTGACCCACTCGGCGCCCAGGAGGTCGAAGGCGCAGGTCTCGCTGGCGAGGACCCAGCCCCCCTCGATCCTTCCCAGCGAGAGCGGGCGAAACCCCAGCGGGTCGCGGACGGCGACGAGGCGGCCGGGTACCAGGAACACCAGCGTGAACGCCCCCCGCACCTGTCTCAGGGCGCCGACGATGGCATCGACGACATCCGGCTCCCTCGACCGCGCCACCAGGTGGAGAATCGCCTCGGTGTCCGTCGTGGTCTGGAAGATGGAGCCCTCTCCCTCGAGATCGCCGCGAAGGAGCCCGGCGTCCACCAGATTGCCGTTGTGCGCTACCGCGATCGGGCCCCGGTGGTGCCGCACCAGGAACGGCTGGGCGTTCGCCGGGTTCGAGTCGCCGTAGGTCGAGTACCGGACGTGACCGAGCGCCGAGTCGCCCGGAAGCGCCGCGAGGATCTCCCGGGAGAACACCTCGGACGCGTGCCCCATCCCCGCGCGGCGATGCAACTCCCGCCCATCCGCGGTGACGATCCCGGCGGACTCCTGTCCGCGGTGCTGCAGGGCGTAAAGCCCCAGGTAGGCAAGCTTCGCGGCTTCAGGGCGCCCGAAGATCCCGACGATCCCGCACATCGGTCCCTTACGCTCCCGCGCCTCGCGGGATCGGCGCCGCCGGGCGGCCGCTCCTGCCGCGAGAAGTGCAGATTATACTCTCGGCGCGCTCACTCCCCGAACACGCGCTCGAAGATCGCGTCCACGTGCCGGAGCGTGAGAGACGCGTCGAACGCCGCATCGAGGTCCGACTTCGAGAGGACCCCCGCAACTTCCGGGTCGGAGGCCAGGAGTTCCCGGAACCCGGCCTCTCCGTCCCACACCTTCATCGCGTTCCGCTGGACGGCGGCGTAGGCCGCCTCCCTCTTCATCCCGGCACGAGTCAGCGCGAGGAGCACCGCCTGCGAGAACACGAGGCCCCGCGTCTTCTCGAGGTTCGCCCGCATCGCATCGGGGTAGACCAGGAGACCGTCGAGAATCCCGGTGAGCCTGTTCAGCATGTAGTCCACGAGGATCGTGGAGTCCGGCAGGATCACCCGCTCCACCGAGGAATGGGAGATGTCCCTCTCGTGCCAGAGCGGGACGTTTTCCAGGGCGGCGCCGGCGTAGGAGCGCACCAGGCGCGCGAGCCCCGAGAGGTTCTCCGAGCCCACCGGGTTCCGTTTGTGGGGCATCGCGGACGACCCTTTCTGCCCCCTCGCGAACGGCTCCTCGACCTCGCGCACGTCGGTCCGCTGCAAGTGCCGGATCTCGGTGGCGATCCGGTCCACCGACGACGCGAGCACCGCCAGCAGCGACACGTAGACGGCATGCCGGTCGCGCGGAACCACCTGGGTGGACACCGGCTCGACGCGGAGACCGAGGCGCGAAAGCACGTCGGCCTCCACCTCCGGGCCCAGGTGCGCGTACGTCCCCACCGCCCCCGAGATCTTGCCGTAGCGCACTTCCTCGCGGCCGAGCACGAGGCGCTCGCGGTGGCGCGCCGCCTCGGCGTACCACCCGGCGAACTTGAGACCGAGGGTGTAGGGCTCGGCATGGATCCCGTGGGTCCTTCCGACCATCACCGTACGGCGGTGCTCCTGGGCGCGGCGTCTCAGAACCGCCAACAGGCGGTCGAGGTCCGCGAGGATGAGGTCGGAGGCGCGAACCAGCGTGAGGGCGAGGGCGGTGTCGAGAACGTCCGATGAGGTCAGCCCGTAGTGGATGTGCCGGGAAGGCGGTCCCACTTTCTCGGAGACGCTCGTCAGGAACGCGATCACGTCGTGGCGGACCTCCGCCTCGATCTCCGCGATCCGCCGCGGGTCGAACGCCGCCTTCTCGCGGATGACCGCGAGGTCGGTCGCCGGTATCATCCCCCGCACGCCCAGCGCCTCGCAGACGGCCAGCTCCACCTCGAGCCACGCCGCGAACCGGGCCTCGTCCGTCCAGAGACCCCCCATCTCGGGCCGCGTGTACCTCTCGATCATGTCGCCTCCAGAGGGGTCAGAGCACCAACGCCACGCTGGGCCGCCGGGCCTCGGCGACCCGCATCTCGTACCGCTTCCGGCCGGCCACCGCCAGGGCCGACGATGCCGCGGAGCGCGCGAGGGCCGGGGTGTTGTTCCTCTCGGACAGGTGCGCGAGGATCACCGCGCGGCAGGCGTCGTCCGCCACCCGGGCCAGAAGCGCCGCCGCGTCGGCGTTGCTCAGATGCCCCATCCGCCCGCCGATCCGCTGCTTGAGCTGCCACGGGTACGGCCCCGCCTCGAGCATCCCGTCGTCGTGGTTGGACTCCACGAGAAGCACGTGGCATCCCCTGAGCCGCTCGACCACCAGGTTCGTCGCGTAGCCGAGGTCCACCGCGACTCCCACCCGGACCCCCTCCCCCGCGAGCACGAACCCGACGGGAGCCGCGGCGTCGTGCGGGACCGGGAACGGATCCACACGGACGCCGCCGAGGTCGAAGGGGCGTCCCGGAGCGATCGGGCTCCAGGCGGACAGGTGGATCGGCGAGAGGTTCATGGCCTCGAGCGTTTCGGGCACGCACAGGACGGGCACGCGGTGGCGGGCGGAGAACCGCTCGACGCCCCGGCTGTGGTCGTGATGCTCGTGGGTCAGCAAGATGCACGAGAGGGCGCTGGGAGAGACGCCCACCGCCTCGAGCCGACACGTGAGCTCGCGCGAGGAAAGCCCCGCGTCCACCAGCAGGCGCGTGCTCCCGAATTCCAGCAGGATCGCGTTGCCGCTGGAGCTGCTGCCCAGGGGAAGGATCCGGACGGCCACCCCTTCTCCTAGAAGGTCCCGGTGTGGCCGAACCCGCCGGGCCCTCGTTCGGTCCCGGGGAGCGAATCCGCCTCGACGAGCTCGACCGCGGGAACCCGTTGTACCACCATCTGGGCGATCCGGTCCCCCCGGCCGATGGTCGCCGGCTCGGCACCCAAGTTGATCATCACGACGCCGACCTCGCCGCGGTAGTCCGCGTCCACCGTCCCGGGCGCGTTCAGGAGCGTGAGTCCGCGCTGGACGGCGAGACCGCTTCGGGGACGCACCTGCGCCTCGTACCCCTCGGGGAGCGCGATGGCGATTCCCGTCGGGACCAACACGCGCTCGCCCGGGGGAATCGTCAGCGGCGCGTCGAGGCGCGCGCGCAGATCGAATCCGGCGGACCGGTCCGTGGCGCGCCTGGGAAACGGGAGATCCCGCGCCTCGGCGAGGCGGAGGACCAGAACGCGCGCGGGGATCTCCCGACTCACGGCCCGAGCATCCCGCGCCCGAGCCTGAGGTTCGACGTCCGCCCCACCGCGGCCACGGCGAGGCGCCGATTCTCGAACAGCCTCCTCGCGATGCGATGGATGCTCGCCGGGGAAACGGCCTCGACGCCGCGAATCGTCTCGGCGAGCGAGAACTGCCGCCCGAAGTAGATCTCCTGGCGGGCAAGGTTGGACATCCGGCTCACGGTCGACTCGAGGGAGAGCATCAGGCTCCCTTTGAGGTGCTCTTTGGCGACCGAAGTCTCGGCCGGATCCGGCCTCCGCTCGGTGAGGTCCGCCACCTCGTCGAGGATCAGGCGCAGGACCTCTCTCCCCTTGGACGGGCTCGTGGCGGCGTACACCATGAGCAGGCCGGTGTCGGCGAACGCGTTCACGGCGGAGTACACGCTGTACGCGAGGCCCCGCTCCTCCCGGATCTTCTGGAAGAGGCGCGAGGACATGGTGCCTCCGAACAGCGCGTTGAGCACGAACAGCGAGTACCGATCCCCGAATCTCTCCGGGAACCCGGGGACCCCCAGCACCAGGTGGAGCTGCTCCAGCTCGCGCTTCGGACGGGTGGCGATCCCCGGATGCGGCCTGGGGCGGGTGATCGGGCGGACGGGGCCTTCGCCCGGCTTCATGGGCCCGAACGTGCGCCGGATCGTCCGGGCAAAGCGGTCGTGCCGGAGGTTTCCCGCCGCCGCGATGAGCATGTTGCGCGGGCGATAGGCGCCGTGGAAGAAACGGAGAAGTCGGACCCGGGTCAGGGCCGACACGGTGCTCTCGGTTCCCTGGATCGGGCGTCCCAGCGGGTGACGGGGGTAGAAGTGGCTCGAGAACAGGTCGTAGACGAGCTCCTCCGGGGTGTCCTCCACCATCCGGATCTCTTCCATCACGACCTTGCGTTCCCGCTCCATCTCTGCGGGATCGAATCGGGGGTTGAGCACGATGTCCGACAGCAGATCCACGGCCACCGGGACGTGCTCGTCCAGCACCTTGGCGTAGAAGCAGGTGTACTCCTTCGAAGTGAAGGCGTCCATCTGCCCGCCCACCGAGTCCATGGCCAGCGCGATCTCGCGCGCCGACCGGGTCGTGGTCCCCTTGAAGACCAGGTGCTCGATGAAGTGGGAGGCGCCGTTCAGGTCGGCGGGCTCGTGCCGGCTGCCCTGGCGCAACCAGACCCCGATCGCCACCGAGCGAACGTGCGGCATGCGCTCGGTGATCAGGGTCAGGCCGTTTTCGAGCCTCTCCTTGCGGATCATCGCCCTCGCCGGATGAATACGGACGGCGCGGACGGCCCGACACCCGGCCGTCCCGACCGTCCTCAATCGGGGGGGCGGAGTATATAGCAGCCCAGACGGGCCGACCAGCGAGGGGGCGAGGCCCGGGTCAGTTCCCGAGCAGGCTCTTCTTCCCTCCCTTGCCGAAGGCCGGCGGAGGGGTGCCTCCGGGAAGCTGCGCGCTCTTCCCCGCCCCCGGGGCGCCGCCCATCCCGGGACCGCCGGGCACCATCCCGCCGGCGGCACCGCCTGTCTGGGTTTGCGAGAGATCGAACACGGTGAAGTACCAAAGGGCGTATTCCGTCTGGTCGTTCAGGATCCGGAACGGCTTCTTCTTGCAGAGGCTCTTGACGCCCGCGATGGGCAGCCCCGTGGCCTCCTGCCCGCTCCCCGCGAAGCTGTTCTTGAAACCGCCGCCTGCCTGCTGCTGCGGCTGCTGCTGCAGGCCTTGCTGCTGCGGCTGCTGCGATTGCTGGAGCTGCGGCTGCAGGGCGGAGGCCAGCCCTCCTCCGCCCGTTGCCGTCGCGTCCGTGCCGGGAGGAGCGTTCGGGTCGATGAACCCTCCCTGGGGCGTCGCGAAGAGGAGTCCCCACTTCCCGTCCTTGACCAGCGGGTCCTTCCAGAGCTTGCGGAGGCAGTACCGCCCGCCGGGCCCCGGCTCCATCATGGCCTTGAGCTCCAGGGGGAGCTGCCCGCCGTGATCCTGGCGGTAGACCTTCAGTGCCCTCACGATGTCCTGCGCCCTGAAGATCATCTCCGCCTCGAGATCGCGGCGCTGCACGTCCTGCCACGCCTGCTCCGCCACCACGCTCATGATGAGCAGGATCGCCACCGCGGCCACGAGGCCCACCATCAGGTGGCCCCGCTCTCTTCGGCGCTCGTTTCCTCTCATCGCGAGGCCTCCCCGCCCCGAGATCCTCAAGGAGTTACCGCCGGCGCGGTGTTGGTGACCTTCATGGTATCGGTCGCCGATTTCTGGCACCCGCAAACCGGCGGGGTCGAGTTGTCGCAGATCGGGTCGGTCTTGACGGTGAGCGTGACCGTCCAGGACTGAGGCGTCACGGTCACGGTGGCCGTGTAGGTGCACGTCGCGTACCGACTGTCGTTGAGGTGATTGGGGTCGGAACCCAGGACGCCGCCGGGGCCGCAATCCCAGATGTAGTGCTGGTCGTCGTACGTCGAGCTCCCTCCCGTGGACCCCGACCCGTCCAAGTTCACGGTGAACGTGCCGAGGGGATGCGTCAGGAGCGTCTGGTCCGCGCCCGCGTTCGCCGTCGGCGCCAGGTTCGTGCAGGCCGCCGACGACGTCGAGATCGTGACCTTCTGCGAAAGGCTTCCCGAAGCAGCGGTGACGTCGACGGACGCTGGCGCGCCCGGCTGCAACGTCAGCACGTCGAGCGCGACGCTGTTGACGTTGGTGGTGACGGGCAGGCCGTTGGACGCGAGATCTCCCACGGCCGCGGCGAACCTCACGGCCACTCCCGGTTGCGGGTAGCCGCCGGACGCGAGCACCTGCGCTGTCAGCGACACGTGCTTCTCCTTGGGATTGACCGCCTCGAAGACCACCTGGGTCGGAATTGCGGTCAGGGTTATCGTCGCGTCCTTCGGGGCCAGCACCTCGCCCTTATCGCAAGCCGGCGCGAACGCCGCGACCAGGACGATCAGCCCGGTGGCCAGGACCAAGTTGCTCTTGCCGTTCATGACCGGCCTCCTCGAGGCGGCGCCGCCGCCTCCGTTCACCATTCCGAGAAGCTCGTGCCGTCCTGCGCCTGCCCCGAGGCCCCGCTCTTGACGTCGGCGATCCCCGGCTCCTGGGAGATGTCCTTCTCGTCCGCCTGCGCGAACTCGGTCACCCAGCTGTCGGAACTCCTTGTGATCGGGTCCGCCGGGATCGCCCTGAGGTAGCTGTCGTCCACGAGCGCCCGCAGATCGGCGGGGTACTTGCCCTTGTCGGCGAAGTACTGGTTGATCGCGGTGCGCATGATGTAGAGGTCCTCCCTGAGGACCGCCTCCTGCGCCTTTCGGATCGACCTCTGGTACTGTCCCGACGCGACCGTGACGACGATCCCGATGATGGCGACCACCACGAGCAGCTCGATCAGAGTGAATCCACTCGACCGCCGCCTCGCGATACCGTCGCGTACCTCTCCTGACGGCACGGTGTTCTCCTCCCTACCAGTCCGCGTACTTGGTCCCGTCGAGCGCGACCGCCTTGCTGTTCGAGCGCACGTCGAAGATGTTGATCCCGTCGCTGAAGTGGGCGTCGGGCCGGTCGTGGCTCGAGCGGGTCGCCCACTCCCGCTTTCCGGTGATCGGGTCCCGGGGGAGGCGCCGGAGGTACTTGAAACGCGTCTTCGCGGCGTCCCCGATGTCGTACCCCTCGTACAGCCACTCGATCTTCTCGGGGTACCCGTCCTGGTTCACGGCGTTCATTTTCGTCTGCCGCATGCTCGGAACCCGCTGAACGTCGGCCTGGAAGTTGTCGATCGCCTCCCGGATCTGCCGAAGCGCCTGCCGCAACTCCATCTCCTTCTGGCGCTTGACCCAGGTGTTCGCCACCGGCAGGGCGACCCCGGCGAGGATCAGGACGATCGCGGTGACCGAGATCAGCTCGATCAGAGTCACCCCCGCCTCCACCCTCGGCCGCGACGCTTCCCCGGGCCGCCTCGGAATCACCGCCGCCTCCGCCTCAGGGCCCTACCTGGACCGCCGCAGAAAGGAAGCTCGACGGGAGGTTCTTCGCCTGGGAGTCCTTGACACTCGCTCCGGTGAAGGCGAAATTGCAGTCCCCCGCGTTGATGGCCTGGAAACCGAAGGTCGCCAGGATCCCGGATCCGCTCACCCCCTCGCCGCCGCCGAGACGGGAGAGCCCCACCACGACCTCTCCGCCCCCCGCGATGTCGTTCGCCAGGAATACCGGGTCGTTCCCGTCGCTCCCGAGGAACGGCCCCTTGATTCCCGGTGGAACGAATTCCAGCGCTTGCCGGTTGTATCTCAGATGGAACGGCACCGAGCTGGCCCCGGTCGCGTTCTCGATCCGGACCTCCACGACCACGCGGTCTCCCACCCTGTACGACGGGGCCGAAGGGACGAGCCGGACCACCGCGGGCGTGAGGGGCTTCGTCGTCTCAGGGGACGTAGCGGGCTGGGTCGGAACCTCGGGGTTCTCGGGCGCCGGCGTGACCTCGGTGCCGCCCCCCTGATCCGCGGGAGAAGTGGTGGGCTCCGTCGTCGTCGGCGTGGTGACCGGAGCTCGCTCCACCCCGCCCGAGGTGGTCCCGACGAAGGACTCGCCCCCTCCTCCCGTCGCGCCCCCTGGCGCGGTCGCGGTCCCGCCTTCCGGAGCTCCCTCCTCGGTGGGAGAGAACGGCGACTCGTTGAACGGGTTTCGCGCCGGCAGGCGGAGCCGCATGTTGTCCTCGGTGCCCACCCACAGCGGGGTGAGGTCCGACTCGGTGATGTCCGGGATGCGGATGATGTACGGGGTCAGCGTCATCACGATGTCCGTCTCGGACTTCTGGGAGTCGTTGTTGCTGAATACCCTCCCGAGGCCCGGGATCTCCGAGAGTCCGGGGATGCCCGTCCGCGCCTCGGACTCGTCGCGCTTGATGAGGCCCGCCAGGAGGTTCGTCTCGCCGTCCCTGAGCCTGATGACCGTCTTGATGTTCCGGGTCCCGATGATCGGCTGGGACACTCCTCCGGAGACCGCGATGCTACCCGCGAGGCTCGAGATCTCGACGTCCAGCTTGAGCGTGACTTCCTTGTTGTGGTGGACCCTGGGCTCGAGCTGGACCGTGATCCCAACGTTCTGGTAGGTGAACGACGTGATCGGGACGATGTTGCCGCCGATGGTCTGGGACGTGTTGAAGGACGTCGTCGGGATCGGGATCCGCTGGCCGATGAGGATCTCGGCTTTCTCGCCCTCGGTCACCCTGAGCTGCGGCTTGGCCAGCGACCTGCTGTCCGAGTCGCTCTTGAGGAAGTTCAGGATGACGCTCGGGATCGTCCCGACGAGCCAGTTCCCCTGCTGCTTCAGGATGCTCAGGTTGTTCAGCGGCACCGACTGCTTTCCGTCGCGGAACCCGACCGAGAGCGACTTCGAGCTGAGATCGATCCCGAGGGTGCGGAGCACGGTCCGATTGATCTCCAGGAGCTCGACGTCGATGACGACCTCTCCCTTGGCCTTGTCGTTGGCCTCGATGATCTTCTCCGCGATGGCCACCTTGTCCGGCGTGTCCTTGATGCTGACGGAGTTCAGGGGGTCATTCTCCGCGATCTGACGGGTGTTGAGCAGCGTGCGGAGCAGCGTCTGGATCTGCTTGACCTCGCCGTTCGACAGGTAGAACGTCCGAATGACCTGGTCCTCGAGCGCCTGGCGGGTCTGCCGGTTGTCGGTGGCGATCAGGAGGGTCGACTCGTCGATGACCTTGAAAAAGTTCTTGGTCTGGAGCATCAGGATGTCGAGGGCCTTGTCGAGGGTGACGTTGCCGATGTCCACGGTTATCGGCTTGGTCAGGTCGGTCTTGTCGTCGAAGATGAAGTTGATTCCCGACGCCTTCCCGATGGCCTCGAAGATCTTCCCCACCGGCTGCTCGCGGAACTGGAGCAGGATCGGAATGTTGGATCGCGGAGAAAGCTTGGGTGGGGCCAGGGACTCCCGCTTCGCCTTCGCCTTGAGCCGCTCGATCTCCGAGGGACCCTGACTGCGCCGCTGGAGCTGGACCATCGCCCGGTTCATCTCGGTGTCGGCGTGCTGGTTGCCCGGGTTCAGGAGGAGCGTCTGCTGGAACTCCGCGACCGCCAGATCCCACTGAGTCGCGGCGGCGTAGCGCTTCCCCTTTTCGAAGTGCTCGGCCGAGGACTTGAGCTTCGCGCGCTCCAGCGCGACGCTGTACCGCGTGTTGCCCGGATCGAGGGCCAGCGCCTTGCTGTACCCCAGGACGGCCTGGTCCCAGTTCTCCCTCCGGGACTCCATCTCCGCCCGCCGGTACGCCTTCTGCGCCGCACATCCGGCCAGGAGCGCGCAGGCGACGACGAGTACAACCGCTCGGAACGTTCTCATGGACACGTCTCCCCCGGCCAGCTCATTTGCCGTGCGTCATGGCGATTTCCTGCACCATCCCCTTGAATTCCGGCTTCACGAAGCCCATCACCACCGTATCCCACTTCACGTCCAGCAGGCGGAACTGCCCCTTGACGACCTCCCCCTCGCGCGCGACGAGCAGTTCCTTCCCGTCCTCGAACACCGCGATCCGATTGTCCTTCGGCCCCAGGTAGCCGAGGTAGCGCAGGTCGATCGAGGGCGGCGTCGGCGGAGGCGGAGGCGGCGGGTGGAGCGCGATCTCTTTCGCCTTCTCCTGCGTCTCCTTCTGTCGCCGCTCCGCTTCCTCGACCGCCCGCTTGTTCGCCTCTTCCATTTCCTTCTGCCGCCGCGCGGCCTCCTCGCGCAAGCGCCGGATCTCCGCCGCCGACGGCGGGCGCTGGCTGTACTTGAACAGGTCGCGCCCCTGGTCGTCGTACGTCTCGGTCTTGGCTGCCAGAAGGTCCATGCGGACGACCGGAGGCCGGGAGGGCGCGCCCCCTCCCTTCTTCCCCGCGGCGCTCTTCGTCGCGCCGGGCAGTCCCCGCGCGACGGGCCCCGAGGTCATCCAGAAGTAGCCGATCGCCGCCGCGGCCAGCGCGCCCAGGAGGATCCCCTCGCGGGAGGAGAGCTTCCTCGCCATCACGCTCTCTTGCTCGCGCGCCGCCGCGCATCCTGGAACGCCCTGCCCTCGGGGTCGTCGAAGTAGGTCGCCAGGGCGATGTTGAGCTGGAGTATGGCCCCGCCCTCGTGGCCCTGGGCCAGGGCCACCTGTTCGATCACCAGGAACTTGTCCGAGCTCTCCACCGCCTGGAGGAACTTGCGGAGGTTCGCGTAGCCGCCCTCCAGGGGAACGATCATGGTCATCGCGTCCAGCCCCTCGTCCGGGAGCTTCTTGTTGTCGTACCGCACCTGCTTGTAGTTGATGCCGAACTCGCGGGCGATCCGCGCGACCTCCAGCTGCACCTCGATCATGCGGCGGTCGCGCGTCGAGAGCACCTCGCGCCGGAGCCGCTCCATCTCCTTCTTGGCAAGATCGAGCCCCGCCAGGAACGCCTCTTTCGCCCCGACCTCGCCCTCGCGCTGCCGGAGCCTGTCGCGGGTGGGCTCGCTCGCCGCCTTCAGCTCGCTGTAGCTCCGCGCCCTCGGGCGGACCAGCACGGCATAGGACAGGACGTTCAGCCCGAACAGCACCAGGTAGACCGTCAGGATCTGCCGGCCCATCTGGCGGACGTCGAATCGCGGCTTGCGAGGGGACATCAGCGGCGCCTCCCTTTGCCGCCGTAGGGAGCCGCGCGCCGCGGCGCCTTCGCCTCCGCTTTCGGCTTGTCCGGCGCGGGCGAAGCCGTGGGGGCCGGAGAGGCCGGGGCGGCGGCCGCTTCCGGCCCCCCGCCGCCGCCCGCCGGCGGCGCGGCCTCCTCGGCGGGCGCGGAGTCGCCCGCAGCAGCCGCCAGCACGTGAGGCAGGTCCGGAATCTCCTTCTGCGTCGTTCTTCCCTCGGGGAAGTAGAGGAAGCCCGCCTGGAACACGATCTCTCCCCCTTCGACGACATCGCTCCTCTCGGGCTCCACCCGATCGAAGTGAGCGTTCATGAGCAGCGCCCGCTCGAACTCCAGGAACGCCTCGAGGCTCTGGGCGGTCCCCTGGATCTCCACGGGCACCGCACCCTCGGGGAGCCCCGTATCGGGTCCTCCGCGGGTCGACGAGCCGAACGTCGGCCGGATCGCCACGGTCTTGACCTCGTACGGGACCACCCTCTCCAACAGGTTGAAGAGCCGCGTCCAGGAGAGCCCCTTCATCTCGATCACTTCGTTCGCCGTGGCGGCCTGCAGCGACAGGTCCTTGAGGTCGTGGCGCGCGACTCCGCCCTCGGCACGCTTCTCGCGGAGGTCGAGGTCGGTCGCCCGACGCTCGATCTGCACGACCTGCTCCCGGAGCGCCCCGAGGGACCGGCTCTCCCGGAGGAACGCGTTCACGTTCCAGGCGCTGAACGCCAGCAGGAGCGCGCAGGCCGCGGCGTGGGCCATCCACAGCAGCATGTTGTTGCGGAAGGGGTGCGAGGAGAGATTGACGTCGAGCGGCTGCATCACTCTCCCCTCCCGATGGCCGCGCCCACGGCCGGGGCGATCCTCTGTCCCGCCTCCGGGTCCAGCCGGAGCCCGCCCACCAGCGCCAGGCTCGCCGCCGGGTCCACCGGCACCACGGTGCCCAGCCCCAGCGCCTCCAGCGAGCCGTTGCGCGTCCCCGGCGGCGCTGTGACGTCGCGAACGAACGTCGTCGTGACGGCCTGCCCGCCGAGCTTCTCCTGGTAGTAGGACACGGACGCGGCCACCTCGCGGTTCAGCACCGGCTCCACCGCCTCCCGCAACTCGTCCCCCGGAGCGAGAGACTTCGAGCGGTAGAACAGGAGCCGCTGTCCCCGGACGATGAGCAGCGAGAAGTAGCCGCGCGCGCAGTTCAGGAGGGCCACGTCCCGGTCGCCCGCCGCGGCTTTCGCGATATCGCGCCGGCACAGGTTGAAGAGGCTCAGCGTGCTGAGATCGACGCGGCCGGGCCGCGCGCCGGCCGCCTCGAGCACTTGCTCGTACTGCTCGACGACCGAGCGGAGCATCAACGCGACGAGGAGGTGGGTCTCCTTGTCGTGGCTCGGCAGCACCTGGTAGGAGATCGTCGCCTCCTCCATCCGGAACGGCACCGACTTCCGCAGCTTGAAGCGGACCATCTCGTCCAGGTGGCGCCGGGTCGGCGGGCGCTCCGGGAGGCTCATCAGCGACACCCGGGCGAGGTTGTCGGGCAGGACCAGCGACACGCGGCCCGGCCGCGTCCCTGTCGATTCGAAAAGCTCCCGCGCGCGGCGTGCCGCCTCCTCGGCGGCGCCCAGGCCCGGCCGCAGGATCGAGCCCTCCGCCGCGTGGTCCGGCATGGGGCGAGCCGCGTGGGCCTCGAGATCCGGGTTTCCGCGGCGCCGCCGCCGGAGCCGCACGAGGAGCATCTCGTCGCGGTCCAGCTCCACCGCCACCGGCGGGCTGGATGCGCGGAGCGCCGCGAACCGCTCGAGGTCGAGCCGGCGGATCGGTTCCATCAGGGAAGCCAGCGAACTCATGGGTTTCTCGGGTCCTCCGGGGACAGCCTCACTCGACGAACGTCACCTTGTTGATCTCTTGGAGCGACGTCTTCCCCACGAACACCTTCGCGAGCGCCGCCTCGCGGAGGAACGTCATCCCCTCTTCCTTGGCGGCCCGCTTGATATCGGAGCCGGGCTTCCGCTGCAGGATCATCTCGCGGATCCGGTCGGACATGTCCAGGAGCTCCGCGATCGCCGTCCGCCCCCGGTAGCCCGTCCCGTTGCAGTCGATGCAGCCTTTCCCCTCGTAGAACGTGTAGTCGCTGTAGCGCGCGGGATCGAGCCCCGACGCCAGCAGCATCTCCCGGCTCGCGTGGACCGGGCGCCGGCAGGTCGCGCAGATCAGGCGGACGAGGCGCTGCGCGAGGATGCAGTTCAGGGCCGACACGAAGTTGTACGGCTCGACGTTCATGTTCAGGAACCGCCCGACCACGTCCACCACGTTGTTGG
>JBGQAU010000101.1:0-8513 GCA_041494445.1 Acidobacteriota bacterium | reverse complement strand
GTTCTGAACGATGAAGCTGACCTCCTTCGTGTAGAGCTTCTCTTCCTGGCTGTCGCTTTTCGGATCGGCGAGGAGCGCTCCCAGCCTGCACTCTTCCTCATGATCCACGTAATCGTCGATCGAGAGCTCTTTCTGCAGCAGCGGGATCAACATTGGCAGCTCCTCCAACCCCCTCGGCCGCGTATAGAGCAACCCCCGTGCCCGACCGGCGAATAAATAGATACAAATCAAGTCCGAATTGGGCTCGCAACTCATTATCTTTCAGTTGGTTGCATTTTGGGTGTTCTGCTAGTTACTCCATAGAGTTAACATGGATTGCCTGGATCGTCTTCTTGGCGCGCCGCCCTGGCACCTCGGGGGGACGGCTGTGCAAGAATGGCGCGCCTCGATGCGCCGGCGGGGCCTCGTTCCGGCTTCCGCAACGGAGGGGATCTTGGGGAGAATCCGAGTGCTGGACGACTCTCTGATCAACCGAATCGCCGCGGGAGAGGTCGTCGAGCGCCCGGCGTCGGTCGTGAAGGAGATGGTCGAGAACGCCATCGACGCCGGAGCTTCGACCGTCGCGGTGATTCTCGAGGACGGCGGGAAACGCAGCATCCGCGTCACCGACGACGGCTGCGGGATGGACCGCGACGACGCGCTTCTGGCACTTGAGCGCCACGCGACGAGCAAGCTCGCGCGCGCCGAGGACCTCGACGCCATCACGACCCTCGGCTTCCGGGGTGAGGCGCTCCCGAGCATCGCCGCGGTGTCGCGCTTGCTGATGCGCACCGCGGCCCGCGACGGGGAGGGGACCGAGGTGGAGGTGCGGGGCGGGCGAATCCTGTCGGTGAGAGAGGCGGCGCTGTCGCGGGGGACCTCGATCGAGGTCGGCTCGTTGTTCTTCAACGTGCCGGCTCGCCGGAAGTTCCTCAGGTCGGAGGCGACCGAGCTCTCGCACGTCGCCCGAGTGTTGACGCGGCACGCCCTCGCGCGTCCCGCCCTGCGCTTCAGCCTCGAGCACGGCGGCAGGCGGCTGCTCGAACTCCCGCCGGCGCCCGGCCTCGAGGAAAGGACGATTCGCCTCCTGGGCAAAGACGCGGCGGACCGATTCGTGCCCTTCCGGCTCGAGCGTGGGGGAACCACCGCCCGCGGGCTCGCGGCCCGCCCCGCGGACGCCGGACCACGGAAAGACGCCCAGTACCTGTTCGTCAACGGTCGCGCCGTCCAGGACCGCACGCTGTCGCACGCGCTGGCGGCGGCGTACGGCAACACCGTTCCCCGCGACCGCCACCCGGCGGTGATCCTCTTCGTGGACATCGACCCGGCGGGGGTGGACGTCAACGTCCACCCACAGAAGCTCGAGGTCCGCTTCACGCGGGCCGGCGAGGTCCACGACCTCGTGCGTGACGCGGTGGCTTCGGCCCTCGGGCGCGGCCAGGCGGTGCCGCGCCTCGCCGAGTTGCGGCCGAGCTATCCCACGGCGGACCGGTCCGCGGTCGCGGAAGCGGTGGGGAGGTACCTCGAGCGGCACGAGGGAGAGGCGGCCGCGGGCGGGAGTCCGGCCGGCCTGGCCCCATCCCTCCCCGCCGCTGAGGCCGAACCCGCGTTCGGCGCGCTGGCGGGCAGCCGGCTCGTCGAGCCGGAAGGCATCGTTCCTCTGGCGCAGTTCCGTGATTCCTACGTGATCGCCGAAGACGCGGAGGGACTCGTGATCGTGGACCAGCACGCCGCCCACGAGCGCGTGCTCTTCGAGCGCTATCTCGGCGAGGCCGAGGCGAACCGTGTCGAGACCCAGCCCCTCCTGTTCCCGGTGGCGGTCGAGCTGCCTCCCCACGAACGATGGCTCCTCGAGGAGGAGATCGAGGAGTTCCGGCGGCTCGGATTCCTTGTGGAGCCCTTCGGCGGAAACACGGTCCGGATCGACGGCGTGCCCGCCGTCGTCGCGGGGCTCGAGGCGGCCGCGATTCTGCGGGAACTGATCGGGGAGGCGGCTCGTGCGCGGTCGGCCACGGCCGCGGCGGAGCCGCTGCGCCACCGGCTCGTCACGACCGCGGCGTGCCGGGCGGCGATCAAGGCCCACGACCCGCTCTCGCACGCGAAGATGCAAGAGCTGCTCCATGCGCTGATGCGTTGCTCCAGCCCGACGACCTGCCCTCACGGCCGGCCGGTCCTGTTCCGGCTCCCGCTCGCCGATGTCGAGCGGGCGTTCCGCCGCCGTTGAGCAGGTTTTCTTCCTGAATCGACCGTCCGGGTTGACGCCGGCGCCTGAGCCCCGTATATAGGGAGTCATGAGGTCCTTGGCGGTCTTGTGCGTAGGGCTTTGCGCGGCGGCAGGCGCCGCGCTCGCGGGGCAGCGCGTGATCTTCGACGACGGGCGCGCGCTCGCGGTCCGGAGCTGGGACATACGCGCCGGGGTGGCGGTGCTCGAGCTCGAAGAGGGTGGCACCATCAACGTTCCTGCGGAGAGGATCGTTGGGCAGGAGGCAAGCCCCGACGATGCCGCTCCTGCCGGGCTGACCGAGCTCGCCTCGGCTCTCGCAGTGGAGTTGCAGACCGGGGGGCGCTGGCGCGAGGTGGCGGGACCGTACGCGGACCTGGTCGGGGAGGCGGCGCAGCGCAACGGCATCGATCCGGCGCTTCTGACCGCGGTCGTCAAGGTCGAATCCGATTTCAACGCGTTCGCGGTGTCGTACCGCGGGGCCTGCGGCCTGGGCCAGCTCATTCCCGCCACGGCGCAACGCTTCGCCACGCAAGACGTTTTCGATCCCGCCCAGAACCTCGAGGGGAGCGCGCGGTACCTGCGCTGGCTCCTCGATCGGTTCGGCGGCCGGACGGATCTGGCTCTCGCGGGGTACAACGCGGGGGAGGGATCCGTCGACCGCTACGGCGCGATTCCCCCCTTCCGCGAGACGCTGTCGTACGTGGTACGGGTCCTGGACCGCGCGGGACGGCTCGCGGCCGCTCCCTGACCCCTTCAGCGCCGCTCTCGATCGGGCCACGTCCGGAAGATCCTCCGCAGTGAGGGCAGCAGCGGCTCGAGCGCCAGCGCGGGCGCGCTGCCGGACGCGTCGAGGATCCAGCGGTTTCCTTCCTTCCTCAGCACCGCGCGGGTGACTCCCGCATCCGGCGCCGCGGAGGGTGGTGCCTCGCCGCCGAGGATTCGCTCCCAGGCCCTGGTGAGCGAGGCGGAGCGGCTCGCCGCCTTCCACGCGCCGCGCGCAAGCGCGGCGGTCTCCTTCCGCAGGCCGCCGGATCCGCCGGACGGGGTGGCCGCGCGGAGCCGGTCGATGGCATCCGCGATGTCCGCCCGGCGAAGCGCCAGGAGGAGGAGCCCCGCGTCCACCGCCGCCGCGGGCTCGATCGGGACGCGCCTCCCTCCCGCGGCCCAGGAGGCGATGGGCACGCCGCGATAGGAGGATTCGCGGATCGCGCCGCTGAGCACGCCCAGCGCGGTCACGCGATAAAGCGCCCTCCGGGCCCGGTCCGGATCGGCCAGATCGAGAGCGAGGAGGGGACGAGGGTCCTCCTCGCCTCCGCCGTCGATCAGCGCCACGACGCCGGGGCCGGCGAGTGCCGAGGCCATCTCCCGCCTCACGGGGATGCCGACGAACTGCTCGATCTGGCCGAGCCTCGTGAGCGCCGAGAACGCCTCCGCGCCGGGACGGGGCGCCCCCGCGTCGGCGAGCCGCAGCGGGTCGAGAAGGAACCAGGCCACCGCCTCGGCCGAATCTGGAATCGCGGGCCAGCCGCGGGCCTCGGCACCGGCCGCGCCGTGGGCGTCGAGAAGGTCGAGAAGGCATCCGTCCCCGCACGCGATCTCCCAGCGCTCTTGCAGCCGGCCGCGGTCGGCGCGGAGGCGGCCCACCGCCTTCTGCGGCAGCAGCGGCTCCCATTCGCGCCGGGCCCCCGCCGCCGCGCTCACGCACCCGGGCACGTCCACGTCGATCTCCATCTCCCCGCGGGCGAGCCGGGGGCCGGTACCTTTCCGGGGGTCGCCCGGCCTCGGGAGAAGCGCAACGTCCGACGCGAGCAGCCGCCAGCCTCCCTCCTCGCGGGAGATCGCGACGCGTGCGGTACCCGCCGCCGACGTTACGATCGTCCAGCCCTTCCGGTAAACGCCCAGAGCGGAGGTCCCCGCGGAAGGCACGGCCTCCCACGGATCGGGCACCGAGGCCCCCCACCTCAGGACCCGGCGGATCTTCGCGGTCATCCCGCTTCCGATCAGCTCGCGGTAGAGGGGGAACCGGGCCAGCTCCGACACTCGAGCGCCGAGATCGTCGCCGCGAAACGTGATCAGGAGCCCACGCGACGGAAGGCGCGATGCGGGATCTCCCGCCCGCGTCCCTCGTGTCCTGAGCCACGCCGCGCCCCTGGCCATGAGGATCCCTGCGGCGAGCAGCGCGGCGAGCGCCAAGACGCCGTGGCGCTTCACGAGGGCCCCCGGTACGGGACGCTGAGGTGAAACCAAGCGGCCTCTTTCGCGACGAACACCGGGGCTTCGGTCGCGCGCCGGTAGAGCGCGACCGCGGCGGCGCGGTCGCCCGCGAGATCGGCGGCGGCCCCGCCGAGGAGAAGGCACGGCCCGAGCCAGGCCTGCGGAAGCCGGGGCGAGACCTCCGCCCGCGAGAGCCACGATCGAGCCCTGGCGGGACGCCCCGTCAGGAGCTCCGCGCGGCCTGCCAAGAGCGCGAGGATCGCGTCGTCCGGGGCTTCGGCCGCGAGCGCCACGAGACGCTCGGCGGCCCGGTCGGGTTCCCCCTTTCGCTCGAGCTCGAGCGCGGGGATCGCCTTCCGCCATGACGCGTTGTCGGTCCGGGCCTCTCCGTCCACGGACGAGGGTGGATCCATCCCGAGCGCTCCCGCGACCTCGGCGAACCAAGGAGGGACCGGCACCGCCGACGTGGCCGTTCGCGCGACCTCCGCGCCGTCCTTGCGGATCGCCGGCGGGAGGGCCCCGAGAGGAACGAGACGGCGCAGCCCCTCGAGGGCGAGGTCCGGCCGGAAGAGAGCCAGCTCCGCCTGCGCCCGTTCCACGAGCAGGCTCGCTAGAACGGCGCGGTCCGTGCGAGGCGCGCGGGCGGCGATCGCGAGCGCGGCGTCCAGCTCCGCAGCGGCTCTCGGCGCGGCCCCGAGCGCGAGCCGCACGCGAGCGGCGCCGCGGAGGGCGGCGACCGACGCCGGAGTGGAGGCCGCAGCGAGGTCGGCCTCCTGCAGCGACCTCTCGTAATCCCTGTTCCTGCGGCTCGACCGAGCGGAGAGCAGCAGAGAAAGCCGCGCCTCGAGAGAGAAGACCTTGCCCTCGCGCGCGGCGCGCTCGAGTTCCCGCAATCCGCGCGCCCGATCGCCGGAGAGACCGAGGATCGAGGTCAGTTTTCTGGCCAGCGAAGGGAGCTCGTCGGCCAGCACGTCCACCGTCCCGAGCCCGAACGATGCGTCGGCCAGCCCGGGGTCCGTGTCCTTCGCCGCCTCGAGCGCGCGCCTGGCGCGCCGCGCCTCGCTGGCGGCGGCGAAAGGCCGCTTGTCGGTCGCGCGAAGCTCCGCGAGGAAGAGATGGGCCGTTCCGATCCAGAGTAGCGCTTCCGCGTCGCGAGGCGCGACGTTCAGCCGAGCCTCGGCGGAGGCCTGCGCCGCATCCAGGCGAGCCTCGAAGGCGACCTTGAGACCCGGGTCCCTCTCGTCGTAGAGGAGGCGCCAATAGAAAACGAAGGCCCGAAGAAAGTCGCGGTCGACCCCGGCCGGAAACGGTCCCCCTTCCGCGAGGCTCTCTTCGGCCTCGTCGAACCGACCGTCATGAAGGAGCTGCACGACCTCCGAGCGAGCGCCGGGGCGTGCGGCTTCCGCCGCCGGGCGCGCCACCACCTGGGGGTGGCACAGGGCCGTCACCGACAGGACCACGATGGCTTGGCGCAGCACGGCTTTCCTTTCCCGATCCGGTAGTTATATTGTGTCCGGGACCATTATAGGGATCGCGCGGCGATTCGGGCGGCCGGGGCGGGGGTCTGGGACCGCGAAGCGGATGCAGGAACACTTCAGCAGCCACAGCCTCGCGGAGATCTTCCGCGACCTCTACCTCGGGGAGAGCTCCGGCGTGCTGCACCTCGCCCGCGGCGGGATCGAGAAGCGGATCTACTTCGACCGCGGCATGATCCTGTACGCCGAGTCCTCCTCCGAGGACGAAGACCTCGGACGGCGCCTGGTGAGCGAGGGGAAGATCTCGGCGGGGGCGCTCGCGGAGGCACGCCGAAGCATCGGCGAGTCCAAGGACCTCGCGCAAGCTCTTGTCAACCGGGGTTTGATCGGTAAGGACGCCCTGTCTCACACCGTCCGCTTCATCGTGGAGCGGGTGATCGAGATGGTCTTCAAGTGGGACGGCGGGACCGCGCGCTTCAGCGAAGGATGGCTCCTGCAGGAGATCTTCGAGAGCGACATCCTGAGCACCTTCGAGGTGATCCTCAAGGGAATCGGCGGGATGGCCGGTTTCGACCCGCTCAAGGATGCGCTGCGGGGCCTCGACAACCGCCTCGGGATCCACGTCCCCTCGCCGGTCCCGGTGGAGCGCCTCGCGCTCTCGCCCGCCCACGGGTTCATTCTCTCCCGCGTGGATGGCTCCAGCTCCCTGAAAGAGATCCTCTCGATTCTCCCGTCTGGGGAGGAGGATCTCGCCTGTCGTTTCCTGTACGGCCTGCTGGTGATGGGGGTCGTCGTCCACGATCCGCCCGTCGCGGAAGGGCCGTTCCAGGTGGCGACGATTCTCCGCGATCACGCGGACCACGTTGCGCTCGAGTCGCTTCAGCGAAAGGCGATCACCCAGAGATACGAGGAGCTCAAGAACGAGACCGCCTACCAGATCCTCGGGGTGACGCCCACCGCGACGCGAGAGGACATCGAGACCGCCTACCGCGAGACGAAGGAGCGATTCGCCAGGGATCGCGTGCTCCCCCACGTCAAGGAGAAGCTGCGCGCCGAGCTCGCCGTGATCGACAGCCGGCTGGTCGAGGCGTACCTGACGCTCAGCCAGGCCCGCTCCGCCGATCCCGTTGCCAGGCAGGAAGACTCGCCCGCGGGCGACGCGATCGGGCTCGACGACCTGTTCGTGCGCGTCGAGATGGACAAGACGCACACGAGGAGGGTGATCGAGAAAAACGAGAAAGTGGCCGACTCGTACTACACGAAGGCCCGCAAGTTCGTGCGGGAGGGGGATTACCACAACGCGATTCAGTACGCGAAGCTCGCGATCTCTTTCGCTCCCGAGGACGCCCGGTTCTACTTTCTGATGGCGGAGTGCCAGATCCGCAACCCCGATGCGCGCTGGCAGCGCATGGCGGAGCAGAATTACCTCAAAGCCACGGAGTTCGACCCGTGGAATGCCGACTACATGGTGAGCCTCGGCCGACTCTACAAGAGGCGGGGACTGAAGCTGCGAGCGCGCAAACAGTTCGAGCAGGCCCTCCAGACGGTCCCCAGCCACGAGGCCGCGATGCAGGAGCTCGAAAAACTCGGCTGACCTCTCTCGTCGCGTCGTCGAGGCGCTCCACTCGCGCCCCCCACTCGCTTGACACCCCACCTCCCGATGCTATAATTCGCGCTTTGCCGGTACCAAGATGTTCATTGATATTAACGAGATAGAGCGCGAAGGGGTCGCCTTCGACGGGGAACTCGACCTCTCCTCCGTGACCGGGGCCGGCGCCGACGGGCTCCGTGTCATGAGGGCGAGGCTGGTGGGCCGGGCGACGCCCGGGGATCTCGGCGTGATGCTGAGTGCGCGGCTCGAAGCGAACGTCGAACTGGCGTGCAGCCGGTGCACCGAGCCGTTCGAGGCGCGCCTCACGCCCGCATTCCGGCTGACGCTGGTTCCCGAGGCGGCGGAGTTCGCCGCAGGCGAGGCGAGGATCGGGGAGGAGGATACGTCGCTGTTCTACACGCGCGAGGGAAAGGCCGACCTCGTCCAGATCGCCTCGGAGCAGATCTATCTCAATCTCCCCTTGAAGCCCGTTTGCAGGGAGGGCTGCAAGGGGCTGTGCCCCCGATGCGGGGCCAACCGGAACACGACCGACTGCGACTGCGCCGACGAGGCCATCGACGCTCGTCTGGCACCGCTTCTTCAGTTCAGGAAACGGCGATAGCGCCCTCGCCCGGCCGGCCTTGCGGCCGCCGGGGGAGCGCGGGACCGCCGGCGGGAACGACGATGCCGAATCCGAAGAGACGCCACTCCCGAGCTCGCCGCGACAAGCGGCGCACTCACGACGCGCTGGCGGAGACGGGGCTGTCCGTCTGTCCCAACTGCCACGAGAAGAAGCTCCCGCACCGGGTTTGCCCGCACTGCGGGTACTACAAGGGGCGGGAGGTCATCGAGCCTCCCGAGGTGTAGGACCGAATCCGGACCTACCGGGTCTGTCGTTCCCGACCGCGAGTGCAGCCGAAAGGTGGCGGCGGAGCGGGCTACTTCACATCCCGGGGTCAGGCACTCATTTCAGGGACAGGTGTTGAGGTATCATCCGGCGCGGTCGTCCCCGCCGAAGGGCCGACGGCGG
>JBGQAU010000043.1:0-24832 GCA_041494445.1 Acidobacteriota bacterium | reverse complement strand
CCGGATGAGGTCCGGGTACGGGACGAGGCCGGTGAACACCGCCGCCACCGCCACGTAGAGGACGGTGCAGATGACGAGCGACGCCAGGATGCCCACGGGAAGGTCGCGTTTCGGGTTCCGGGTCTCCTCGGCCACGGTGGAGACGGCATCGAAGCCGATGTAGGCGAAGAACACGATGGCGGCGCCGGCGAGCGTCCCTCCCCAGCCCGTGGGCTGAAAGGGGACCCAGTTCTGGGCCATCCGCGCGGGGGGAACGAAGTAAAGCGCCACGCAGATGAAGAACAGGAGCACCACGATCTTGATGACGACCATCACCGCGTTGAACTTGGCCGACTCCCTGATGCCCCAGACGAGCACGACGGTGATCAGCGCCACGATCCCGAACGCCACCAGGTTGAACACCACCGGCACGCCGAGAACGTGGGGGGCGCTCTCGTACAGGCCGGGGATCCGTGCCGCGGTCCTGAAGTCGGTGCAGAGCCAGAGGGGGAATCTGATCCCGAACCCCTGGAGCAGCGTGCGGAAGTAGTTGGCCCACGAGATGGCCACCGCCACGTTTCCCACCGCGTACTCGATGATCAGGTCCCAGCCGATGATCCAGGCCACGACCTCGCCGAGGGTCGAGTAGGCGTACGTGTACGCCGAGCCGGAGATCGGGACCATGGACGCGAACTCGGCGTAGCAGAGCGCCGTGAACGCGCACACCGTCGCGGTGATGGCGAACGAGAGGATGAGCGACGGGCCGGCGCCGGGCCGGGCGGCGTCCCCGGCCGCGGCGGTGCCGATGGTCGCGAAGATGCCCGCCCCGATGATCGCCCCGATGCCGAGCAGCGTGACGTGGACCGGACCGAGGGCCCGCCGGAGGTGCACCCCCGTCGCCTCCGCCGAGGCCAGGATGTCGTCCAGCCCTTTCCTCCGGAAGATCCCGCCGAGAGGCATCGCCATCAGAGATGCGCCACGATCCAGGCCTCGGCGGCCATGTCGGCGAGTCGCCGCCGCAGCCATCTCTCGTCCTCGATCCGCCGCGTCGCGCGGTAGAGGTCGTGGACGGCGCGCTTCAGCCGGCTCTCGTTCACCACGTCGTCGAGGGAGATCGCGAGCACCTCCCGGATCGCCGACAGCGGGTTCCGGCGCACTACCAGCTCGACCGGCGTGGGACCCGGGATCGGCGCCGCGGGGACGAGGGGGAAGGACAGGTCGGTCACGTGCGAAGGGTAAGGTGAAGCGGGCGATCCGGCAAGCGGGCTTCGTCGGATCTCGAGAGGTTGACCGTCCGCCCGGGCTCCCTCAACATGATCGGCGGGGCGAGGAGACGGGCGGATGGATCTGGCCGACGCGGAACGGCGGCTCTTGAGGGCCCTCCCGGGTCCCCTCCCGGGAGAAGCGGCGCATGCGCTGCTGGCGCCGCGGCCGCGCAGGGGCTGGCGGCCGGGAGAGGTCCCGGGAGGCTCAAGGGCCGCGGCCGGGCTCGTGCTCCTCTACCCGGACGGAGGCGGCGAGGCCCTGCTCGTTCTGACGCTCCGTCCGTCGAATCTCGCCCGCCACGGTGGGCAGGTATCGCTGCCGGGAGGCGCCGTCGAGCCCGGCGAGTCGGTCGAGGAAGCCGCGCTCCGAGAAGCCCGGGAGGAGATCGGCGCGGACCCCGCCGGGATCCGCCTCCTCGGTCGACTCACGCCGCTCCACGTTCCCGTCAGCGGCTTCGTGATCCATCCGGTCGCGGCGGTCGCCGGCCGCCGCTTCGGCCTGTGCCGCTCCGACGGCGAGGTCGAGGCGATCCTCGAGGTGCCGCTTCGCGACCTCTTGGATCCCTCGACGCTCCGCGAGGAGAGCCGACGCTTCGAGGGGCGGGACCATCGGATACCGTTTTTCGCCCTCGAGGGTCACAAGGTGTGGGGCGCGACCGCGATGGTCCTGTCCGAGTTCGTGTCGCTGCTGCGGGACCCGGGACGGCCGCGCCGGCGGCACGCACGTCCCTGAAGGGGAAGAACCACCCCCCGGGATGGGATCCCGGGGGGTGGCACGGGGCCGGAGCGCGAAGGGCCATGTGAGAAGGGAAGGGGGTTACGCTCCGGCCGGAGCTCCTTTCGCCGTCTCGATCCCGGCGTCGATCGCCTTCTTGTTCAGCTCGACGAGCTGGGTGTGGGACTTCACGGCCGCCGGCAGGGCGGCGACGACCGCTTCCTTCGAGATCCGGATGTCGTGAGCCAGCATGGCGCCGAGCATCACCATGTTGGCCACCTTCGGGTTCTTGAGCCGGTCGGCGACCTCGCTGGCGGGCACCGCCACGACGTGCACGTCGGTCCGCCTCGGGCCCTCCGGGATCAGCGACGAATTGTAGAAGATGGTGCCGCCCGGCACGACGTCGCCCGCGAAGCGGTCGAGACTGGGCCCGTTCATCGCCACCAGGACCGTCGGGTGCTGGATCAGCGGCGAGCCGATCTCCTGATCGGACACGGTGACGTTCGTGTAGGCGGTCCCGCCGCGCATCTCCGGCCCGTAGGACGGCATCCAGGAGACGTGCCGGCCCGCGAGCATTCCCGCCTGCGCGACCACGACGCCCATCAGCAGCACTCCCTGCCCGCCGAACCCCGAGATCTTGAAGCGCTGCTCCTCGATCTGCCGCCCGCGGTCGGGGAGCGGGAGGTCGTCGCCGTCGCCCGTGATCCCGAGGACCTCGGGGATCTTCTCGATCGGCGTCTTCGCCCGGTAGCGCGGGTGGCCGAGGTCGTGCTCGTGCCCGTCGCGGTACACGCCGAGCGGGAACACCTTGGTCATGGTGGCGATCGTCCAGGCCGCCGCGTCCACCGGCTGCATCTTCCAGCCAGTGGGGCACGGGGAGAGGATCTCCACGAGCGAGAACCCCTTGTTCTCGATCTGGTTCTCGATCGCCTTGCGGATCGCCTTCCGCGCCTTGGTGTTGTTCTTGTTGTCGCCCACCGCGACCCGCTCGAGGTAGTACGGCGCCGTGAGAGCGTTCAACAGCTCGCAGACCTTGATCGGGAACCCCTCGTTCTGCACTTGACGTCCGCGTGGACTCGTGGTGGTCCGCATGTCCACGAGCGTCGTCGGCGCCATCTGGCCGCCGGTCATCCCGTAGATGGCGTTGTTGACGAAGAAGATCGTGATGTTCTCGCCCCGGTTCGCGGCCTGCATGATCTCGTTGCCGCCGATCGCCGCGAGGTCGCCGTCTCCCTGGTAGCCGAGCACGATCGCGTCGGGGTTGGCCCGCTTGACCCCGGTGGCCGCCGCCGGACAGCGCCCGTGAGGCACCTGGATGTTTCCGACGTCGAAGTAGTAGTACGCGAACACCGAGCAGCCCACCGGGTTCACGAGGACCGTCCGGTCCTTCACGCCGAAATCGTGGAGCGCCTCGGCGATGTACTTGTGGACGTGCCCGTGCCCGCACCCTGGGCAGTAGTGCGTGGTTCCCTTGTCCCCGTCCTTCCGGTCGAAGCTGTCGTAGAACGTGTCGGGGCAGCTAAACGCCGGCGTGACAGACATGGTCTTCCTCCCGGGTGCCCTTCAAGACCTCGAGGATCTCCGTGGGTGTCGGGACCATCCCTCCCTGCCTTCCGTAGAAGCCCACCGGGCGGCGCTCCCTCGCGGCGAGCTTTACGTCCATCACCATCTGGCCGTCCGACAGCTCCACCACCAGGAAGCGCTCTACCTTGCCGGCCGCCTCGACGATCGCCCGCGTCGGGAAGGGGAACAGCGTTACCGGGCGGATGAGGCCGGCCTCAATCCCGTCCTTGCGCGCGAGATCGACGACGGAGCGAAGCACCCGCCCGACGATCCCGTACCCCACGAGCGCCACCTTGGCGTCTTCCATCCGGTAGGAGCGCCACTCCTGGAGCTCGGCCACGGCCCTGGCGTACTTGGCCATCAGCTTCCGGTTGTGCGCCTCCAGGTCCTCGTGCGACAGGAAGATGGACGTGATCAGGTTCTTTCGCGTCTCCGCGTCTCCGCGGGTGGCCCAGTCGTGCCGCGGAGGGGGGGAGGCCTTCGCCGGGAAATCCACCGGCTCCATCATCTGGCCGGTGAACCCGTCGGTGAGGATGATCACCGGGTTCCGGTAGCGATCCGCGACGTCGAACGCCTTCATCGTGAAGTCGCACATCTCCTGGGCGAACGCCGGGGCGTACACGATGTTGTGGTAGTTCCCGTGGCCGCCGCCCTTGACCATCTGGTTGTAGTCGCCCTGCTCCGGGCCGATGTTCCCGAGGCCCGGTCCCCCTCGCATGATGTCCGCGACGACGCACGGGAGCTCGGCGCCGGCGAGATAGGAGAGTCCTTCCTGCATCAGCGAGAGGCCGGGGCCCGACGAGCCGGTCATGCTCCGCTCGCCGGCGGCCGCCGCCCCGAACACCATGTTGATCGCCGCGGTCTCCGACTCCGCCTGGACGAAGGTCCCGCCGGCCAGCGGGAAGTACTTCGCGGCGGCCTCGGCGATCTCGCTGGCCGGCGTGATCGGGTAGCCGTAAAACGAGCGGCATCCCGCGAGGATCGCCCCCTTGACGATCGCCTCGTTTCCCTTGATGAGCTGGTAACCCATGGGAGGTCCCCCGGTCGGTGGCGTCAGGCCACCTCGTCCACCACGTGGAACACGCTGATCGCCGCCGGCTCGGGGCACGCGTAGTAGCACACGCCGCAACCCGTGCAACCCGTGCCCTCGAGGAACTCGGCCGGATGGTAACCCAGGCGGTTCAGGGACTCGCCGAGGCGCAGCGATCGTGTCGGGCAGGCGGCGATGCAGAGACCGCATCCCTTGCACTTGTTGGCGTCGACGGTGACGGTGCCGTTGCGCTTGGCCATCAACCCTCCCCCTCCTCGCGCCGGTCGTGCGCCCCTCGGCCCGACCCGTGCCCCCGGGTCCGGCTTCTCCGGGGCGATTCTAGTGCATCCAACGTGCCACGGGAGCGCGGGACGGCGGCGGCAGCAACTCCGAAGAAACCGTGATCCTCGGCCGGGCAAATTGCGCTCCGGGCGCGCCCGTCCGCGAAGCATCGCGCATCTCGTCGCGGGATGCGCCATTGTACGCACGCCCGCCCCCGCCTGTCCAGGGATGCCGCCGGCCTCATGCATAATGCGGGCGGGCCCGGGCTCGCTCGATCGAGAGGACGGATGGGACTTCTCGTGCCACGTGGACGCGCTGGGCCGGATCGGCGGACGTCTCCGGGCGCTTAGGCTCGACCCGGCCGGCGGCGCGCTCGTCGGCGGTCCCGTGCAGGTGGAGGACGGACCGCACCTCTTCGCCGAGCGTCGCGGGAAGCGGCGCTGAGCTTCCGTCGCCTCGCTGGACGTCAGGACGCGGGGCGCTCGAACGGATCGGGGGGCGGCGCGACCTCGATGGCGGGATCGAGCCGGATCGGTCCCGGATGCTCGGCGAGGAGCCGAACGAGGCGCGCGACGAAGCGCGCCGAGGTGGCGACGAGCCGTAGGTCGATCTTGTCCACGGTGTCGCCCGGACGGTGGTAATCCTCGATGTACCCCGCGAACGGGTAGACGATCGGGATCCCCGCCTCGAAGAACGTGTAGTGGTCGCTCACGGGCTGGAAGCGCAGTCCGCCGTAAAATCTCAGGTCCAGGCCGAGCCCCTCGTTCGCGGCCACGGCGATGTCGCGGAGCACGGGGGAAGCCGCGCTGTAGATCACCTGGATGGCGCGGGCGTAATCCGCCCGGTCCATGTTGGGACGCCCGAGAACGTCGAGGTTGACCACCGTCCGGATCCGCTCCTTCGGCACCGGGGGCCGATTCAGGAACGCGACGGAGCCGAGGCGTCCTTCCTCCTCGCCGGTCCAGGACGCGATCACGACCTCGGACGCCCCCTCGGGAGGGGACGCCTTGAGCGCGGCCGCCGCGGCGAGGAGCGCCGCGACCCCCGACGCGTTGTCGTCTGCGCCCGGGTAGAGAATTCCGCCGGGCGCGCCGAGATGGTCCCAGTGCGCGCCGAGCACCACCGCCTCGCCGTCGAGCCCCTTTCCGGCGCCGAGCCGGGCGACGACGTTCCGGAGCGTCAGCTTCCTCCTGTCGCGGAAAACGAGCGAGAGGGAAACCTTCCGCTCCGGTAGGGAGCGTGACGCCCCGTGCCCCGCCTCGAGCTCCCTCGAGGCGGCGGCGAGGTCGAGGCCGGTGCCGCTCAGGATCGCCGCGGCTGCGGAGGGGTCGAGGTAGGCGACGGGGAGGGGCGAGGAGGCGTCCTCGAGGCCGATGAAAGGGCGATTCAGGTCGTCCTTCCGTCCCGCGAGGAGGTCCGCCGCGGCCCGCGCGCGCCCGGCCGGGTTCGGCACGACGAGAAGCGCCGCGGCTCCCAGCGACCGCGCCAGGCGGGCCTTGGCCGCGACGGTCGCGTGGCGCGTGGGTCGCGTCCCGTTCCACTTCGACGCGGGATCGGTCTCGCCCGGCTCCCCGGAGAGCACCAGGACGATCTTCTCCTTGACGTCGAGCCCCTCGTAGTCGTCGTGGCCGTATTCGGGCGCGCGGGTCCCGAACCCCGCGAACGCCAGTGGGCCCGCCGCCATGGCCGAATCCGGGCGGTCGGGCACCACGAGGAAGAGCCCCGAAGAACCCTCGATCCGCGCGCTCGCCCCCGCGCCGCCGGCCGCGGCGAGGCTCGAGGACGACGCATCGTACGCCGCCTCGATCGCGGGGACCGACTGGAACCAGGAGCGTCCCGCAGGTGTCTCGTCGCCGGCGGGAAGCCATCCGAGCGCCTCGAGGCGCGCCGCCACGAACGCGGACGCGACCGCTCCTCCGCGCTCGGCGGCGTGGCGCCCCTCGAGTTCGGGGGCCGCGAGGAAGCGGATCGTGGCGGCGACGTCCTCCTCGCGCACGGCGCCGTCCCCGGCGGCCCCCCAGGCCGGCTGCGCGAGCAGCACGGTCAACAGCGTCGTCGAGACCGCTCGTCTCATCGGGACCTCCCGGCGCGGTGCCGTCCGCGATCCTTGCCGGCAGGTGTAGCATACGCGCCGCTCGATCATCGCAAGGAGGTGTCCGATGATTTGCAACCGATGGCTCGTCGTCGCCGCCGTGGCGGCGCTCGCCGCCGCGCCCTCCCGCGCCGCGTACCGCGAGGAGGTCCTGCCGAACGGCCTCAGGGTCGTCCTGGTGGAGCATCGGGCGAACCCGATGGTCTGCTCGTCCATGATCGTCGGAGCGGGGGTGGTCGACGAGCCCGAAGGGCTCAACGGGGCCTCGCACTTCCTCGAGCACCTTCTGTTCAACGGGACGACGACGCGGACGCAGAGGGAGCTGTACGACGACGTGGACCGGTACGGCGCCTACAACAATGCGACGACGCGGGAGGACCACACGCTCTTCACGCTCCTGATCCAGAAGGAGTTCGTGGCGAAGGGGCTCGAGATCCAGGCCGACATGCTGTTCCGCTCCACGTTCCCGCCGGACAAGTTCGAGAAGGAGAAGGGGATCGTCCTCGAGGAGCTGGCGCGCGACCGGAACGACCCGGACTACCTGGCGGGCGAAGCGTTCCGCACGTTCGCCTACGCCGGGACGCCGCTCGCGCGGCCCGTCCTGGGCAGCGAGGCGTCGATCAAGGGAATGAGCCGCGACGCGGTGCTCGCGTACTACAGGGCGCGGTACGTGCCGGGCAACATGGTGCTCGTGGTGATGGGGGACTTCGAGGCTCCCCGGATGCTCGAGGAGGTCAAGAGGACCTTCGGCGCCGCACCGAAGGGGAGGGTCCCGCCGCCGGTGAACGCGGCGTGGCCGGCGCCCCCCGCCCGGAACCTGGCCACGAGGCCCCTGGACGCGGGCCGCTCGTACCTTTACGCCGCGCTCCCGCTCCCGATCGAGCCGTACGATCCGAGGATGGGCTCGGTCGAGCTGCTGCTGGCCGCGCTCTCGAGCGGCAAGGACGCGCCGCTGTCCGTCGCTTTCACGTCGGGGGCGGACCCGCTGGTCCAATCGTTCTCCCTCTCGGCGAGCCCGCGGGCCCACGGCTGGTCCACGATCGAATTCGAGGCCGTGCTGGCGAAAGGCCGGGAGCCCGGACCCGTGCTCCAGGCCCTGGCAGGAGGGCTCCGGTCCCTCGAGCCGGGAGGCCTGGCCTGGGACCGGATATCGCTGGCGCGAACGGCAAGGCGCGCGGACGAGGCGCTCACCGCCGACAACATCCAGTACTATGCGATGACGCGTTCCGCCTATCTCCTCGGATCGCCGAGGGACGATCTCGCGCAGCGGCTCGGGATCGGTCCGCCACCCGCGGAGCCGATCGCCGAGGCGGCGGCGGCGATCCGCTCCGCGCTGCCGTCGCTCCGCGCGGCGGCGTCGGGACCGGGATGGACCGAGGAGGCCACGGCCTGGGCGCCGGCCGCGCCTCTCCCCGCCGCCGCCACCCGCGGGGAGGCATCGGAGACTTTCCCATCCGGTCTCAGGGCGTGGGCGGCGAGGAACGGAGATTCCCAGGTGTTCGCCGTGCATCTCGCGCTCGCGCCCCGATCGGCTTCGGAGCCGCCGGGCAAGGAGGGGATCGCCGACTTCCTGCACCGGATGCTGCTCCGAGGCACGCTGATCCGCGACGCGGCGGCGCTCTCCTCTGCGCTGGACGCGCTGGGCGCGCGGATCAAGCTCGTGGACGACCCGGCCATCCCGTACGACGATTACTACACGACCCCCGAGTTCTCGTTCGTGCGCCTGGAGGCGCCGGCGGAGCGGTGGCGCGAGGCGATCGCCCTGCTCGCGGAGATCGTCCGCTACCCGCGGCTCGCCGTCGACGACGTCGAGGCGGTGCGCAGGGAGATGCTCGATCTCCAGAAGCGGCAGTCGGAATCCACCCGTGCGGTGGCCCAGGATCTGGTCGCGCGCACGCTCGAACCCGGGCACCCGCTGTCAAAGCCGGTACTCGGCAACCCGGCCTCGATCGCGTCGGTGACCGTCGACGATCTCCGGGCGTTTCACCGCGAGTACGTCTCCGGCAAGCGGATCGTGCTGACGGCGGTCGGTCCCGTCGACCCCGGCGAGGTCCTCGCGGCGGCGCGTCACGCCTTCGGCGACCTGCCCTCCGGCCCCGAGCCGCCGCAGGTCCCGCCGCCGCCGGTCACCCCCGCGGGCCTCGCGGCGGATGCCGCGGTCGGGAAGGGAATGGCGCAGATCGTCCTGGCGCGGCTCTTCGACGCCGATCCGTCCGAGGACGGGGCACTCGCCGTGGCGGGGGTCATGCTCTCGGACCGCCTGTCGTTCCACCTCCGCGAGGAGAAGGGGCTCGCGTACGCCATGTCCGCCTCGATGGGGCCGCTCGCCGGGCGGACGAAGCTCGAGGTGACGATGGGGACGCGGCAGGCGAACGCCGAGGAGGCGCTTCGGGGGCTGCGCGAGGGCATCGCGGAGTTTGCCGCGGCCGCGCCCGATCCCGAGAAGGTCGAGCGGGCCGTCAACGCGCTCCGGGGACGGCTGCTGATGCGGCGGATGACCCGGATCAACCAGGCGTACTTCGCCGCCCTCGACCTCATGGGGGGCCGGACGGCCGGCGACGCGCGAAAGCGTCTGGACGCGCTGCGGCAGGTGCGAGCGGAAGACGTGGCGCGCGTCGCCCGCAAATACCTCGATCCGGGGGCATGCGCTACACTGATGGTCCGCTGATCGGGCGCGCGGGCCGGGAGCGACATGGACTTCCATACCGCCGATCCCGCCGACGTGCTGAGGGGTCGGGTCACCGACGTCTATTTCGAGCGGGCGGAGCGGACCCTGCTGTCGCGCGGGATCGATCGCCGCGTCCGCGCCGAGTTCTTCGTGAAGCGGCTTCCGGGCGCCGCCGAGTGGGCGGTGCTGTGCGGAGCGGACGACGTCGTCGCGATGGTCGAGGATCTGTCGCTCGACGTCGAGATTCGTGCGCTTCCCGACGGGACTCCGTTCCGGGCCGGGGAGCCCGTGCTCGAGATCGAGGGGCGCTATCTCGACTTCGGCCGGCACGAGACGGCGTTTCTCGGCCTGATGTGCCAGGCCAGCGGCGTCGCGACGAGGGCGGCGAGGTGCCGCCTCGCCGCCGGCGCGCGCCCGGTGGTCTGCTTCGGCGCACGGCGAGTGCACCCGATTCTCGCCCCCGCGGTCGAGCGGTGGGCGTGGCTCGGCGGTGCCGACGGGGTGGCCGCGATCCTATCGGCCGAGAGGATCGGGGTCGAGCCCTCCGGCACCATGCCCCATTCGCTCGTGCTGCTGTTCGGCGACACCGTCGAGGCTGCCAAGGCCTTCCACGAGGCGATGCCGCCCGGCGTCCCGCGGGTCGTGCTCGTCGACACGTTTCAGGACGAGCGGTTCGAGGCGCTCCGCGTCGCGGAGGCGCTCGGGCCGGTCCTCGCGGGGGTGAGGCTCGACACCCCGGCCTCCCGCCGCGGGGACCTGCTCGCGATCCTCCGCGAGATCCGCTGGGAGCTGGACCTGAGGGGGTTCGGCAACGTGAAGCTTTTTGCGTCCGGGGGGCTCGGCGAGGCCGACATCCTGGAGCTCAACCCCGCCGCCGACGCGTACGGGATCGGGTCGCACATCACCGCCGCGCCGCCGGTCGACGTGTCCATGGACCTGGTGGAAATCGAGGGACGCGCCGTGTCGAAGCGGGGCAAGATGTCCGGGCCCAAGTCCCTGTGGCGCTGCGATGACTGCGGAGCCGATCTTCTGACCCCGCTCGGCGTGGGAGCGCCGGGACCGTGCGGGTGCGGGGGGGCGAGGACCGACCTCCTGCGAGTCACCTACCGCCGGGGCTCGCGCCTGGCTCCGAAGGAGGATGCGGCGACGGTCCGGGAGCGGGTGATCGCCCACCTCCGCTCGGGGCGGTTCGTGCTCGTCGAGCCGGGGAGACCCCGGTGAGCGCCACCGACGATCCCGGTTCCCGCGGGGTGCCGGAGGGGAGCGCCCTCCTCATGAGGACGTGGAGCGACTGGGAGGCCGAGATCGTCCGACAACTGCTGGATACGTACGACATTCCCTGCCAGGTGATCTCGGACGTCACCCACACGCTGTTGCCGCTCACCGTCGACGGCCTCGGCGAGGTCCGGATCTTCGTTCCGGCGTCGAGCTTCGAGGAGGCTCAGGGCATCATCGCCGAGCACCGCCGGCAGGGGCTCGATTCGCTCGCCGGCGGCGAGGACGCCGAGGAGCGACGCGACGCGGCGGACCCTGCCGACGAGGAGGGTTCCCCGGGGACGACGCGGTGATGTCCGGCGAGGTCGAGGCGTCCGCCCCCACTCGGATCGACCTCGCCGGGGGGACCCTCGACATCTGGCCGCTGTCCCTCATGGTCCCCGGGGCGATCACGGTCAACGTCGCAGTGGAGCTGCGCGCCCGCGCCCGAGTCGCGCCGCGCAAGGACCGCCGGGTGGTGGTCGTCTCGCGGGACCGCGGGCTCCGGGTCGCGAGGAGCCTTCCTCTCGATCCGGCAGGGGTCGCGGGACCTCTCTCGCTCCTCCTCCGGCTGGCGGCGGCGTTCGGCCCCGACGAGGGACTCACGCTGATCACCGAGGCCGAAGCGCCGGCGGGCGCGGGTCTCGGTGGCTCATCCGCGCTCGGAATGGCGGTCGGCGCCGCCTTGAACCTCTTCACCGGCGCCGGGCTCGGCCGCGACGCGCTGCTCCGTCGCGTGATGAACGTGGAGGCCGCCGAGATCGCGACGCCGACCGGCAACCAGGACTACCTGGCGGCTCTTCACGGCGGGCTCGCCGCGTATCACCACGGATTCGACGGGACGGCGCGGGAGGCGATCGCGATCCCCGGGGGCCTCGAGGAGCGGCTCGTGCTCGCCTACACCGGCGAGCCCCGCGGATCGGGCTTCGGCAACTGGGACGTTTTCAGGAGGGCGATCGAGGGGGAGCGGAAGACCGTGAAGGGGATGCGGGCGGTCGCCTCGCTGGCGCGGGAGCTTCGCGCCGCCCTTCGCGAGCGGGACCTCGACGCGGCCGGGAGATTCCTCGGCGAGGAGGGACGACTGCGCTACCGCCTGGCGCCTTCGTTGGCGACCCCGGCTCTGCTGCGCGCCGGCGAGGCCGCCCGCCGCGCGGGGGCGATCGGCGTCAAGGTGTGCGGGGCGGGGGGAGGGGGTTGCCTCGTGGCGTTCGCGCGCGACGGGAGAAGGCCTGCCGTGGCGAAGGCGCTTGAGGCGGCGGGGACCCGGGTCCTCCCCGTCCGCATCGCCCGTGGCGGGCTGCGGGTCGCATCGACGCCGGCGTCCCGGCCGCGCTAAGGAGGCCGTGCGTCGGGCCCATGAATCACCGCACGGCGAGGGGGATCTTGAGCGGTACCCGCGCGGGCGCGCAGTAGCCGCTCGCCGTCACGCAGTAGGAATACGAGAGCTTGGCGTCGATGTCGTGGCGGCCCGGCGATGCCGACCGCGTGACGTCGAGCTTGAGTCGCAGCGGATCGGGCGACTTGAAGTAGTTCGTCTCGAGCCGGTCCGGCGGCGGCGGCGCGTCGCTTCCGAGAGAGGTTTCGGCGCCCGATACCAGTCCCTCGACCGCGGGCACGGCCAGCCTGATTCTCGGGTACCTGTTGAGCTTGAATCCCGGATTCACCGAGAGTCTCACCGTGATCTCGGCTTCGCCCCCGGCGGTAACCGGCGTCGGCGCGACCCCGACCTCGATCTTCACGGCGTCGGCCGCCGATGGCTTCGTCGCGGCGGCGCTCGCCGTCGCCGCCGCCAGCGCGACAGCCAGCAGCAACGGGACCACGGGAATGGGTGTTCCGGCGCGCATGGAAGGATTCTACGAAGCCGCGGGGGAGGGCGCAACTCGCGGCGGCCACGGGGCCTCCGACAACGCCTCGGTTGCCACGGGCGGGGGATGAGAGTACACTTCAGCCACGCGATCCGGTAGCCGGGTGGGGGGAGGAGGGCGTCATGCGATTCGGGCGGTCGCTTCCTTGGTTTTTCGCTCTCGGCGCGCTGATCTTGACGCCGGCGATGGCCGACGAGATCGTGTACTTCCACAACGGCACGTCCCTACCCATCACGTCGCACCAGGTCGAGAAAGACATGATCTCGGTGGAGCTGGGCGCCAACTCTCGAATGGGGTTCCCGCTCTACATGGTGGACAAGATCGAGTCGTCCGGGCAGAGCGTGTACCTCAACCCCGTTTACCACCCTGCGAACCAGGCGCTCGCCGGACCCGTGGGAGGACAAGTTTCGAACGCCGGGTCCTATCCCGTGTCCGGTGCGGGCAGCGTCCCGGCCAGGTTCCGGTCGCCGCTCGTCGGGAGGCCCGGCGGGAACGAGGGCGGGCAGCCGCAGGCAGGCGTCGGGGTCGGAGGCGGGTCGGTCGGTTCCGCCAGGTTTCCTGCGAAGGTAGGTAACCGCTCGTCGCTTCAGGGGTCCCTGCAGCGCTCCGGGCTGCCCATGCCCATGGCGCCGCCGGGCCACAGCTCGGGTACCCGGAAGGGGGGCGGCGCGGTGCTGTTCGACGTTCAAAGGGACGGCGGGGCGCAGTCGACCCCGACGGACCAGCAGCCCCCTGCCGAGGAGCAACCGCCGGCGGAACAGCAGACCCCTCCCCAGGAGGACCCGCCTCAGGACCCGCCGGCCGGGAGCTGACGCCAGGTTTCCCGACGGCATTTTCCCGGGGAGACGGATGGTCGTCGGCCTGACCGGGCCCAACGCCGCCGGCAAGGGAGAGGTCGCCGCCTACCTGCGCGGCCTCGGCTTCGCGGTGCACTCGCTTAGCGATGTCGTGCGGGAGGAAGCGGTCGCCAGGGGATGGCCTCCCGACAGGGAGCACCTGATTCTCACGGGCAACGACCTCCGGCGCGCGGGGGGGCCGGGGATTCTCGCGGAGCGGATCCTCCCCAGGATCGAAGGTCGCGACGTCGTGGACTCCATCCGGAACCCCGCGGAGGTCGCGGTGCTTCGCCGCGTCCCCGGGTTCCTTCTGCTGGGCGTCGACGCCCCCGCGCTGGTGCGCTTCGAGCGATCGCTCGCGCGCTCCCGCCCGGGCGATCCCGCGACGTTCGAGGCGTTCTTGGAGCGAGAGCGGCAGGAGAACTCGTCGGACCCGGGTGCGCAACAGCTCCGCGCGACGCTTCTCCTCGCGGACCGGGTCGTCCGTAACGAGGGCACGCTCGCGGCGCTCAAGAGCGAGGTCGACCGGGTGCTGGCGCCCGACCGGTTGCTATAATCGACGGGTCAGGCGAGGACCCTTCGCGAGCGACGCGCCGGCGATCCTGGAGCCAGCCCACGTGCAGATCCTGCCCGAGCCCTACGCGTCCATGACCGATGCCGAGGCGATGCGCCGGATCGGGGAGACGCGCGGGCGGCTCGGCCGGGAGGTCCTGATCCTCGGTCACCATTACCAGCGGGACGAGGTCATCGCCTTCGCGGACGTCACGGGTGACTCGTACGGTCTCGCCAAGGCCGCGGCAACCCGCGGCGACGCGCGATGGATCGTATTCTGCGGCGTCCACTTCATGGCCGAGACGGCCGGCATCCTCGCCGCTCCGGGGCAGCGCGTGATCCTCCCCGACCTGGAGGCCGGCTGCTCGATGGCCGACATGGCGGAGATCGACTCTGTCGAGGTGGCGTGGGAGGAGATGGCCTCCGCCCGGGACCCGGAGGGAGTCGTGCCGGTCACCTACGTCAACTCCTCCGCCGCGGTGAAGGCGTTCGTCGGGGCGCGGGGCGGGGCGGTCTGCACCTCGTCGAACGCCGGCGCGATCTATGACTGGGGCCTCGGCCGGGGGAGGTCGCTCTTCTTTCTTCCGGACCAGCATCTCGGCCGGAACATGGGAGTCGCCAAGGGGATCCCGCTCGATCGGATGCGCGTATGGGATCCCGCCCTCGACTCGGGAGGGTTGACGCGCCGGGAGATCGAGGAGGCGCGCGTTCTGCTGTGGAAGGGGCATTGCCAGGTGCACGCGCGCTTTGGGGCGAACCTGATCGAGGCGCTCCGCAGGAGCCATCCCGGGATCCGGGTCATCGTCCACTGGGAGTGCAGCCTCGACGTGGTCCGGTCCGCCGACGACGTGGGATCGACATCGCACATCATCCGGCAGGTGGAAGACGCTCAAGCGGGATCGGTCATCGCCATCGGGACCGAGCTGCACCTCGTGTCCCGCCTCGCCAAGGCGCACCCCGACAAGAAGATCCTCCCGCTGCTCGCGGGGACGTGCGTTTGCGCGACGATGAACCGTATCGATGCGCAGCATCTCCTCTTCGTTCTCGACGAGCTCGCCGCCGGGCGGGTTGTCAACGAGGTCGTGGTTCCCGAGGACGTCGCGCGCCCGGCGCGCGAGGCGCTGAAGCGGATGCTCGAGATCTCCCGGGGTGTCGAGGCGGCGCCCGCACCGCTGGCGGCCGGCCGCGGCGACCGATAAAGTGGCTCGACCGCCGGAGCGGACGGGGTGCCGAGGATGGAAGAGGTGATCCGCGAGAAGCCGCCGGTGAGCGCGGCGAACGCCGCCGCGGGCCGGGGGAGCGGGCGCTCGGGGGCCGGCGCGGCCGGGGGCGTCGCCCTGCTCGACCGGGTCGCCTCCCCGTCCGACCTCAAGGAGTTTGCCCGAGAGGACCTCGTCCGGCTCTGCGACGAGATACGGGATTTCATCATCGAGGTGGTGTCGAAGAAAGGAGGGCATCTCGGGGCGAGCCTAGGCGTCGTCGAGCTCACGGTGGCCCTCGAAGCGTGCCTCGACCTCCCGCGCGACCGCCTCGTGTGGGACACCGGGCACCAGGCGTACGTGCACAAGGTCCTCACCGGGCGGCGCGAGGCACTCTGGACCATCCGCCAGTTCGGTGGGATCTCGGGGTTCCTGAGGAGGGACGAGAGCCCCTATGACGCGTTCGGCGCGGGGCACGCGTCCACCGCGATATCCGCCGCACTCGGGATGGCGGCCGCCCGCGACCTCGCCGGCGAGCGCCACCGCGTGGTGGCCGTCGTGGGGGATGGGGCGATGACGGGCGGGCTGGCCTACGAGGCGCTGAACAACGCCGGGCACTCGGGGAGGAACCTCCTGGTCGTGTTGAACGACAACGGGATGTCGATCGCCCCGAACGTCGGCGCGGTGGCGCAGTACTTGACCAGCATCAAGACCAACCCGCGCCTCAAGAAGATCCGCGACGAGAGCCTCAACCTGCTGCGCAGGCTCCCTGCGGGCGGGCAGATGCGGGAGGTGGCGGAGCGTGTCGAGGCGGCGATCAACGCCGCTCTGGCGCCAGGCGGCGTGTTCCAGTCGCTGGGGTTCAACTACTTCGGGCCGGTGGACGGACACGACCTGAACCTGCTGATGCACCTCATCCCGAAGGTCCTGGAGCGGCCGGGACCGGTGCTGCTCCACGTCCTGACGCGGAAGGGAAAAGGGCTCGCCGCAGCGGAGAAGGACGACGAGTCGTTCCACGGCGTGACGCCGTTCGACAGGGCGACGGGCAAAACCTTGGCCGGCCCCGTGGCCAGAGGGCCGTCCTACACCACGGTGTTCGGCCAGGCGATGCTCGAGGCGGCCGACGCGTTCCCGCGGATGGTCGCCATCACCGCGGCGATGGCTTCCGGCACGGGTTTGGTCCCGTTCCAGGAGAAGCATCCGCGGCGGTTCTTCGACGTGGGCATCGCCGAGGCCCATGCGGTCTGCTTCGCCGCCGGCCTGGCGTGCGACGGGACCCGTCCGGTCGTCGCGGTGTACTCCACGTTCCTCCAGCGGGCCTTCGACCAGATCGTGCACGACGTGGCGCTGCAGCGCCTGCCCGTGGTATTCGCGCTGGACCGGGGGGGCCTCGTCGGTGCCGACGGGGCGACGCACCACGGCGTGCTGGATCTCGCCTACATGCGGGCGGTCCCCGGGATGGTGCTCGCCGCGCCGCGCGACGGGAACGAGCTCCGCGACCTCCTGTGGACGGCCCTCGCGCACGAGGAGGGGCCCTTCGCTTTCCGCTTCCCGCGGGATGTCGCGCCGGCCTGCTACGACCCGGAGAGGCCGCCGCGGATCCTCCCGATCGGCTCCTGGGAGGAGATCCACGACGGCACGGGCGTCGCGTTCCTCGCGGTGGGAGCCATGGTCGAGACCGCCCTCGAAGCACGCCGGCGCCTCGAATCGCTCGGCGTCTCCGCGGCGGTCGTCAATTGCCGCTTCGTCAAGCCCATGGACGAGGCGTTGCTGGCCCGGCTGCGACTGCGGTTCCCGGTCCTGATCACGGTGGAGGAGAACACGCTGACCGGGGGGTTCGGGGACGGCGTCCTCGAGGCGCTCGACCGGGCGGGACTTCCGATGGAGGGCGTGGTCCGGCTCGGCATTCCCGACGGCTTCACCACCCACGGCGGCCGGGCGCAGCTTCTGAACGACGTCGGCCTCTCGCCCGAGCATCTCGAGCGGCGGGCTCTCGATTCGCTGGCGGGCCGCCGGGATCGACGGGCCTAGGGCTCCTGACGGAGAGCGGTTCGGAGCGCGAACCTCGCCGCCGCGCCGGGCTCGCGCCCGGACGCGCAGCCCGCTTCAGTGCTTGAACTCCCCCCGCCCGGGCGGGGCCGCCTCGCTCAGCGGGCCGAAATCCGCCTCGTAGCGCTGGAGGTTGTCCTGCAGGGCCCGGATCATCCGCTTGAGGTGGCCCGGGCTCACGATGATCCGGGCGTTCACGATGCCGCCCGGGCGGAACAGGTTGATGAAGTCCAGCACGAATTCCTCGCGGGTGTGCGCCACGACCATCTGGTTCGCATAGGCCCCGCGCAGGACCTCGTCCGGGATCTTGATCGGGATCTCACGCTCCTCGGCCACCCTCCCCTCCTCGAGCCGCCCTATTTCGTGAGCGCGGCCACGGCCTGCGCGACGTCCGGGTAGATCTCGAACACCACGTCGAATCCGATCATCCTGAAGATCTCCTGAAGAGGGCGGTTGAGGGAGGCCAGCGCCAGCTTGCCGTGGCGGGAGGTCACCCGCTTCTGGAGCGACAGGAGAGCCGCCATTCCCGTGGAGTCGAAGAACTCAACGAGCGACGCGTCCAGGACCACGAGCGGCGCCTCGCCCATGACCTCGATGACCTTGGTCTTGAACTCGTCGGCGTTCCCGACGTCCACCTCGAGTGGCTCGGCCACCGAGATCACCGTCACACCTTCGATGTCCTGCCGGTCCACGCGCACGGCCGTTCCCTCCCGACCGAGCGAATCATACAACCTTCGACCCTCGGCCCGTGAGTGCCTTGCAATGGGATGCGGGAGGCTCTAACGTAAACGGCCCGCGCGCCGCTCCGGCGCGCCGGTCGGGCCTGGGGGGTGCGAGATGGAGGACACCGGCTGTTCCCGTTGCGGCGCCGCACCGTTCACCTCTCTCGAGCGGCCCCCGTTGCCCGGACCGATCGGCGAGCGCGTCAAGGATCGCGTGTGCCCCGCCTGCTGGCGCGAGTGGCTCGGCATGCAGGTCCGGGTGATCAACGAGTACCGCCTGGTGCCGGCCGATCCGCAGCACTACGAGTACCTGCTCGCGCAGATGAGGGAGTTCCTGAGCCTCAAGGAGGAGTGAGGTCACGGAGGGCTCCCCGGCGGTCCGGCGTGCGGCGGGCTCGCCTCCTCTCGCTTTGCCGGTCGGCGCGTCTGTGCTAAGTTCTGCGCCCTGCGCGAATCACGCTCCGACGGGGGGAAAAGCCCTTGAGCCAGGACTTCGACTACGAGCGCCTCCGGCGCGAGATCACGTGGGACGTCGCGCGGCGGGAACTGGGCATCGGCGAGGGAGCGCCCATCAACCTGGGCCACGTCTGCGTGGACCGCAACGTGGAGCTCGGGCGCGGGGACAAGATCGCCCTCGTCCACGAGAATCACGCGGGCGAGGTCCGTCGCTTCACCTACCGGGACGTGAAGCGCCTGAGCAACGGATGGGCGGAGTTCCTTGCGCTCCAGGGGATCCGCAACCTCGACCGCGTCTGCGTCTTCCTCGAGCGGATCCCGGAGCTCTACATCTCCTTCATAGGTGTCCTGAAGATCGGGGCGGTCGTCCAGCCGCTCTTCTCCGCCTTCGGCGAGGAGGCGTTCTTCCAGCGGGCGGACGACAGCCGTGCCGTCGCGGTCATCACGCAGCACAAGCACCTCGGCAAGGTGAGGAAGATCCGGGACCGGCTGCCGGAGCTCCGGACCGTGATCGTGGTGGACCACGACGCGACGAGGAGGCCGCTCCACGAGGGCGAGATCGCGTTCTCGATGATGGACCACGGGATCGCCGAGTACCCGGTCTTCCGCACGTACGCGGAGAGCCCCAGCGTCCTGCACTACACCAGCGGCACCACCGGGCAGCCGAAGGGGGCGCTGCACGTCCACTCCAGCGTCTTCGCGCAGTACCTGACCTCGAAGATGGTGCTCGACCTCAAGGACGACGACGTCTACTGGTGCACCGCAGACCCGGGCTGGGTCACCGGGACGAGCTACGGGATTATCGGGCCCTGGTCGCTCGGGGTGACGCAGGTGGTGCTCGACGCCGGATTCTCCAGCGACCGGTGGTACGAGACGATGGAGAAGCACCGGGTGACCGTCTGGTATACCGCCCCCACCGCCATCCGCATGCTGATGAAGGACGGGATCGAGCCGGTCAAGCGCCGCGAGTTGTCGTCGCTCCGCCACATGTGCAGCGTCGGCGAGCCGCTGAACCCCGAAGGGGTCCACTGGGGACGCGCGGCGTTCGGTCTCGACTTCCACGACACGTTCTGGCAGACCGAGACCGGCGCGATCGTGGTCACGAACCTCCCCGGCATGCCGGTCAAGCCCGGGAGCATGGGGAGGCCCTTCCCCGCGCTCGTCGCCGCGGTGGTGGACCCCGCGACCGGGGAGGTCATCGAAGCGCCGGGGCGAGTCGGGATGATCGCGATCCGCCCGCCGTGGCCCAGCATGATGCGGACGTACTGGAACAACACCGCGACCTACCTGAAGAAATTCGTGAACGGCTGGTACATCTGCGGGGATCGCGCGAGCCTGGACGCCGACGGCTATTTCTGGTTTTCCGGCCGCGACGACGACGTGATCAACACCGGGGGTCACCTGGTCGGGCCGTTCGAGATCGAGAGCGCCCTGCTCGAGCACCCCGCGGTGGCGGAATCGGCGGCGATCGGCAAACCCGACCCGATCAACATGGAGGTGGTCAAGGCGTTCGTCGCGCTCCGTCCCGGCTTCGAGCCGGGGCCGGACCTGGAGCTCGACATCATGAACTTCATCCGCAAGAGGCTGTCCCCCCTCGCCATGCCTCAGGAGATCGAGTTCCTCGGCCGGCTCCCGAAGACGCGTAGCGGGAAGATCATGCGGCGCATGCTGAAGGCGAAGGAGATGGGGCAGGAGGTGGGGGACACCAGCACCCTGGACGAGGATTGACGGAGGCCGCCCAGGCGCCCCGATAGGAGACGAGCCATGAAGGAGATGATTCTGGATTACATCCGAAAGGAGTACCTCAACGAGGAGGACGCGGAGGACATGCAGCTCGACGAGAACACGCCCCTGATCTCCAGCGGCATCGTCGACAGCTTCAGCATGGTCAGCCTCAAGCGCTTCCTCGAGAAGAAATACGCGATCAGCATCCCGGACGACCAGGCGACGCCCGAGGCGTTCGACACCGTGAACCGGATCTTGGAGCTGGTGCGCCGCTTCCAAAAGGACTCCTGAGATGGCCTACCCGGACGCGGTGCAGCAGGCCTTCCGGTCGGAGCTGGAGTCCATCCACGGACAAGGTCTCTTCAAGGAGGAGCGGTTCATCCACTCCCCGCAGTCGTCCGGTATCCTGGTGGAGTTCCCCGCCGGGGCGGAGCCGAAGCGGGTCGTGAACCTCTGCTCCAACAACTACCTGGGACTCTCGAGCCACCCCGACGTGATCGCGGCGGCGCATCGCGGGCTGGAGGAGAGGGGTTACGGAATGTCCAGCGTCCGGTTCATCTGCGGGACGCAGGACGTCCACCGGGAGCTGGAGAGGGCGATCACGCGGTTCCTCGGGACCGAGGACACCATCCTGTTCCCCAGCTGCATGGACGCGAACGCCGGCGTGTTCGAAGCGATTCTCGGGCCCGACGACGTGATGATCTCGGACCGGCTGGTCCACGCCAGCATCATCGACGGTATCCGTCTGTGCAAGGCGATGCACGACACCTACAAGCACGCCGACATGGCGCACCTCGAGCAGAAGCTCGAGGAGCACCGGGACCGGCGGGTCCGTTTGATCATCACCGACGGCGTGTTCTCCATGGACGGCGACCTCGCGCCGCTGGACCGGATCGTCCAGCTGGCGGAGAAGCACGGCGCCATGGTGTTCGTCGACGACAGCCACGCCAGCGGGTTCATCGGGAAGACCGGCCGGGGGACCCACGAGCACTTCGGCGTCGTGGGGAGGATCGACATCATCACCACGACCCTGGGCAAGGGGCTCGGCGGGGCCAGCGGCGGCTGCGTGTCGGGGCGGAAGGAGATCGTCGAGCTCTGCCGGCAGCGGGCGCGGCCCTACCTGTTCAGCAACGCGGTGCCCCCCCCGATCGCCGTCGCCACGCTCAAGGTGCTCGAGATCCTGAGTTCCACCACGGAGCGGCGGGACAAGCTGGAGGCCAACACGACGTTCTGGCGGAGAGCTCTCAAGGAGACCGGGTTCGTGATCAAGGAGGGGGAGAGCCCGATCGTCCCCATCATGCTGTTCAACGCGAAGTTGAGCCAGGAAGTATCGCGCGACCTCTTCCGGGAGGGAGTGTACGCCGTCGGGTTCTTCTTCCCGGTGGTCCCCGCCGGGCAGGCCCGCATCCGGACGCAACTGTCCGCCGACCACGACCTCCCGATGCTCGAGGATGCCCTCAAGGCCTTCAAGAAGGTCGGCGAGAAGCACGGGATACTCGGCCTGGACAAGAAGGGGATCATCGCGAAATACGGGAGCTGAGGCCGTTCCCGGAGGGAACCGGGAGCCGAGCAGGGCCGCCCGGGCCCTGCTCGGCTCCCGGTCCGCGTCTTCGGGCCTCGCGTCGCGATTCGCCGTCGTTGCCGCTCGACGAGGCGGTGACCGGTGGTCCCGCAAGGGAAGGCGCGTCTGAGATGTCAGATCTCCGCGGCTCACACGAGGGAGGATCTGGACCTGGCCCTCCACGCTTTCCGCCAGGTCGCCGCGGAGCTCCGGCTCGTGTAATCGCGGGCCCGTGTGCCCCCCTCACCCTCGGCCACCCGGATGGCCCGGGGACGTGGCGCAAGTCAAGCCCCCGTGCGGCTGCGTTTTGACAGACCGCGCATCGTGGCTTACCGTGCTCCGTCGGGCCATGGCGCTCCGTTTCGGGCGGTGGTTCCGGCGGCACAAGCCGCGAGGGAGGGAAGACCGATGATCCAGGTGACGCCGGCGGCGGTCAGCAAGGTGAAAGAGCTGCTCGCGGCGGAGAATCGCGAAGGTTGCGGACTCCGGGTGGCGATCCAGGGAGGCGGGTGTGCCGGGTTCCAGTACCGCCTGACGTTCGAGAACACCGAGAACGCCAACGACCAGGTCCTGGAGGTGAACGGCCTCAAGGTCTTCGTGGACGCGATGTCGGGGATGTACCTCGATGGGGCGAACATCGACTACGTGGACAGCCTCGAGGGCTCCGGATTCAAGATCGACAATCCCAACGCCACCGCGACCTGCGGGTGCGGCCACAGCTTCCAGGAGTGACCTCGCCGCCGGTCCGCGCCGGGGCCGCCGCGAGATCTTTCCCGGCGGCCCGGCTCGTTGACTTCGCTGGCGCGCCTCCGTTACCCTTCTCCGGCATGTCCGCCTTCTCGATCACGGAGGAATCGCGTCTCTCTCCGCTCGCCCAGCGATCGTCCGCCTCCCGTGGCCGGCGCTTCCGGGAGGAGGAGTCGCCGTACCGGTCGGCCTACCAGCGCGATCGGGACCGGATCATCCACAGCCGGGCCTTCAGGCGCCTCGAGTACAAGACCCAGGTGTTCGTAAACCACGAGGGGGATCATTACCGGACCCGCCTGACTCACAGTATCGAGGTGAGCCAGATCGGCCGCACCGTCGCGCGCGCACTCGGACTCAACGAGGATCTTGTGGAGTCTCTCGCGCTGTCCCACGACCTGGGCCACACGCCGTTCGGGCACCTCGGCGAGGACGTGCTGAGGGACCGCCTGCGCGGGCAAGGCGGGTTCGACCACAACCGCCAGACGCTCCGGATCGTCGAACATCTGGAGGAGCGGTACCCCGCCTTCCCCGGGCTCAATCTGACCTGGGAGGTCCGGGAGGGGATCGCCAAGCACTCCGGGCCGATCGATCTCGCCGCGGCGCCGGAATTCGCCGACTACGAACCGGGGCTCCTGCCCACGCTGGAGGGTCAGCTCATCGACCCGGTGGACGAGATCGCGTACAACCACCACGACATCGACGACGGTCTCGAGTCGGGCCTGCTCGACATGGAGGACCTGGCCTCGGCCGTTCCGATCTTCGGCGAGCCGCTCGAGGCGGCGATGGGGCGGCGGCGCGCCTCCGACCTCCGGCAGGTTCGGAACGAGGCGCTCCGCGGGCTCATCAACGAGTTGGTCACCGATCTGATCGTGACCGCGGAGCGGAACGTCGAGGAGGCGGGCGTGGCCACCGTGGAGGAGATCCGCCGCGCCGGACGGCCGCTGATCGGTCTCTCCGCCGAGGCCGGCGAGCGGAACCGGGTCCTCAAGTCCTACCTGCACGAGCACCTTTACCGCCACCACAGGATCGAGCGGATGAAGGACAAGGCGCGCCGGGTGCTCGAGGCGCTGTTCGACCGCTACCACGCGAATCCGCGGCTCCTCCCCGACGACACCCGACGCCGGATCGTCGTGGACGGCGTCGAGCGGACGATCGCCGACTACATCGCGGGGATGACCGACCGGTACGCCACGGAGGAGTACCGGCGGCTGTTCGATCCGACGGTGCGGGTCTGAGGAGATCCGGGGACCGGCATCGTCCCACCGGCGGAGCAACGCCGTCACGCGCGGCCGCGCGGAGGAGGCCCGCATGCGAGCAGTGGTGATCCGGGAGCACGGCGGGCCGGAAGTTCTCCGCGTCGAGGAGAGGGACGTTCCCGAGGCCGGTCCCGGAGAGGCGCGGGTGCGCGTGCGTGCGGTCGGACTCAACCACCTCGACCTGTGGGTCAGGAAGGGCGTGCCGGGCCACCCTTTCCCGCTCCCGTTGGTGCCGGGCTCGGACGTGGCGGGGACGGTCGACGCGCTGGGCGCGGGAGCGCGCGGGGCGCTTCAGGGCGACCGCGTCGTGGTCGGCCCGGGGATCTCTTGCGGGACCTGCCCGGCGTGCCGGTCGGGGCACGACCCGCTGTGCCCCGACTTCGCCATTCTGGGCGAGTCGCGGGACGGCGGCTGCGCGGACTTCCTCGTGGTGCCCGCGGCGAACCTCTTTCCGATGCCGGAGTCTCTGGACTTCCCGGCCGCGGCGGCGATCCCGCTCGCGTTTCTGACCGCATGGCACATGCTGGTGGAGCGTGCGGCGGTGCGGCCCGGGGAGCGGGTCCTCGTCCATGCCGCGGGTTCCGGCGTCTCGTCGGCGGCGATCCAGATCGCGCGCCTGCTGGGGGCCCGCGTCCTCGCGACGGCCGGTTCCGACGAGAAGTGCCGCCGCGCCCGGGATCTGGGCGCGTCGTCGGCGGTGAACTACCGCACGGCGGATTTCGTGCGCGCGGCGAGGGAGTGGTCGGGCGGGCGGGGCGTGGACGTGGCGCTGGACCACGTGGGGGCCGAGACCTTCGATCGGACCCTCCGGTGTCTCGCGAAGGGCGGGCGCTACGTCACCTGCGGCGCCACCTCCGGCTTCGAGATGAAGACCGACTTCCGGCGGGTGTTCTTCAAGGGACTCTCGATCCTCGGCTCGACGATGGGCGCGAGCCACGAACTCGCGAGCGTGCTCGACCACGTGGCGGCCGGCGCTCTCCGGCCGATCGTGGACCGCGTGTTCCCGCTCGACGGGG
>JBGQAU010000097.1:0-9412 GCA_041494445.1 Acidobacteriota bacterium | reverse complement strand
CCTCGACCGGGGCTACGTGGAGGTGGACTCGATGATGCGCACCGGCGAGCCCGGCGTCTACGCCGTCGGCGACATCGTCCCGACGCAAGCCTTGGCCCACGTCGCCTCGCACGAGGGGATCGTGGCGGTGGAGGACGCGGCCGGACGGAATCCGCGCCCCGTGCCCTACGAGCGGATCCCGTCGTGCACGTACTGCCAGCCCGAGGTGGCCTCGGTCGGCCTCTCCGAGGCGGAGGCCAAGAAGCGCGGCCACGACGTCGTCGTCGGGACGTTTCCTTTCTCCGCCGTCGCCAAGGCCAAGATCCTCTCCGACACGCGCGGCTTCGTCAAGATCGTCGCCGAAAGGAAGCACGACGAGGTCCTCGGCGTCCACATCATCGGCCCCCACGCCACCGAGCTGATCGCGGAGGCGTCGTCGGCCCTTTACCTCGAGGCGACCGCCGAGTCGCTGTTCCATGCCGTGCACGCCCACCCGACTCTGGCCGAGGCGATGGGCGAGGCCGCGCTGGCGGTCCACGGCCGGGCCATCCACATCTGACCGCGGGACCGCGAGGAGGCACCGAGATGCGCGTCGACGTCGTCATGCCCCAGATGGGGGAATCGATCGCCGAGGGGACCATCACCCGCTGGATCAAGAAGCCGGGAGACGCGGTCGCGCGCGACGAGCCGCTCTTCGAGATCTCCACCGACAAGGTGGACGCCGAGATCCCCTCCCCCGCCGCCGGGACGCTGGCCGAGGTCCGCCACCAGGAGGGTGAGACCGTCGCGGTCAACGAGGTCGTCGCGGTCATCGAGACGGAGGCGAGCGCGGCCCTCCCCGCCAAGGGACCCGGGCCTGCCGTCCCCGGACCGGCGCCCTCCACCGCGAGGCCGCCGGCCGCCGCTCCGTCGCCGCCGCGAGCACCGGCGGCTCCCGCGGCGCCCGGCGCCCCGCGTGCTTTCGTCTCACCCGTGGTCCGCCGTATCGCGGAGGAGCACGGGGTGGATCCCTCCCGCGTCCCGGGAACGGGGGCCGGCGGCCGCGTGACCAAGAAGGACATCGTCGACTTCGTCGCGACCGGAGCCTTTGCCGCCGCGCGCCCCAAGGCGCCGCCGGAATCGGCGCCCGTTCCGGCCGGGCCTCAGTTCGCGCCGGAGGCCCGCGAGCACCGGGTCGCGATGACGCCCATGCGGAAGAAGATCGCGGAGCACATGATCGGGTCGCGACGGACTTCAGCGCACGTCCACACGGTCTTCGAAGCCGACGTGAGCCGCGTGGTGAAGCTCCGCGAAGCCCACGTGGAGCGGTACTCGGAGCGCCACGACGTCCGCCTGACGTACATGCCCTTCTTCCTGAAGGCCGTCTGCGACGCCCTGCGCGCGTTCCCGGTCGTGAACGCCTCGCTGGAGGGGGAGGAGATCGTCTATCACCGGGACCTCAACGTCGGGATCGCGGTCGCGCTCGATTGGGGGCTGATCGTTCCGGTGATCCGCAACGCCGACGAGTTGTCGATCGCGGGGCTCGCGCTAAAGGTGAACGATCTCGCGGATCGCGCGCGGAACAAGAAGCTCAACCCGGACGAGGTCCACGGCGGAACGTTCACGATCACGAATTTCGGGATCTTCGGCGGGCTGTTCGGCCTCCCGATCATCCACCAGCCGCAGGTGGCGATCCTCGGGACCGGCGGCATCGAGAAACGACCGGTGGTCGTGGACGACGGGATCGCGATCCGCTCGATGATGTACCTCGCGCTCTCCTTCGACCACCGCGTGGTGGACGGCGCCGTCGCCGACCAGTTCCTGCGTACCGTCAAGCGCTCGCTCGAGGGTTTCGACGAATCGCTGCTGTAGCGCGGCGACCGGCGCGTCCTGGGATGGTCTCTCCGGGGCACGTTCGCTCGGCGGACGGCGTGTCCGCCTCGCTCACTCCGCTTTCGCCCGCTCCGGTCCGGCAGGTCCTCCGCGGGCGAAAGAGGGCCCCGGAGAGACCATCCCAGGACGCGCGGTGACGGTGCTGTGAGCTACTCGAACGACCCGCCGATCCTGTTCGCCCGGTGGCTCGGCACCGTGCGTTACGCCGAGGCGCTCGCGCTCCAGGAGTCGCTGGTGGAGGCGAGACGGCGGGGCGAGGTGCCGGACACGTTGCTGCTCCTCGAGCACCCGCCCGTCATCACCCTCGGCCGCTCCGCGCGCCGCGAGAACGTCCTCGCGGACGACGCTGAGCGCGAGAGGCTCGGGATCGAGATTCACGAGAGCGGCCGCGGCGGCGACGTGACCTTTCACGGACCCGGGCAGCTCGTGGGCTACCCGATCCTCGCCCTCGGGGAGGGACGACGCGACGCCCACGTCTACCTCCGTGATCTCGAGGAGGCGCTGATCCTGACGGCCGCGGACTACGGCGTCCGCGCGGAAAGGTGCCCCGGGCTGACCGGTGTCTGGGTGGGTGGCCGGAAGCTGGCGGCGATCGGGGTCCGGATCGGAACGGGGTGGATCACCTCTCACGGCTTCGCCTTGAACGTCGACTCAGACCTCTCGGGATTCCGGACGATCGTCCCGTGCGGCCTCGAGGGGCGCGGGGTGACGTCGCTCGCGGAGCTGACCGGCCGGCGTTTCCCGCTCCGCGAGGTGGCGGCGACGGCCGCCGCGCGCGCCGCGCGGGTGCTCGGTTTCTCCGCCGCTCCCTCGGAAATCCCCTCCGAGCGGTTGGCGATCCCGATGGGGAAAGGGCTATCCTCCTGATCCGTCCCGCGGCGGCGCCTCCCGAGGGCAGCGAGGTTTTCCATGGACGCGAGGAGGGAGGGGCCGCGCCCCCCCTGGTTGAAGATCCGGCTCAGGACGGACGAGGAGTTCCGGCGCGTCCGCTCGATGGTGAGCGAGTTGCGCCTCAACACCGTCTGCACCGAGGCCCGCTGCCCCAACGTGTACGAGTGCTGGAACGCCGGGACCGCCACGTTCATGATCCTCGGCGACACCTGCACGCGATCGTGCGGCTTCTGCGGCGTGAAGAGCGGGCGGCCGGCCCCGGGTGTGGACCCGGAGGAGTGCGCCCACGTCGCGGAGGCGGTGGACCGGCTCCGGCTGCGGCACGCGGTGATCACCAGCGTCGACCGGGACGACCTCGAGGACGGCGGCGCGACGCACTTCCGCGACGTGATCCTCGCGATCCGATCCAGGCGGACGTCGTGCGCCGTGGAGGTTCTCACCCCGGATTTCAAAGGCAAGCCGGGAGCGCTCGACCGGCTCCTCGAGGCCCGGCCGGACGTGTTCGCGCACAACGTGGAGACCGTGCCGAGGCTCTACCGGACCGCGCGACGCGGCTCGAGCTACGAGGGGTCGCTCTCGCTGCTTTCCGCCGCCTCGGCGCGTCGCGACGCCGCGCTGCCCTCGATGCGGGTGAAGTCCAGCCTGATGCTCGGGCTCGGCGAGCGGGACGAGGAGATCGTGGCGGTGCTGTCGGACTTGAGGGGCGCCGGAGTCGACGTGATCACGCTCGGCCAGTACCTGAAGCCCACGCGAGAACACCTCCCCGTCGAGTCGATCGTCGACCCTCAAGTTTTCGAGGCGCTCCGTCGGCTCGGGATGGAAATGGGGTTCAGGCACGTCGAATCGGGGCCGCTCGTGCGCTCCTCGTATCACGCGGGGAGCTACGGGACCGGCCCACGGCGGATCGGCTGAGCGGGATCAGGGTTTCTTCGGCGTCAGCTCGGCGTCCGGGAACGGCTGCACCCCCATGGGACGCCCGTCGAGGACCGCGGTAACGTCGGCGATGAGCCCCTCGCTCTGGCGCGGAGTCGCCCCGGCGTATTTTCTCAGGATCTTTCCTTCGCGGCCCACGAGGAACGTCGTGGGCAGGATCGCGAACCCGCCCCAGTCGGCTCCCGTGTCCTGCGTCGCCCGCATCACGGGGTACCCGATCTTGAGGTCCGACAGGAAGCGGCGCGTGTCCTCCACGCTCCCGCGCCCCACCTCCACACCCCAGATGGCCAGGCCGTCCTTTCCCCTGCGGGCGTAGAGGTCCTGGAGAATCGGCATCTCGGCCTTGCAGGGCAGGCACCACGTCGCCCAGAAGTTCACGACGGTCAGCGCGTGCTCGCCCCAGTGGACCGTCTTCCTCTCGCCGTCCGGCGTCGCCCCCGAGAGGGAGGGGGCGGGGTCACCCGGCGCGAGCGCGAGCCGCCTCATGGTGGGAGCATCGAACGGCTTGCGCTTCCTCGGCGCCTCCTGCGGGGGGGCCGGCGCGAGCGCGAGGCAGGCCAGTGCGAGAATCATCACGATCGAGGAACGCCTCATGGTCGGCTCCGAAGCGCCACTGGCGCAGCGAAAAGGCCGCAGGCGATCACCGAGATCCGGCGGTCGCGCGCGAGGGAAAGTCGAAGGATGGAGCGGGAAACGGGACTCGAACCCGCGACCCCGACCTTGGCAAGGTCGTGCTCTACCAACTGAGCTATTCCCGCACGATGCACGCCGGTTCTCTCGGCCCCCGAACCCTGTCGGAGCGTGAAGGCCGCAACTCGGCCCCGGCAAGCCGTTGAGAATACCGCAGCCCTCGCGGCGCGTCAAATTCGACGGACGCGGCGTCCCGCCGGCGGAGGGTCGGCCCAGAGACCGAGGCGGAACGCGTCCCGTATGTGGCGCGCCCGGAGCGTGCCGTCAGCGCCGGGAAGGACCTCGACCACGTCGAACCGACACGGCGGCGAGGGGGGACCGAGCCTGGCCAGGAAGACCCGGGCCGCGTGGACCATGTGGCCCCGCTTCCGCGCCGTGACCGCCTCCGCGGGCCTCCCGTAGCCGGTGCCCCGGCGCGTCTTGACCTCCACGAAGACCACGACGCGCCCGTCCAGCGCGACGAGGTCGATCTCTCCCGCCCTGCAGCGGAACCGGCGGGCGAGGATCGTGAGGCCGGCGCGGGCGAGCGCCTTCTCCGCCTCGGCCTCCCCGGCCGCGCCCAGCATCTGCCGGGGATCGCAAGACGGCCTCCCGGGCGTCACGCCGGCAGCCTCGAGCGCTTCCAGCGGACCCCCTGGGGGGTATCTTCGAGGAGGACCCCGCGATCGGCCAGCTCCCGCCGGATCCGGTCGGCCTCGGTGAAGTTCCGGGACTTTCGTGCCTCCGTGCGGCGGGCGATGAGGCTCTCCACTTCGGCGTCGAGGATCTCCTCCGGCCGCTCGAGCACGCCGAGCACGCCGTCCCACTTCCTAAGGGTGGCGCGGAGCACTCCCCTCGTGATCTCCGGCAGCTCGCCCCGGTCGAGCGCGGAGTTCCCGTCCCGGACCGCCCGGAACAGCGCGGACAGGACGCCGCTCACGTTGAGGTCCGCCCCGAGCGCATCGTCGAACTCCGCCCCGGTGCGGGCCAGGCGATCCTCGAAGTCGGCGTCCCGCCCGGGCGGCGAGGGCTCCCGATCGAGCCGGGCGAGAAAGTCGTCGAGCCTCGTCAGCTCCGCCGCGGAGCGAGCGAGGCCGTCGAAGGTGAAGTTCAAGGGACTGCGGTAGTGCGAGGAGAGGAGCAGGAACCGGAGGGCCCGAGGGTCGCTCCCGCGCGCCAGGAGCTCGCGCAGCGTGTGGAAGTTCCCCTTCGACTTGGCCATCTTCTCGCCGTCCACCATGAGGTGGGCCGCGTGCATCCAGTGCTTCACGAACGGCCGACCGGTGGCGCACTCGCTCTGCGCGATCTCGTTCTCGTGGTGCGGGAAGATGTTGTCGACGCCCCCCGTGTGGAGGTCGAAGCTCTCTCCGAGATACTTCATGCTCATCGCGGAGCACTCGAGGTGCCACCCCGGGCGTCCCCGGCCGAACGGCGAGTCCCAGGCCGGCTCGCCGGGGCGCTCCGCCTTCCAGAGGACGAAGTCGCGGGCGTCGTCCTTCTCGTACTCGTCGCTGTCCACCCTCGCGCCGATCTTGATCTCGCGTCGATCGAGGTGCGAGAGGCGCCCGTATCCCTCGAACGACGCGATCCGGAAGTAGAGCGATCCCTGGCTCTCGTAGGTGTGGCCGTTTTCCCGGAGCCGGGCCGCGAGCGCGATCATCTCGGGGATGTGCTCGGTCGCGCGGGGGTAGTGCTCCGCGCGCTCGATTCCCACCACGTCGAGATCCTCGAAGAACGCCTCGATGAACGGGCCCGTGGTCTCGTCGATCGGGATCCTCGACGCCATCGCCTTCGCGATGATCTTGTCCTCGACATCGGTGATGTTCATCACCTGCGTCACGCGGAAGCCCATGTGGCGCAGCGTCCTGCGGAGCAGGTCCTCCCACACGTAGGTCCGGAAGTTGCCGATGTGGGCGTAGTCGTAGACCGTCGGGCCACAGGTGTAGAGCCGAACGTGCCCGGCCTCGAGGGGCTCGAGCGTCTCGAGACGGCGCGTCAGCGTGTCTTGGATCTGCATCCGGGGGTCCCCCGCGGCGCCCGACCCGAGGCGCCCGTCGGGCCGCAGCGCCGCATTCTAGCGGGGCGACGCCCGGGGTTCAATCGACGATCCTAAAGCTCCCCCCCGTCGATGTCCGGGCCCCGGAGACGCGGTCGACGAGATCGATCTCCACCCGGTAGTCCCCGGCCGGCCAGTCGTTCACGGGAAGCGTCAGACCCATCGACTCTCCCGCCGCTCCCCGCACGGCCACAGGATTTCCCTGGCGCTTGGATCTCCGCCCTCCCGCCGTCTCGAAACGAAACGTCACGTCCACGCGCGGCCGCCGGATCGCCGGGTCCCGCGCCGCTCCGTACACCTGGAAGTAGATCTTGAGCGGCTCGCCGCGGCGGAAACTGGCGCCGGGTTTCGGGACGACCTCCTCGGATCCGACGGCGAACGGAGAAGATCGGCCGTCGGAAACCGGCCCGAAGCGCTCGGCGGGGACCACCGTGCTCGCCCCGAGCTCGCCCAGGGGAATGTCCGGGACCGTCAGGGTGACGTTGCGGATGGCGAGGAGCTTCCGGGACCGGTCCTCGATGGCGTAGCGGGCCTCGTACGTTCCGGGCTCGAGGTAGGCCCGGCCCGTGAACACCATCGCGCCCTTCCTCTCCAACTCCGACCGGCGATCGAGACGCACGACGACGTCCGCCGGCGCTCGCCCGGGGACCCGATCCTCGGCGTCGATGATCCACGCGGCGGCCGAAGGGCCTGTTTCCGCCGTCTCGGGCCGCCCCGCGTCGGCGCCCGGCGTCGGTTCGGTGCGGTACTCGACCGTCAGTACCGCCATGATCGCCCCGTCGGCCACCTGAAAGAAGTACGCCGCGTCCGACGCGATCGGCGACGGAGATCCTTCACCGCCGAACGCGGCCGGGATACCCCTCGGTCGGGGATCCTGGTCGTGAAACCGCGCCCGTCGGGTGTGAGTGCCGAGGAGCGACGCCACCAGATAGTCGTAAGGGCGAAGCTGCTGGTAGAGCGCCGTCAGATCCCGAGGCAGGGCCACCATCGGCGCGAGCCGCATCTGCGTTCGCACTCGCTGCAGCTCCCGGAAGAGGTCCACCGGGTCCCGGTAGATTTCGGTCTCGGCCCCCGGCGGTGGCTGCAGGCGGAACTGCCCCGAGCGGTCCCCGTAGAAGACGATCTCCAGCGGATCCGCCCGGCCGCCGGGACGACGGCTGTAAGTCCAAATCTCGCGTACCACGGAGACGGGATCGCCAGCCAGGCGCCGGACCGAGTCCGGCTCGCCGAGCAGGACCAAGACCTGTCCCCGATCGGTCCGCCATCCGGCGACGACGGAACCGCCGAACCGCTCATCGGCGAGGGCGCACAACCGGTCGAAACGCTCTTTGAAGCCGTTCTCGAGGGTGGCGGGATCCGGATCGAACCGCCGCCAGAAGCGGGCCACGAAGGCGCTCCGGGCCTCCACGGTGCGAAGCCTGCCGTAGCGCTCGTACTCGTCGGCGGTCAGCAGGCAGCGGACGGGCCCGTCGCGCCAGTCCCTCCCGGGATCCCCGGCGAGGCCCTCCGCTCCGCGGGTGGCAAGCGAGAACAGCAAGAGGCACAGCACGAGCGCAACGCGGGCGGAGGAGGATCTCGCGCGGTCGTGAAGCCCCACGGCAAGACAACCCATGGCCCCGTGGCTCCGGTCAGGATCGAGCGTTCGCTGCGGCCGTCCTATGCGCCGGGGGCCGCCCGAAGGCGGCCCCCGCTCTCTCTTCGATGTGCCCGCGTGGGGTCAGAACGACAACTTCATGCTCAGCTGGTAATTACGCCCCATTCGCGTGTAGCCGTCGTTGTAACCGTTGAGCTGATCTCCCAGCTCGGAGAACGGATTCCAGATCTGGTACGTGCGGTCGTTCAGCAGGTTGAAGATGTCCATGGCGACCTGGAGGTTCATGCCCTTGCCGAGGTTCATCTCCTTGTCGAGCTTCACGTCGAAGTTCCAGTAGGGTCGGTTCCGCTGGTCGTTGCGCCGCCCCGTGATGTACCGCAGGCGGGCGCGCGGCTCCGGGTCGCCGAGATCGATCATCGTCGGCGGTGCGCTGTCCGCCGTCGGCTTCTGCTGCAGGATCGAGTAAGGCAGCCCGGACTCCCAGGTGACCGCGGTGCCGGCACGGAAGCCCCACGGGGTGATCGTGGTCGCGTTGACCTTCAGCGAGTGGCGGACATCGTACGAAAGATAGCCGAACTCCGCGTCGCGCGTGGTCCGGTCGTCGCCCAGGAACGAGTTCCAGCTCTCTCCGTTGCCGAGCGCCCTCGCCCAGGTGTAGGACGCGTTCATCTGCCAGTTCCTGTACTGCCGTCGAATCACCTCGAGCTGCAAGCCCTTATACGTCGCGAAGTTGAAGTTGCCGGTCATGTAGATCGAGCCCCAGCCGACGTTGTGGGTGTAGGTGTCGAGGTAGCCGTCGGGGCTGTGCAGGAACTGGCTCAGGTCCAGCTTGGTGTTGGTGCCGCCCCCCCCCTCCTCGCCGCCACCGCCATTCGCGTTGGGCGGGGGCGCCGTGAGCTGGCCGTCGCAGTCATCCATCTTCCCATCCGGGACCGGCCTGCCGTGCTCGTCGAAGGCGAGCTGGATCCAGGAATGTTTGTTCTCGGGGGCGGTCTGGACGCGGCATTTGCCGTAGTCCGCGGGGTAATGGTTGAGGTCGGTGTCCTGGAACTGGTCCACGAACCGCCGGTAGATGTACGTGAGCTTGGCGGTCGTCTCGGCGAAGATCTCCCGCTCGAAGGAGAACGTCAGCTCGTCGTTGTACGGCGTCCTTAGGTTCCGGTCCACGACCTGGATCGACGCGGACGGATTGAGACCGTTGGCGAGACGGGCCTGCCAGACCCCCCCGCCGGTCTGCTTGGCCTGGAACCGGAGGGACACGACGGAAGGCTCTATCTCGGAGAGCGGGACGATCAGCGGCGTCGTGCCGTACAGTCGGCGAGCCGAAAACGCGAGCTTCGTTTTCCCGTTGCTCCACGGATCCCAGGACGCCGCCAAGTGGGCACCGAAGTCCGTATTGGTGATGTCGATGCCGCCGG
>JBGQAU010000077.1:0-14506 GCA_041494445.1 Acidobacteriota bacterium | reverse complement strand
GCTTCAGGCCAACGAACATGCCCGAAGCGCACCGATCGCCTCGACCAGATCAAGATCTTTCCACACGGCCGCTCCCCGCAACGCTCGCGCGGAGTCGAATGGCCGGGGGCGTTCACCCGCCCCCGACTCCTCGACTTCCTCGCTCAGTGACGCCGTAACGGACGTGCGGGAACGGACCCACCAGAAGAACCGCTCGCGGCGTTCTGCCGGATCGCGCGGCGCCGAAGGTGGCACCCGCTTCCGTCCCTACGCGCCGCCGTTCGGCTTCTTGCCGTCCCACGCGTCCTTGCCCGACGCGAGCGCGGTCGTGCCGATCATCCCGCCGAGCCCCATGGTCTCGACGGCGGAAGACGGCACGATCACCATCGAGCCGCGCTCCTTGATCGCCTCGTAGAGCATGTTCATCGCCCGGAGGTGCAGCGCCACCGGGTTGTCCTTGTACACCTCCGACGCCTGGGCGAACTTCTCGGAGATCTGGGTCTCGGCGGTCCCCAGGATGATGCGCGCCTGCCTCTCCCGCTCGGCCTGGGCTTGCCGGGACATGGCGTCCTCCAGCTCCTGCGGGATCCTGACGTCGCGGATCTCGACGGACTGGACCGTGATCCCCCAGGGGCTCGTCTTCTCGTCGAGAATCTTCTGCAGCTCCGCCCCCAGCTTCTCGCGCTCGGTGATCATCTCCGCGAGCATGTGGCGACCGATCGCCTCGCGCAGGGCCGTCTGCGCGGCCAGGAAGATCGCGTAGTAGAAATCCTGCACCTCGAGGATCGCCTTCTCCGCGTCCCAGACCAGCCAGAACACGATGGCGTCCACGTTGACCGGCACCGTGTCCCTCGTCAGCGCCGACTCCGCGGTGACGTCGGTGGCCCGGACCCGCTGGTCCACGAACCTCTGGATCGCGTCGATCACCGGGATCAGCATGAAGAACCCCGGTCCCTCGAGGCCGCGGTACCGGCCGAGCCTGAGCACCACCGCCTTCTCCCACTGCTTCGCGATCTTGATGGAGAACATCAGGTAGAGGCCGACGAGGAAGGCGGGGACGAGGATCCACCCCGCGAGATCGTCGCGCCGACCCGCGCCTGCGATCGCGGCCGCCGCGCCCCCGATCACCAGGACGATCACGAACGCGGCGATGCTCACCGGGTTGGTGAAGCGCGCCGCCTGGTGACCGAGCCGCTCCACCCTGTCGGGCTGCCTGTCCGACTTGTCCTCGGACGTGCCCTTCGAACGCTTCGGAACCATGATGGGGACGAACATCGTTTTGTCTCCTTTGGGGACGTTCTCATTCAATCGCTCGCTCCGCCGGTCGCCGACCGCCGCTCGGCCAGCCCCCGGGCAAGATCCGCGACGGTCAGCCCGAGGCTCCCCGCCCGCGCCGTGAACTCGTCGAGGACCCGGTCGAGGCGGCGGCGCCGCTCGACCTCCGAGATCGAGATCTCCTTCGCTCCCACGAACGTGCCCGTCCCCTGCTGCGTCGCGAGCACGCCGCGGATCTCCAGCTCCTTGTAAGCCTTGACCACCGTGTTCGGGTTCACCGCCAGATCCACCGCCAGCTGACGGACCGTCGGCAGCCGCTCTCCGGCCTCGAGGGACGCCGAAGCGATTCCCGCGAGAATCTGGTCGATGATCTGCCGGTAGAACGGCACGCCGCTCTTCGGGTCCAGCCTGAACGCGATCATCTGCCGCGCCTCCTAATGCTCTATCATACTAGTGTACTAGATAACTAGAACAATACGATTAGCCGGAAGTTGTGTCAAGAGTTTTTCATGTGCCATTGGATCTATATGATTCTAGGTTAGTTACAGGCTAGACTTCGGGAAGAGCACCCCCGGTGCAAACCGCCACTCCGGGTCGAGCGCGGCCTTGATCGCCATCATCCCGGCGACCGCGGCGTCGCCGAGGAAACGGCGCATCATCTCCTGCTTGACCTGGCTCTTGCCGACCCCGTGCTCGGAGAGCGGCGAACCGCCGCGCTTCGCCGCCTCGTCGCCGAACTCCAGGAGCGCTTCCACGGCGCGGCGTGCCTCGCCGCTCGTGCGCGGAAGCGCGTTCGGGTGGAGGTTCCCGTCCGACACGTGTCCCCAGATCGCGAACTCGAGGCCGCGCCGAGAGAACCCCTCCTCGTAGATCCGCATCATCTCCCAAAGATGCTCGAACGGAACGATCAGGTCCCCGCCCACCTTCCTCGCCCCCGGATCGTCGAGACGCCGACCCGCCAGGATCTCGTTGACGCGCTTCGGGACCGCCTCGCGGAACTCGTGAAGGGCCTCGCGCCTCGCATCGTCCTCGGGAAACGCCAGATCCAGCGTGTCGAGGACACGGTGGCGCGTCAGAATCCTGAGCAGCCTCACGAACGGCACGTCCGGCGCGCCCCCCTCGTCCTCGAGGAACGCCGCGAGCGCATCCTGCGCCTCGTCGTTCCCGATCCGGTCCCTAAGCTCCAGCTCGAACAGGAGTCCCGCGCCGGCGCCTTCTGGAATCGAGACCCTGAGCTTGCGTGCGTCTCCGTGCTCCTCGAGGAGCGCGAGGGCGCGCCGATCCACGAGCTCGATCGCCCGAACGTCCGGCCCAAGAGGATCGCGCCGCGCGCGGGCGGCCGACGCGGCGGCTCGGAGGTCGGCGGTGAGCGCCAGTGCTCTCTCGATGTCGTCCGGGAAGACGAGGCCCGTGACGACCGCGGGGGGCGCGGCGACGAGGTCCACCGTCGCCTCGGTGATCAACCCCAGCGTGCCCTCCGAGCCCACGAACAGGTCCACGAGGTCCAGCGGGTCGGCGGAGTGGTAGCCGGCGGAGACTTTCTTCAGGTCGGGAAGCGTCCAATCGGGCACCGGAATGGACAGCACCATCCCGTCCGACAAGCGCACCCGGAACCGCTCGCCTCGGCGGGCCGCGGCCTGGCCCCGCTCGAGGACCAGGAGGTCGCCGTTGAAGAGCAGGACCCTCAGGCCGTGGACCCACTGCCGGGTGACGCCGTACTTGAACGTCGCGGCTCCGCCCGCGTTGGTCGAGACCGTTCCGCCGAGCATCGCTTCCTGGTAGGTCGGCACCGGCGGGTAGTAGAAGCCGCGCGATGCGAGCTCGCGCTGCAGGTCCTTCAGCCGGACCCCCGCCCCCGCCGAGACCCGGGCGCCTCCCGCGTGCCGCTCGATCGGCCCGATCCGGTCGAGCTTCTCGACCGAGAGCACCACTTCGCCGTCGGGCACCGCGCCGCCGGTGAGCGAGGAGCGCGCCGCCTGGGGCAGCACGGCGATTCCCCGCCCCGCGGTGGCGCGCAGGAATGCCCCCGCCTCGGCTTCGCTCACGGGCCGGAGCAGCCCCGCCGCTCGACCCGGCGGGTTCCCGGAGGCGTCCTCGACGTAAGCCTCGAGGATGGCCGGGTCCCTGACCGGCTCCGGCGCGGGCGCGTCGGGAGGGGCGGAAGCCTGGACGAGCGGGTCGGACATCCGGTCTACCTCTCGGTCAGATAGGATACGGCGCTCCGACCGCCGGTGTTCCCGGAACTCGTTGACAGGCGACCTGGGTCAACGTACAGGGAGGGGGTCGGTGCCGGGCAACACCCGTGGGAGGGAAACCCCTTGAAAGGTTGGACGCGAATGCTCGGCATGCTCGCCCTGGCGGTCGCGGCGCCGCTCGTCGCCCTGCCGGTCTTGGCCGCGACGGACGCGTCGCCGTCTCCCGAGGCCAAGATCGCCCCCTGGCTGGTCGACCACCTCGAGGGGGGTCGCACGGACTCGTTCCTCGTCCTCTTCGACCGGTCGGAAACGCTCCGGTCGGCGCTGGCGTCGGTCAAGGGGAAGGACCGCTCCGGCCCCACGGTCTACTACCTCTTGCGTGGCCGCGCGCGCTCGGCCCAGGCCGGCACAAGGGCCTGGCTCGACGCGAGGGGGATCCCGTATCGGCCGCTCTACATCGTGAACGGACTTACGGTCCGTGGAGGGCTCGGCCTGGCGCGGGCCCTCGCCGCGCGGCCCGACGTGGTCCGGATCGTCGGTGATCCTGTCGTTCGCGGGATCGAGGCGACGTCGGCCTCCCCTCTCCTGACGTGCGGTCTCCCTTGGGGCTTGCAGACCATCCACGCGAACCAGGTGTGGACGCAGGACGGCGCGCACGGCGAGGGAATCGTGGTCGCGTCCGCCGACACCGGGGTCCAGTGGGACCACCCGGCGCTGATCGGCAAGTACCGCGGCTGGGACGGCCAGGCCGCCCACCACGACTACAACTGGCACGACGCGATCCAGGACCTCGCCGACCCGCTGGACGACCACGGCCACGGCACTCACACGACGGGCACCATGGTCGGCGACAACGGATCGGGCGAGCAGATCGGCGTCGCCCCCGGGGCGCGCTGGATCGCCTGCCGGAACATGGACCACGGCAACGGCAGTCCCTCGACCTATCTCGACTGCAACCAGTTCTTCCTCGCGCCGTACCCCAACGGCGGTGATCCGGAAACGGACGGCGATCCGTCGAAGGCCCCGGACGTGATCAATAATTCCTGGGGCTGCCCTCCGTCCGAGGGGTGCGACCCTCTCGTTCTCGAGGACAGCTTCGCGGCGCTCGAGGCTGCGGGGATCCTGCCGGTGGCGGCCGCCGGGAACAGCGGCTCCTCCTGCTCCACGGTGAGCGATCCGCCCGCGATCTACCAGGAAGCCTTCGTGGTGGGGGCAACCGATTCCACGAACACGCTGGCGAACTTCTCGTCGCGGGGGCCGGTGACCGTGGACGGGAGCGGCCGGATCCGCCCGGACGTCGTGGCGCCCGGCGTCACGGTCTGCTCCTCGATCCCTAACAATTCTTACGGGAACAATATGGGGACGAGCATGGCGAGCCCGCACACCGCAGGCGCCGCCGCCCTCTTCTGGTCCGCGCGGCCCCAGCTCAGGAACCTGGTCGGGATCACGCGCTGCATCCTGAGCCGCTCCACGAACCCCTCGGTGCGCCTCTCGTTCTCGCAGACGTGCGGCGGTACCACGCAGGAGATGCGCCCCAACAACATGTTCGGGTGGGGGCTCGTGGACGCGTACGCCGCGGTGCACCTCGGCCCCGACGGCGACTCCGACGGGGTCGCGGACGCGTGCGATTGCGCGCCGTCGAACGGCGGCGCGTACGACGCGCCCGGAGAGGTACACGGCCTGGAGTTCGGCGACTCCACTACGATCCGCTGGCCATCGCTCTCCCGCCAGGCCGGAAACGGCACGGTCTACGACCTCGTTCGCGGGAGCCTCGGGGACCTCGGCAGCGACGGGACGATCGCGAGCGCGGGGTGCCTCGCGGGCGGGATACCCGCCCCGACCTTCGCCGACTCCGAAACCCCCGCGCCGGACCAGGGTTACTACTACGTGGCCCAGGGCCGGAACGCGTGCGGCGCGGGAGGATGGGGCGCGGACTCCACGGGGACGCCGAGATCCCACGCCGACTGCCCCTGAACCCTGCGGCGCGGCGGCCGATCACAGATCGAATTTCACCGCCTGCGCGAGCGGCAGCTCCTGGCTCCAGTTGAGGGTGTTGGTCTGCCGCCGCATGTAGGCCTTCCACGCGTCGGAGCCGGACTCGCGACCGCCGCCGGTGTCCTTCTCGCCCCCGAACGCCCCGCCGATCTCGGCGCCCGACGTCCCGATGTTCACGTTCGCGAGCCCGCAATCGCTGCCGCGGTGGCTCAGGAACGTCTCGGCGGAGATGAGATTCGTCGTGAAGATCGCGGAGGACAGCCCCTGGGGCACGTCGTTGTGGAGCGCGATCGCCTCGTCCAGCGTGCCTGCTTCGTAGATGTAGAGGATCGGCGCGAAGGTCTCGTCCTTGGCCACCTCGAGACCCTTGTGCGCCTTCACGAGGGTCGGCTCGACGAAGTACCCGGGCCGGTCCAGCTTCTTCCCGCCGCAGAGCACGGCGCCGCCCTCCTCCTTCACCCGCTCGAGGGCCGCCATCATGTTGGCCACCGCCTCCCCGTCGATCAGCGGGCCCATCAGGGTGTTCTCGTCCAGAGGGTCTCCGATCCGGACCTGGCGGTAGGCTTTCACGAGGCGATCGGTCAGCTCCTTCGCGATCCCCTTCTGCGCGATCACCCGCCGCGTCGAGGTGCAGCGCTGGCCCGCGGTGCCGACCGCGCCGAACAGGATCGCCCGGACCGCGAGGTCGAGGCTCGCGTCGTCCATCACGACGATCGCGTTGTTCCCGCCCAGCTCGAGGATCGTCCTACCGAGCCGCTCCCCGACGACCGTGGCGATCCTCCTGCCCATCCGGCAGGAGCCGGTGGCGGAGATCATCGGGACCCGCCGGTCGTGGAGCATCTTCTCCCCCACGTCCTTGCCTCGGCCGATCACCAGGCTGAACACCCCCTCGAGACCGTTGCGTTTCATCACCTCGTTGCAGAGGTTCTGGACCGCCACGGCGGTCAGCGGAGTCTTCGACGACGGCTTCCAGATCATCGTGTCGCCGCAAACCGCCGCGATCGCCGCGTTCCACGCCCAGACCGCGACGGGGAAGTTGAAAGCGCTGACGATCCCGATGGGGCCCAAGGGGTGCCACTGCTCGTACATTCGATGCATCGGCCGCTCGGAGTGCATCGTGAGCCCGTAGAGCTGCCGCGAGAGCCCGACGGCGAAATCGCAGATGTCGATCATCTCCTGGACCTCCCCGAGCCCCTCGGAGAGGATCTTGCCGGCCTCGAGCGACACCAGCCGACCCAGGTGGTCCTTGTGCTTTCGAAGCTCCTCGCCGAGCTGCCGGACGATCTCGCCCCGCTTCGGAGCCGGCGTCATCCGCCACGTCGCGAACGCCTTCTCCGCCCCGGCCGCCACTCGCTCGTAGTCCTCGGCGGTCGCCTGCAGCACCTTCGCGATCGGCCTGCCGGTCGTGGGGTTGATGGACGCGAGCTCGGGGCCGCGGGTCTCGATCCAGGAGCCGGTGCACGCGCCCGGGCTCGTCGGACCGACGCCGAGCGCCTCGAGGAGGGAGTTGTCCGCCATCGCCGCCATGAGTGACCTCCGAAAGGTGAGACGGGAGTTCGTGAGCCTCGGGTCAAGGAGCAGCTTAGCAAAGACGGGGCGGAGCGTCAGGTCGCCCATCCCGCTGCCGGCCGGGTGGCGGTACGATAGGCGGCATGAGCACGTTCGGGACCAACATCGGCTACGTCGACGAGCTTTACGCCCGCTACCTCGCGAACCCCGACTCGGTCAGCGAGGCGTGGCGGGACTTCTTCGCGGACTATCGCCCCGCGGCGGGGCCCGCCGTTCCCGTGCCTGCCGCCGCCCCGCCCGGCGCGCTGCCTCCCCCGGCGCCGCGCGCCGCGGTCGAGGAGCTGCCCACCGGGGCCGAGCCGCTCGAGGGGGCTGCTGCGCGGATCGCCGGCAACATGGAGGCGAGCCTCGGGATTCCCACCGCGACGTCCGTCCGGACGATCCCGGTGAAGCTCCTCGAGGAGAACCGGCGGCTGATCAACGGGCACCGTGCCGCCCACTCGGCCCCCAAGGTGTCGTTCACTCACCTGATCGCTTGGGCCGTCGTCCGCGCCGTCGAGAGGCACCCGGCGATGAACGCGCGCTACGCGGAGGCGGGCGGGAAGCCGTTCCGCGTGCCGGGCGGCGGGATCCATCTTGGCCTGGCGATCGATGTCGAGAGACGGGGAGAGAGGGTCCTTCTCGTGCCCAACCTCAAGGACGCCGGGTCCCTGGATTTCCCGTCGTTCGTCGCGGCCTACGACGACCTGGTGGCGCGGACGCGCCAGGGGAGGCTCGCGGTCGAGGACTTTCAGGGGACCACGGTCACGCTGACGAACCCGGGGACGATCGGCACGGCGCTGTCGATCCCGCGCCTGATGTCGGGCCAGGGAACGATCGTGGGCACCGGGGCGATCGGCTATCCGGCCCAGTATGCCGGGACGGCCCCGGGCACCATCGCCGACATCGGCCTCTCGAAGGTCATGACGGTCACCAGCACCTACGACCACCGGATCATCCAGGGGGCGGAGTCCGGGTCGTTCCTCGCGACGCTGGAGGCGCTGCTCCTCGGCGAGCACGGCTTCTACGAGCGGATCTTCCGCGGGATGGAGGTTCCGCACGAGCCGGTGCGATGGTCCGGGGACCAGGGACCGGGCATCGCCGCTCCCGCGAGCTCCTTCGAGGCGGTGGAGAAGCAGGCGCGGGTCATTCAGCTGATCCGGTCCTACCGCGTCCGCGGCCACCTCGCGGCGCACCTCGATCCGCTCGGGACCGAGCCGACGCCGCAGCCGGAGCTCGAGCTGTCCGAGTACGGCTTCACGCTGTGGGACCTCGACCGGCGGTTCATCGCGGGGGGGCTCGCGGGCGAGAGCGGAATGCCGGCGCTCCGGGAGATCCTCGAGATCCTCCGGGAAACCTACTGCCGGCACGTCGGGGTCGAGTTCTACCACATCCCCGAGCCCGAGGTCCGCCGTTGGCTCGAGCGGAGGATGGAGCGCACGAGGAACGCCGAGCCGCTCTCCCGCGGCATGCAGTCGCGGATCCTCGAGAAGCTCAACGCCGCGGAGGCGTTCGAGCGGTTCCTCCACTCGACCTACGTGGGCCACAAGCGGTTCTCGCTGGAAGGTGCCGAGACTCTGATCCCCGCGCTCGACGCGCTCCTCAACGACGCGGTGCAGGAAGGGATCGAGGAGGCCGTCGTCGGGATGGCCCACCGCGGCCGCCTGAACGTCCTGACGAACGTCGTCGGGAAGTCGTACGGGGCCATCTTCCGGGAGTTCGAGGGGACCGTGGACCCGGAGAGCAGAGAGGGCTCCGGCGACGTCAAGTACCACCTCGGCGCCCGCGGCGTCCATCGTGCCCCCGACGGCCGCACGCTCGAGATCGTCGTCGCCTCGAACCCGAGCCACCTCGAGGCCGTGGACCCGGTGGTGGAGGGAATGGCGCGGGCGCGCCAGGACCGTCTCGGCGACGGCCTGAGGAGGTCGAAGGTGCTGCCCGTGCTGATTCACGGGGACGCGGCGTTCGCCGGCCAGGGGGTGGTGGCGGAGACACTGAACCTTTCGCAGCTCAAGGGGTACCGCACCGGCGGGACGGTCCACATCGTGGTGAACAATCAGATCGGGTTCACCACCGGCCCCGCGGAGGCGCGCTCGTCGCCGTACGCCACCGACGTCGCGAAAACGGTCCGCGCGCCGATCTTCCACGTGAACGGCGACAACCCCGAGGACGCGGTCCGGGCGGTCCGACTCGCCCTCGCCTTCCGGCAGGAGTTCCGTCGCGATGCCGTGGTGGACCTGGTTTGCTACCGGCGATGGGGGCACAGCGAGTCCGACGACCCGTCGTACACTCATCCCATCCTCTACGCGAAGATCGAAAAGCACCGGTCCGTGCGGAAGCTCTACACCGAGCAGCTGCTGAGGCGCGGGGACCTCGGCCCGGGCGAGGCCGAGGCCGCGCTCGCGGATTTCAGGGAGCGCCTCGACCGCGCGTTCGAGGAGGTCCGCCTCGCGCGAGCGGAGACGGAGGCGGCGGCCCGCCCGGAGATGGAATCGGTGGAGGGGATCGCGCGCCCGCACGCGGAGACGGCGGTGGCACGCCCGATGATCGAGCGGGTGATCGAGGGGCTCGACCGCGTGCCGGAGGGATTCGAGGTCCACCCGAAGCTGGCGAAGCAGCTCGCGAGGCGGAAAGAGGAGTTCCGCGGCGACCGGGTCGACTGGGCCCTCGCCGAGGCCCTCGCGTTCGGCTCGCTCGCGCTCGAGGGGACCGCGGTGCGACTCTCCGGGCAGGACAGCGGGCGCGGCACCTTCAGCCAGCGTCACGCGGTCCTTTACGACCACCGCACCGCGGATCCCCACGTTCCCCTGGCCCACCTCGCCGACGGCCAGGCGCCGTTCCAGGTCCACGACAGCCTGCTGTCGGAGTTCGCCGTGCTCGGCTTCGAGTACGGGTACAGCGTGGACGCAGAGCAGACGCTGGTCCTCTGGGAGGCGCAGTTCGGGGACTTCGCCAACGGCGCGCAGGTCGTGATCGACCAGTTCATCGCCGCCGCGGAGGAGAAATGGGAGCAGAGAAGCGGTCTCGTGCTGCTCCTGCCGCACGGGTACGAGGGGCAGGGACCCGAGCACTCGAGCGCGAGGGTCGAGCGGTTCCTGCAGCTTTGCGCCCGCGGGAACATCCAGGTCGCCGGCCCCAGCAACCCCTCCCAGTACTTCCATCTGCTGAGACGCCAGGTGCGCCGCCCCGAGCGGAAGCCCCTGGTGATCCTCACGCCGAAGAGCCTTCTGCGGCACCGGGAGGCGGTGTCCCGCTCGGCGGATTTCTCATCCGGGACGTTCGAGGAGGTCCTCGACGACCGCGCGCTGACCGATCCCTCGCGAGTGCTTCGGGTCGCCCTCTCCGCCGGCAAGGTGTTCTACGACCTCGACGCGTACCGTAAGGAGGCGGGAGCCGGCGAGACCGCGCTGGTGCGGATCGAGCAGCTCTACCCCTTTCCCGCCGAGCAAGTCGCATCGGCTCTCGCCCGCTACCCTGCCGCGTCCGACGTGGTCTGGGTCCAGGAGGAGCCGCGGAACATGGGAGCCTGGGCGTTCATGAACGAGCGCCTCCCGGGAAGCCTCGCGAAGGGACAGGCGCTCCGCTATGCCGGCCGTCCAAGAAGCGCGAGTCCCGCGACCGGATCGTACAAGCGGCACCTGGCGGAGCAGCGCGCTCTGGTCGCGGACGCGTTCGCCGGCGGGTCGATCGCACCTACGCCTCGGCCGCCTTCCTCTCCCTCCCCGTGAGGAACCACAGCCATCGTCCGAGATTCCCCTGCAGCGTCTCCATGTAGGTGTAGACCACCGGCGTCACGAAGAGCGTCAGGGACTGCGACACCAGGAGACCGCCCACCACGGCGAGACCCAGCGGCCGCCGCGCCTCCGCGCCGGCCCCGAACCCGAGGGCGATCGGCAGCGTGCCGAAGAGTGCCGCCATGGTCGTCATCATGATCGGGCGGAAGCGCACGACGCAAGCCTCGTAGATCGCGTCCTTCGGACTCCTGCCCTCCTTGCGCTGCGCCTCCAGGGCGAAGTCGATCATGATGATTCCGTTTTTCTTCACCAGGCCCACCAGCATGATGATGCCGACGAAGGCATAGATGTTGAGGTCGACCCGGAAGATCATGAGCGTGAGAAGGGCGCCGAGGCCCGCGAGCGGCAGCGCCGACAGGATCGTGAAGGGATGGATGAAGCTCTCGTAAAGGATGCCCAGCACCATGTAGATGACCAGGATCGCCAGAAGCAGCAGCAGCCCGAGCCCCTGCATCGAGGACTGGAAGGCCTGCGCCGTGCCCTGGAAGGTCGCGTTGATGCTCGCGGGCAGCGTCTCGCGGGCCAGCCGGTCCACCTCGGCCGTCGCCTGGCCGAGGGCCACGCCGGGTCGCAGATTGAACGAGAGCGTGACCGAGGGGACCTGCCCCGAGTGGTTGACCACCAGCGGGCCGAGGCCCGGCGTCATTCTCACCAGCGAGTCCAGCGGCACGAGCTGGCCCGAGGACGAGCGGACGTAGAGCAGGGACAGGTCGAGGATGTCGGTCTGGAACTCCGGCTTCAGCTCCATGATGACCTGGTAGTCGTTGTTGGGGGCGTAGATCGTCGAGATCTGCCGGGTGCCGTACGCGGTGTACAGCGCCTCCTCGATCTGCTGCGCCGTGACGCCGAGGGAAGCCGCCTTGTCCCGGCTGATGTCGATGTTGATCTGCGGGTTCTTCAGCAGGAGGTCGGTGCTGACGTCCACAAGCATCGGGTGCGCGCGCATCTTGGCCTCGAGCTGGGGCGCCGCGCGGTACATCTCCTCGGTGTCGGGCCCGGTGAGCGTGAGCTGGTACTGGCTGCGGGTCTGGCGGCCTCCCACCTGGATCGCCGGGGGCGACTGGACGTACACCCTTAGGCCCGGGATCGCGGAGAGCTTGGGCCGCAGCTCCTCCACCACGGCGTCGGCGGTGAGCTCGCGCCGATCCCGGGGCTTCAGGCGGGCGAAGAAGAACCCGACGTTGGATCCGCTGCTGCCGCGCCCGCCCGCCGACGACATGAACGCCTCGATGTTCGGGTCGGCCCGGAGGACCTCCGTCACCATCTTCTGGTGCTTCACCATGGCGTCGAACGAGATCCCTTCGATGGCCTCGACCTGCCCGAAGATCTGTCCGATGTCCTGCGACGGGATGAACCCCTTCGGCACCGCGACGAACAGCACGCCGGTGAGCACGGTGATCGCCACCGTGCCGGCCATCATGGTCCGGCGGTGCGCGAGCGACCATCTGAGGCCGGCTTCGTAGGCGGACAGCATACCGGCGAAGAAGCGCTCGAAGAAATTGTACAGCGCGTGGTGCACGACCTCCTTCGGCGGGCGGATGAATCGGGAAGACAGCATCGGCGTCAGGGTCAGCGACACGAATCCCGAGATGAGCACCGCCAGGCCGATCACCACCGAGAACTCGCGGAACAACCGGCCGATGATCCCGCCCATGAACAACACCGGGATGAACACCGCGGCCAGCGACAGGGTCATCGACACGATCGTGAACCCGATCTCCCGGGATCCGATCAGCGCCGCCTGGAGCGGCTTCTTGCCCATCTCCATGTGCCGGACGATGTTCTCGAGCATGACGATGGCGTCGTCCACCACGAAGCCGACCGAGAGCGTCAGGGCCATGAGCGACAGGTTGTCGAGGGAGTAGCCGAGCAGCTGCATGACGGCGAAAGTGCCGACGATGGACATGGGCATCGCCAGCGACGGGATGACGGTGGCCGACAGGTTCCGGAGGAACATGAAGATCACCAGGACCACCAGGATCAGAGTGATCAGCAGCGTGGTCTTCACGTCGGTGACCGACTCGTTGATCGAGACCGACCGGTCGAAGAGCACGTTGAGGGTGACGCTGGCGGGGAGCTGTTTCTGGAACGTCGGGAGGAGCTGCTTGACCAGGCCCGCCACCTCGACGGTGTTGGTGCCCGGCTGTCGCTGGATGGCCAGCACGACGCCGCGCTGGTCCACGAACCACGCGGCGGTCTTGTTGTTCTCGACGCTGTCCTGGATATCGCCCAGCTCGTCGAGGCGCACCGGCTTCCCATCGCGGTACGCCACGACCAGCGGGCGGTAGGCGGCGGCACGGGTGAGCTGCCCCTGCGTCATGATGGTGTACGCCTTGTCCGGGCCGTACAGGATGCCGCTGGGCAGGTTGACGTTGGCGGCCTGCACGGCCTGCGACACCTCGTCGATCCCGAGGTTCCGCGTGGCCAGGGCGCGGGGGTCGAGCTGGATGCGCACCGCGTACTTCTGCGCGCCATACACCAGCACCTGCGCCACCCCCGAGACGGTGGAGATGCGCTGGGCCATCATCGTCTCGGCGTACTCGTCCAGGTCGTACAGGGGCAGCGTGGGCGACGTGAGCGCCAGGTAGAGGACCGGCTGGTCCGCCGGGTTCACCTTCTGGTAGGTGGGCGGGTACGGCATGTCCGGCGGGAGCTGTCGGTTCGCCCGCGCGATGGCGGCCTGGACGTCCTGCGCGGCGGCGTCGATGTCGCGACTCAGGGCGAACTGCAGGGTGACGCTGGTGCTCCCGAGCGCGCTCGTGGAGCTCATCGTATCCACCCCGGCGATGGTGGAGAACTCCTTCTCGAGCGGAGTGGCCACCGACGAGGCCATGGTGTCGGGGTTGGCGCCGGGAAGCGACGCGGACACCGAGATCGTCGGGAAGTCCACATTGGGAAGATCGCTCACGGGAAGCAGCCGGTAAGCCATCCCGCCGAAGACCAGGATCCCCGCCATGACGATCGTCGTCATGATGGGGCGGCGGATGAAGAGCTCGGAGAGGTTCATGACGGCTTCCCCTCCGGCTTCGGCGCTTCTTTGACCGAGACGCGCGAGCCCGGCACGAGGCGAAGCTGTCCGTCGGTGACCACCGTCTCGCCGGGCGCGAGCCCGCCGGCGATCACCGCTTCGATCTCGTCCATGCGGGCCACCTTCACGGGCCGCATCTCCGCCGTGCCGTCGTCCTTCACGACGTAGACGTACTGTCCTTGCTGCCCCGTCTGCACCGCCTGCGACGGCGCCACCACCCGGTTGGGCTCCTCTCCCAGCGTCACGACCACGTCCACGAACTGCCCCGGCCAGAGCCTCTCGTCCTCGTTGGGGAAGGTGGCCTTCAGGAGGATCGTGCTGGTCGAGGGGTCCACGGCGTTGTCGACGAAGGAGAGCGTTCCCTCGGAAGGTGCGCCGGAGCCCTCCGGCGGCGTGGCCGTCACCGCGATCGTGTCGCCTCCGCGCTCGGTGATCGCGGGGAGCAGCTGCGCCGGCACCGAGAAGCTGACGTAGATCGGGCGGGTCTCGTTCAGCGTGACCAGGGGATTGTCGTCGTTGGCCTTGACGAGGTTTCCGATCTTCACCATGAGATTGCCGGTCCGCCCCGAGACCGGCGCCTTGATCGTGCAGTACGCGACCTGCAGGCGGGCGTTGTCCGCGTTGGCCTGATCCGCGGCGACCGTGGCTTGCAGCGACTCCGCGTTGGCGACCATGAGGTCGTACTGCTCCTT
>JBGQAU010000027.1:0-36761 GCA_041494445.1 Acidobacteriota bacterium | reverse complement strand
TGCTCCACGACTCCGATCACCCCGCGCTCGTCTACGAGATCGTGAGGCTGCCGGGAGACGTCGGCGAGGGGACCACGCGGGCCCAGCGCGAGTTCGTCCGCGCGCGCAAGAAAAGGCTCGAGGCCGCGCTCGCCCGGATGGAGCGGAAGATCGCCGCGCGCGAGGAGCTCGCCGATGAGGAGAAGGAACTGGCCCTGAAGATCGCCACGACCGCCGGGATCCCGTCGATCGAGGGGGCCCACGCGCGAGTGCGCTCCCAGCGCGGGCTCCGGGAGCGGTTCCGCCGCGGGCTCGAGATCAGCGGCCGCTATGACGCCGAGTTCCGCCGGGTATTCCGCGAGGCGGGGCTTCCGGAGGACCTGGCGTTCCTTCCGCACGTGGAGTCCTCGTTCCAGGCTTCCGCGCGATCCTCCGCCGGTGCCGTGGGGATCTGGCAGTTCACCCGGCCGGCAGCGCGGAAGTTCATGCTCTTCTGTCCGGCGCTCGACGAGCGGCTCGACCCGGTGGCGGCGGCCCGCGGCGCGGCGCGATACCTTCGGGACGCCTACGAGACCCTGGGAGACTGGGCTTTGGCCGTCACGTCCTACAACCACGGCGTGGAGGGAATGTCGCGGGCCCTTGCCCGGTTCGGGACGGACTTCGACCGGATCGCGCGCGAGTACGACGGCAAACAATTCGGCTTCGCCTCGCGGAACTTCTATGCGGAGTTCCTCGCCGCCCGGGAAGTCGCGAGGGATCCCGGCCGTTTCTTCCCGGAAGGCATCCGCTACGAGCCGCCGCTCGCGCAGGACCGCGTCGCGCTCGAGAAGCGTACGACGCCGGTTGAGGTCGCGCGCGCCTACGGCTTGCCGTTGCGGGATCTGGCGGAGATGAATCCGGCGTGGACGCGCCGCGCCGTTCGGGACGGCCAGGCGCTGCCCGCGGGGACGGAGGTGTGGCTTCCCGAGGGGACGATCGCCCGTCTCTCGGCGCCGCGGGAGCCGGCGAAGCCCGCCCCACCCCAGGTGGCCTCGGAATCCGCGACCGCCGACCCGCCCGCTGCGCCGGCAGGGCGCACCCCCGCCGCGCGCGCGGCGGGCGTCATCGCGAACGTGATCGTCCACGTGGTCCGCCGCGGCGAGACGCTGTTCAAGATCGCGGCGACCTACGGCGTCTCCGTGCGCGACCTCATCGGGCTGAACCAGCTCACCCCGGGGTCGACGCTTCGCCCCGGCCAACGCGTCAGGATCCCCCTCGCCTCCTGAGGGAGCGGCGGCTGTCCTCCGAGAGGCCACTTGCTGGGACGCCGCGCCCGTCGTACCTTCGAGAGGGTGGACCCGGCGCCGGGCGGGCTCTCGCTCGTCCCGAGGAGGGTCGAAGAGGAACGCATGCGCAGCCGCCTCGAAGAAATAAGCCGAATTCTCGCGCCGGTGATCGCCGGCCTTCTGGTCCTGGCCCCGGTCACGGCGGCCCGCGCCACCGTGAACGACACCGCCTCGGGCGCGCCGGCGGCAGCCTCCACCGACGCCGGGCAGAAGGGCGCGACCGACAGCAAGGGCGCGAAGAAGAAAAAAAAGAAGAAGTCCGCGAAGGCCCAGCCGGCGCCTTCGGGAAAGCCGGCCCCGAAGAAAGCCGCGGCGAAGGGCGCCACGGCTTCCCCCGCGACGCCGGAGCAAGGCGCAGGCGACAAGAAGGTCAACACCGTAGAGGACATCTACGCGGATCCGGAGAGCCGCGCCCGCTGACCGGACGCCTCCCCGCGCCCGCGACAAGGCCGTTCCGCAGCAGGCACGGGGACGCCATGGGCGAGCCGACCTACGTCAACAGGGGCTTCGGCCTGAAACAGGCCATCAAGGGGCGGCTTGCCCGCGATTACCACAGCGATCTGGTGGCGCGGATGCGGGGCCAGGGGCTCCGCCTCGACGCCGGCGGCCTCTCATTCCGGCTCGCACGGGAATTCGGCTTCTGCTACGGCGCGGATCGCGCCGTGGAGTACGCCTACGAGACCCGCGAGAAGTTCCCCGATCGGCGGATCTTCGTCACCGGCGAGATCATCCACAACCCCGGCGTGAACCAGAGGCTCCGGGACATGGAGATCCGGCTTCTCGACGGAAGCGCCGACGGCGCGTGCGCCAAGGATCTTCGCGGGGGGGACGTGGTGATCCTGCCCGCCTTCGGCGTTCCGCTCGGCGAGATGGAAGCGCTGCGCGCGACGGGCGCCGTCCTCGTGGATACGACGTGCGGCTCGGTGCTCAACGTCTGGAAGAACGTCGAGAACTTCGCGCGCGACGGATTCACGGCGTTGATTCACGGCAAGTACGACCACGAAGAGACCCGCGCCACATCGTCGCGGGCGCTCAAGCATGCGCTGGGGCGGTACGTTGTCGTGAGGGATCTGGTGGAGAGCGAGGTGGTGTGCCGTTACATCTTGGGACGCGGCGAACGGGAAGCCTTCCTCGATCGGTTCGCCGCGGCTGTCTCCCCGGGGTTCGAGCCCGACCGCGACCTCGAGCGCATCGGGTGCGCCAACCAGACGACGATGCTCTCCAGCGAGTCGCTGGCCATCGCCGGCCGGGTGCGCGCCGCGATGGCCGCGCGGTGGGGGGACGACGAGGCCGCGAAGCGCTTCCGCTCGTTCGACACCATCTGCAGCGCCACCCAGGAGCGCCAGGACGCGCTGATCGGCCTGCTGGGGGAAGTCCCGCTCGATCTGATGATCGTGATCGGGGGGTACAACTCCTCCAACACCACCCACTTGGTGGAGATCGCGATCGCGAAGGTACCGACGTATCACATCCGATCCGCCGATGGTCTCGAGAGCGGGGAGCGGATCCGGCACCGGCCCCTGGGCGGCGGCGAGGAGGTCGTCACGGAGGGATGGCTGCCCGGAACCCCCGTGACGATCGGCCTCACGGCCGGGGCGTCCACTCCCGACATCGAGATCGAGAAGGTGATCCGTCGCATCGCTTCGTTCCGCGATCTCACCGTCTGATCGCAGGCGATGTGCTATGTTTTGGGCCCTTGAGGAGGGCTCGTGGACCCCAGGAAACGCTCGCCGCAGTCTCGCGTCGGAGAACGGCGGCATCCCGAGGGGGGCCGCCCGGCGCGGCGGCGTCCTCCGGCGGGCGTGGCGCCGAAAGTGGCGGTGGAGCGCACCGGCCCGCTCCACGTGGAGATCATCGCGGTGGGGCGTGAGCTGCTCCGCGGCCGCACCGTCGATGCCAACGCGAGCCACCTCGCCGGCTGGCTGAGCCAGCGGGGAGCGATCGTCCACCGGATCACCACCGTGGACGACCACGACCGCGCGATCACCGAGGCATTGACCGAGGCGATCGAGCGCGGCGCGCGCCTCGTGATCACCACGGGGGGGCTCGGACCGACGTCCGACGACCGGACCCTGGGCGCGGTCGCCGATGCTCTCCGCCTTCCCCTCGCGATCCACCCGCACGCGAAGCAGATGGTCGAGTCCTCGTACCGGCGGCTCGAGCAGGAGCGCGTGGTGCCCCGGGCCGGCTTGACTCCCGCCCGCGAGAAGATGTGCTCGATCCCGGTGGGCGGCGAGCCGGTCCCGAACGAGTCCGGCACGGCGCCGGGCGTGATCGTGCGCCGGCCCGGAGGCGTGACCGTGCTCTGCCTGCCGGGGGTCCCGGAGGAGGCTCGTGCGGTCTTCCGCGCGGCGCTCGAGCGCCTCCGGGAAATCGCGCCGAGAGGCGCCGTCGCCCGGCGGGAGGTCGAAACACCCACCGCCGACGAGTCCTCGCTCCGCCCGATCCTCGACCGGCTGGCGGAGGAATTCCCCCAGGTCTGGGTCAAGAGCCACGCCCCTGGCTTCCGGCGCGGGGACGGCCGGATCCTCGTCACTCTAGAGGCCGGCGCCGCGACGGAGGCTGAAGCGGAGGCGGCCGTCGAGAACGCCCTCCGCCGCCTGCTCTCGCTGGCGGGCGGCGGCTGATCGCCCCAGAGGGAGGCTCCCATGACGGCTCGGGTTCCGCTTGTCTTCCTGCTCCTCCTCCTCCCCGCCCTGGCCGCCGCCGGCCCGTCGCCGGCGGTCGGGCCCGACACGGTCAAGGCGGTCGTGGCCCGGCTCGTTGCCCGCCTCGGCGAGGCGGAGGCGCAGCGGATCCGGCTCGGCGTGGCCCAGGCGGCGCAGCGCTGGTGGCCGGAGGACGGCGACGCCGCGTCGTTCACCGCGTTCTGCGACGAGAACTTCATCGCGGCCGGACCGGCGCTCGATCGGACCTTCGCGCGACTCGAGGTCGTGCTCGAGCAGGTGGACGGCCACCTCCACGAAGTCCGCCGCGAGCTCCTGACCCCTCTCGACCTCGATACCGGCACGGTGGAGCGCGTGGACCGCCTGCTCGGGAGCCTCGACCTCCGGGCGCACGTGGACGAGGATCTGTTCCGGAGCAAGGTGGCGTTTCTCGCCCTGCTCAACTTCCCGGTGCACACGCTGGCGGAGCGCCTCGAGAACGGCGCGGGTTGGGACCGCGAGACGTGGGCGCGGTCGCGTCTCATGGACCGTTTCGCGCAGCGGATCCCTTCGGCCGTGACCCAGGAGATCACCCGCGCGTCCACCGAGGCGGACCAGTACATCGCCGGGTACTACGTTCGCATGGGGCGTCTCGTGACGTCGGAGGGGAAGCGCCTGTTCCCCGACGACCTCCGCCTCATCACGCACTGGGGCTTGAGGGACGAGCTCGCGGCGCACTACGCCGACCCGGACGGCCTAGCGAAGCAACGGATGATCCAGAGGGTCATGGAGCGGATCGTACGGCAGGAGATCCCGGCGGCGGTGATCGACAATCCCGATCTCCTCTGGTGCCCGGAGACCAACGAGGTGCGACCCGCCCCCGGGGCGAAGATCGAGGGGAACGCGAGAATCGAGGCCCGAGAGCCGGACGCCCGTTATGCGCGGCTCCTCGCTCTGTTCCGGGCGGAGCGCAAGGCCGATCCGTACAGCCCCACCGCGCCGACCTACATCGCGCGGCGCTTCGACCTCGATCGCCAGATCCCGGAGAAGCAGGTCGAGGCGCTCCTGATCTCGGTCCTGGAGTCCGTCGAGGTCCGCGGACTCGCCGAGCTGATCCGGAAGAGCCTCGGGCGGCCTCTCGAGCCGTTCGACGTCTGGTACTCGGGGTTCAAGTCCCGTGGCACGCGCAGCGAAGAGGAGCTCGACCGGAGGGTCCGGGAGAAGTACCCCACGGCGGGGGCATTCCAGGCGGGGCTCGGGGACATCCTGGTCAAGCTCGGCTTCGCGGGGGAGCGGGCCCGCTGGCTCGCCGACCGCGTCGTGGTGGACCCCGCGCGCGGCGCCGGGCACGCCCTGGGTGCCGCGCGCCGCGGAGATCAGGCGCATCTCCGCACGCGCGTCGAGCCCTCCGGGATGAATTACAAGGGATACAGCATCGCCCTCCACGAGTTCGGGCACAACTGCGAGCAGGTCTTCTCGCTGGACGGGATCGACCATTGGGCCCTGAGCGGCGTGCCGAACAACGCCTTCACGGAAGCGCTCGCCTTCACGTTCCAGGACCGGGACCTCGAGGTCCTGGGCCTGGCGGAGGGGGATGAGGACACCCGGGGACGCCGAGCGCTCGCGACCCTATGGGCGGTCTACGAGATCGGCGGCGTCTCGCTGGTGGACCTCCACGTGTGGAACTGGATGTACGCCCATCCGGAGGCCAAGCCGGCCGAGCTGAGGCAGGCGACGCTTTCCATCGCTCGCGATGTCTGGAACCGCTACTACGCGCCGGTGTTCGGGACGAAGGATCGGGAGATCCTGGCGATCTACTCCCACATGATCTCCTACCCGCTCTACCTCCCGGACTACGCCATCGGGCACATCGTCGCGTTCGAGATCGCGGAGAAGCTCGGCTCCGGAACCTTCGGCGCCGAGTTCGAGCGCATGGCCCGCCAGGGACGCCTCACGCCCGACGCCTGGATGCGCGGGGCCGTGGGGACCCCGATCTCGCCGGAGACGCTCCTCCGCGAGGCGCGAAGGGTGCTGGACGCCGGCGTGAAATAGCGCGCGGGGCGCGGCGGCGCCAAGGCCGGCTCAGGCGTGCGGCCGCGCCGCCTCCATCGCCTCGTGAAGCCGCCACCACCGCTTTCCTCGGATCCGGCGGAAGAGCTTCGGGACCGCGCCTCGCAGGTCCTCCGCGCGCTGGGCGTATCTCTCTGCGACCCGCCCCATGGCGAACGCGGCGCCGCGCGCCAGCCGCCGTCCCCTCGGGCCGCACATGTCCTCGAGGTGCGCCATGGCCACCTGGGCGTCCTGGTGGAGTCCCAGGAGATCCTGCAGATCCACAAGCGCCTCGATCATGGGAGCCGATTCTCCGCCGTAGAGGTCGGCGTGGAACTCCAGCGCGTAGCGGAGGCGCTTCGCCGCGATCCGCAGGGCGTGCCAGTCGGCGGGGGGCGAGGAGGGGGCCAGACGATCGCCGATCCTCCTGGCCCTGCGGTAGCGGCGCAGGATCAGAGCCGGCGCGGCGGCGAGGGCCGGCCGGCGCGCCGCGAGGGGCTTCCGGGACGGCTCGCGCTCCACGAACGCCCGCAGCGACTCCGCGAGCCTCGCGTACCCCCGGGAATCGAGCACCCGGAGCATCCGCCTGCGCGCGTGCTCGCGGCGCGCCGCCACCGTCGCCAGGTAGTCCTGCATCACGAGCCGCTCCGCCGCCGGCGCCTCACGAAGGAATTCATCGAGTTGCAGGAGTTGCACGTCGAGGTCCCGCACGTCGCCGAGACCCCTTCCGATGCGGCCGAGCCTCCGGCGAAAGACCCGTGCCCGTGCCGGGAGCACGTCGTCGAACAGGGCGAGCGCGGCGCGGAGACGGCGGGAGGCCACCCGCATATCGTGCAGCGCCTCCCTATCCTCGCCCAGGCGCGTCCCCGGCTCGTTCTCGAGGAAGGCCGCGAGGTGACGGCGGAGGACGGCGTAGGCGAGCGCGCCGACCGAGGCTCCCCTCGCGGTCACGAACGCCCCCGAGACCGGGGACGCGGGCGAGGCGACGCCAAGCCGTCCGAGAATCGACGTGTAAGCCGTCTCGCTGGCGCGCGCGAGCCCGCATGCCGCCTCCATAGCGGACCCGAACCCGGCGAGCGTCGGGTCGTCCGCCTCTCTTCCCTTCAGCACGACGCGCGCCAGGACCGAGGAGGCCGCCTCGCCGGCGCGGCGCGCCGCGGTCTCCTCGATCTCGAGATCGGCGCACACGCGGCCGTGGAGCCGCAGCAGGAACCCGCGCCGCCGGGTCCGGGCGAGCACGACCGCCCGAAGCGCCCGCGGCCCCGCCACGGCGCGGACGTTGGCCCCGAGGGGGTCCGGAGCACGTCTCAGGTCCTCCGGATCCTCCGACGCCGCGGGCACGGGGTCGGCCTCGCGCGCGCCGGGCCGAAGCGGGACCATAGCGGCCTCGATGCGCCCGTCGGCCCGGCGGACGCGGAGCGCGTAGCCGGCACGATGGAAGGACCGGTCGTCCGTGTCCGCGTAGAGGTCGTGCTCCTCCGCCGTGCCCTTCGGGTCGAGAGCCGCCCCGAGGTCCGCTGCCGGGCCGGAGAGCCACTTTTCGACCGACGCGGCTTTCTCTGCCTCGAATCGCCACACGGAATCTCTCCCGAGACCGGACGCGAGCAAGCCGCCGGTAGGTTACCCCAAAAGAGGCGAGGTCCATCTTGACCTCCGGTGCCGGCGGGACCTAGACTCGCGCTCGGGGAAGGGAAGCGCGGCGAATTCGCGGAAGCCGCTCCCGGCGGCCCGTGGTGCGAGCGGCGCGGGGCCGGGCGAGCGGTCGGGAAGGGGGGAGGGACCGTGCACATCCTGGCTCTCGTGAATCAGAAGGGCGGCTGCGGCAAGACCACGACCGCGATCCAGCTCGCCTCCTGTCTCGCCGCCGCCGGCCACCGCACCGTTCTGATCGACCTCGACCCGCAGGGACACTCCACGCTCGGATTGGGAGCGGCAGCCCCCGCCCGCGAGGGATCGCTGGCGCGCGTCCTGTCCCGGTCGGGGCTCGAGGAAGACGCGGTCCCGATCACCGAGATCCTCCTCGAGGTCGCGGAAAACCTGTCCCTGGCCCCATCGGGCGCTGAGCTGGCCGAGCTCGAGCCCGAGCTGGCGCGGGCCCCCGGCGGCGAGGAGCGGCTCGCCGAGCACCTCGCCGCGCTCGTGGGCCGCGCGGAGCGGGTCGTCATCGACGGCCCCCCTTCGCTCGGCCTCCTGACCCTGAATGCGCTCATGGCGGCCCACGAGGTCGTGGCCCCGGTCGAGCCGAGCGTCTACTCGATGCAAGGGCTCATCCGCCTCGTCGATTTGGTGGACCTCCTGGCCAAGCGGAAGCACCACCGCGCCGGCGTGAAGATCCTGGTGAACGCCTACGACGGCCGGTCGAACTTCGCGCGGCAGACGCTCGAGGAGATCCGGAAGACCTTCCCCGGGCAGACGCTCGAAACCGTGATCCGCCAGAGCGTGCGAGTCCGCGAGGCCGCCGCCCGGGGCGTTCCGGTCGACCGCTACGCTCCCCATGCGTCGATCGTCGAGGACTACCGGGCGCTCGCCGCGGAGCTGGAGCGCTCCGCCGCCGCGTTCGCCGAGGCGCGTAGCGTCGGGCCGACGCAGGGGCTCGTGGTGGCGGCGGAAGGGGTGTACCTGTCCCGGCACGACGTGGCGCCCGAGGACGTGCTCCTGGCCGGCGACTTCAACGCTTGGGTCCCCGACGGCGGCGTGCTGCTCGAGAAGCGCGAGGACGGCAGCTGGACGAAGTTCCTTCCCTTGAAGCCGGGCCGGTACGAATATAAGCTCGTGGTCGGTGGCCGCTGGATCGCCGACCCGCTCAACCCGCAGCAGGTCGTGAACGCGGTTGGGAGCAAGAACTCGGTGCTGGAAGTCTGATCTTGCGCCGTCCTGCCGAAGAAACCGAGGCCGAAAGCCACCCCCTCGCCGGGGTCCTGGACCGGCTCATGAGCCGCGAGCGGGGGGGATGCCCGCCCGCGGTCTCCCGCGTGGACTCGATGCTCCCCCGCCCGGCCGAGCCACGGGTGGAGTCTGCGCCCTGCCGTATGCTGGTGATCGCAGGGCTCGGTCCGAGCGCGGGGCTCGAGGCGCTCGAGGCGCTCGCCCGGTGGGGGGTCGAGGGGGGGCGCAAGGTGGCCGTCGTGGACTTCGACCCGACGCCGCGGCCGTTTGCCGCGGCGCGTGCCGCGCGCGAGGTGCCGGCCGGCGGGACTTCCGTGCCGCTCGCGTCGGTGCCCTGTGGGCTCGACAGGCTCCGACACGAGGATCCGGGCTCCCTCGCGGCCGTCGCGGAGCGCCTCCGGCGCCTCGAGTCCGCCGCCGACCTGCTGCTCGTCCGGGTTTCCGCGAGCGACCGAAAGGCTCTGGCGAGGGCCGCTTTTCTCGCGGGGGGACTGATCGTCCCGCTGGACGGCGGGGATGCGGCGGTGCACGCCGCCTTTCACGTCTCGCGCGAGCTGGCGGAGAGCTTCCCGGGAATCTCGCTCGTCCCGTTCGCGGCCGATCCCGAAGCGCTCGACCTCTTCACCGGGATGGCGCGCGACTTTCTGGGGGTCGCCGGGGACTCGATCGAGGGTGAAGGCGCGCCTTTGGACGAGGTCCTTCGGTCGCTCGCCGCGCCGCCCCCGGAGGGGTTCCTCTCCGCTCTGATCGCCGTCGGCGCACCTGCCGAATCGGTGCCGCGGCTCTTCGAGATGGGAACGCTCGAGGTGTAATCGGATCGCCAAGAAACAAGAACCCCCGCGGAGACCGTCCCGCGGGGGTTCGCCGCCTCAGAACTTCGGCGATCGGGTTACCACTTGACGAGGACGCCCACGAACGCGCCGAGCTGCTTGCCGTTCTCGTCCGCCTTGTCCTTCTGATACTGGTCCCAGGCCAGCGAGAAGTTGAAACCCGCATTCTGCCACGGGTAGATCTTGATCCCCCCGACGACGCCATAGAGGGCCTTGTACGGTCTCTCGAACCCTCCGAAGTCGTCGAACCTGAGGTAGGCGATACGAGCGCCGAGGTAGGGGTTCATATTCGTTCCGGCCTTGAAGTTGTAGTTGTAGTAGGCGCCCAAGCCGTAGTTGTTGAAACTTCCGCCGTCCGAATACCTTTGGTACTGAGTCAGGGCGCCGACCTCATGGGCGTCGGTCAGCATGTAGCCCCACGTCCCGTCGATCATTATCTGCTGTACTTTGTCGAAGCCACCACCCGGATCGAAGCTGGTCCAGCTGAAGGCGAAGTTGACTTCCTTCTCGCCCTTCTTCAACTGGTCGGCAAACGCGGCGGTCCCACCCACGACTGCAAGAACCATCAACACCACAAACAGTTTCCGCATCACTCTCTCCTTCCTTCGTTGCGACTCGCGGCGGCTTCCGTCCGGCCGCCTCGCGCGTCGTCAAAGCCTTCGTTCGACGGACCAACAGAGGTGCCCCCTCAGTTATATAGCAATTCCGCTGCCCATGCCGGACCCCCGCGCTGCCATTTCCTAAGGCTCGACAGGAGAACGAGTTGGCGAGTCTATCCCACCTCGACGGGGTGATTCACTCAGCGAATTGAAGAGGGAATTGTCCAATATCACGAACGCACTACGAATTCTTGAATCCAAAGGGCCGCTTTGTGACACGGCCGCCCTGTCAGGTTGACGGGGTTCCGAGTCGGGTGCGCCGGCTCAGGCCCGGCGCCCGCGGGGGCGTCCCGGCAAAGCGGAGGCGAGCCCCCAGACCCGGCGCATGCGGCGCTCGAGCCTCCCGAACACGAAGTTGTCCACGATGAGGCCGAGCGCGATGATCACCAGCATCACCGCCATCACCTGGGCGATGTCGTTCAGCTCCCGCCCCACCATCAGCAGCTGCCCGAGCCCGAGGCTGACGAACAGCAGCTCGGCCGCCATCAGGGACCGCCAGGCGAACGACCAGCCGAGCTTCGCTCCGGTCAGGACGGAGGGAGGCGCGGCCGGGAGGATCACTCCGACCAGAAGCCTCCACCCCCGGGCGCCGAGGTTGCGCCCCGCCCGGACGTAGATCGGGGGGATGTTCTTGACGCCGTCGCTCGTGTGAATGGCGATGGCGAGGATCGCGCCCATGACCACGACGAACTGGATCGCCTTCTCGTTGAGCCCGAACCAGATGATCGCCAGGGGAAGCCAGCAGATCGACGGAAGGGTCTGGAGGCCGAGCATCAGGGAGCCGACCGTCTCGTCCACCCACCGCACCCGCCCCAGCACCACTCCGATCAGCGTTCCGAAAAACAAGGAGAACGAGTAACCGAGCAGGAGCCTCCTCAGACTGACGCCGATCCCGATCAGAAAAGTCCCGTCCGCGAACCCGTACCAGAGCGCGTCGGCGACCTGGACGGGTCCCGGCAGGAGGTAGGACGGCCATGGCCCCCACAGGTGCGTGGCCTGCCACGCCCCGAGCACCGCCAGGAAGAACGCGGCGCGCCTAACGTTCCTTGGCACGGCGCCGCTCCTCCTCGAGCACGGCCTCGATCTCGTCCCGGAGCTCCTCTCGGACCTGGGCGGCGAGGTGCCCGACGTCGGGATCCTCGATCTGGCGCGGCCTCGGAATCCCCACGACGAACTCTCGCTTGATCCTCCCGGGCCGGCGGGTCAGGGTGATGATCCGATCGGCGAGGCAGGCCGCCTCGCGGACGTTGTGGGTCACGAACAGGATCGTCTTCCGTGTACGGCTGCAGATCTCCTGCAGCTCCTGGTGGAGCATGTCCCGGGTCTGGGCATCGAGCGCCCCGAACGGCTCGTCCATCAGGAGCATGATCGGATCCATCGCGAGGGCGCGGGCCAGCGCCACTCTCTGCTTCATCCCGCCGGACAGCTCGTGGACGTAGGACCCTTGGAATCCCGTGAGGTGCACCATCTGGAGATAGTGGATCGCGGTCCGTCGCCGCGCGCGTCGTCCGACCCCGCGCAGGCGCAGTCCGAACTCCACGTTCCCGAGGACGGTCATCCAGGGAAAGAGCCCGAGCTCCTGGAACAGCACGATCCGGTCGGGCCCCGGACCGCGGATCGGCTTCCCTTCGAAGACCACCTCGCCCGCCTCGGGCTCCTCGAGGCCGGCCACGATGTTCAGGAGAGTGGTCTTGCCGCAGCCGCTCGGTCCGACGAAACAGACGAACTCGCCGTCGAGAACGTCGACGTCGATCGGCCCCAGCGCGCTCACCGACCCTTGGCGGTTGACGAAGGTCTTCTCCACCCCACGGATCGTGAGCTTCGGAGCGGAGCGGACCGGTTCGGCCACGACCCGGCTTTCAGCGCAGCGGCGGCCGGCCGAGCGCCTTGCGGACGTCGTTGAGGATCGAGAGGTCGTAGATCCCGGACAGACGCGGCTTGTCCTTCCCGAGGAATCCGAGGGCGTACGCGTCCTCGGCGGACTTCATGAGCGAACCGGTCACCGGGTCGTCGGTCAGCTCGAGGCGGGCGAAGGCGGGAACCAGGACGGAGTCGGGAAGCGACTTGCCGGTCTCCCGCTTGATCTCCGCGTTGAGCTGCTTCATCGCCTCCTGGCGGTTCTCGTTGATCCAGTCCGTGAGCCGCACGTGCTCCTCGATCCAGGCCCGGACCAGGTCCGGGTGCTCGTCGAGGAATTTCTTCGCGACGATCAGGTGGGTCGTCACGTAGCGCCGGTCCGGCCAGAGGTCCCCCTCCTCGAGGAACACCTTGCCGCCCCCCTCCTGCACGAGGCGCGACACCCACGGCTCCACGGTCCAGGCGGCGTCCATCTCTTTCTTCTGGAACAGCGTGAGCTGGTCCGGGTTCGCGAGGGGCTGGACGCGGACCTTGCCCCCCCGCTCGAGCCAGTCCATCCCGTTCTTGAGGAGCCAGGCGCGGGCGGCCACGTCCTGGGTGTTCCCGAGCTGCGGGGTCGCGAGACTCCTGCCGTTGAAATCCTGGGGCGCTGCGATCGGCACGTCCTGCCGGATCACCAGGGCGGCTCCTCCCGAGCAGGCGCCGCAGACGATCCTGAGGGCGGTGCCGTTCGACTTCACATAGCCGTTGATCGCGGGATTGGGGCCGATGTAGGTGAGGTCCAGCTCGCCGGCGAACATCGCCTCGATCGCCGACGGCCCCGCGTTGAAGACCTTCCAGTCGATGGTTGCCCGGTCGCGCATGGCCTGCTGGAAGCGGCCCGTGGCCTGTCCGAGCACCCCCTGGGCATGCGTGATGTTCGGGAAGTGGCCCGCCCGGATCGTGACTTTTCCGGGAGGCGCGGGCGCCGCGCAAGAAAACGCCGCGAGCAGGCCAGCCGCGAGGATCGCGGTGGTGACCGTTGGGGTCGAACTCGCCTTGAGATTTGCCATCGCCGCCCCTTCCGTGCCCGCCTGAAGGGTACACCGTTCCTTAAGACCGGCGGTCCGTCGAGACTCTCCGCGCCTTCCCGATATCCCCACTACTCTTATGGGAAAACTTCGGTTTAGGTCAAGACCTTTTTTCAAGGCACGGCGCCTTTCAGATCACCCGCCGGTAATCCTCCAGGTCGTAATCCCAGACCGGTTCCCCGCAAAAGCGCGGGCCCTCGGGACACCAGGGAGCGATGCCGGCCTCCTTGCGGACGCCGCACGGCGGGAGAAGGTGGCGGCCGAGGCGCGGCTGGACCTCCCGGACCTCCCGCGCCTCGTCCAACGACGCCCGCCAGATCTCTTCCTGCGCCAGATAGCACAGGCGCATCACGTGCTTGTGGCGGAGATTCAGGAAGTCGGTGGACTCGGTGCAGCGCACGGCGACCGCGTTCGGGAGGAGGTAGAGCGCGAGTTCCTCGGGCACGCCGAGCCGGCGGAGCCGCCCGATCCGCTCCCAGATGCCCGCCATCATCTCCCCATACCGGGCCTCGACCGCTGGATCCTGGCGGACGAGCAGCGGCGTAATGAAGTCGGGGTCGCCCGTCGCGTGGGCGGCGAGGATCGGCCGGCTCGCGGGGATCGTCCGGTGGCGCTGGTCCTGGGAGTCGGCCGTGTGCGAGATCTTCCGGCGGAACGTGTACGCGGGATGGTGCATCGCGCGGGTCAGGCGGTCGAGGGTCGTGAGATTGAGCGGCTCCCCGAGGATCGCGTTCCGGGCCGGCGACACCGCCAGATCGATCGCCTCGTCGTCGGAGAGCGCCGAGGACGGGAGGCCGAGCACCTCGCGCACCGCCCTCGCCATCTCCTCCTCCCCCCTCGCCTTCCAGTCCACGAGGCGCGAGACGCGCCCCTCGAGCGAGGCGTCGAACTCCGCGAGGAACTCCCGCCGGACCGCAGCGCCCCCGAGGTCCGGCCGCGCCGCGAAGAACCTCGCCTCCGGCGTCTCCTCGGGCGGGATCGGCTCGTCGAGCAGCGCGCGGTACGACGGATCGGCCTCGACGAGGGCCTCGACCATCATCCCGACCACGAGGCGCTGCTCATAGGACGCTCCGGGTTGGCCGCACATCCTCCAGTAGCGCAGGAGCGTGAGGGCGGACACCGTGTGGTAGAGGACGGCGAAGGTCGCCACCGGCAGGACGTAGCGGGCGATCTCCTGCGCCTTCTTCTCGATCTCCTTCCCGTACAGGTCGCCCTGCCGCGCCCGCGCAGGGAAGCGCCCGTCGTACGCCGCGGCGGCGGGCTGCCGGAGCCGCTCGATCAGCTCCCCGTAGAACGCGAACTGCTCCTCGATCCCTTCCCGGTAGACCGTGAGCGCCTCGCCGAGGAGCGGCGGGACGAAGCAGGCATCCGGCCGGACCTTGACGTAGCGCTGCGAGACCTGTTCGGAGTTGTAGAACGGGTGCGCGTGGAGAAACGCCCAAAGGAAGTGCCTCGAAACGTTCTCGAGGGAAAACTGGAAATAGGCGTGCTCCAGGGTGGTGTGATGGCCGGCGGCGTAAAGCTCCCGGGCGAGCGCCTCCCCTCCCGGCTTGAGGTCCTCGTCGCGCACGAGCCCCCTCGACGAGTAGCAGGTCCGCGCCGCGGTGAGAATGGTCGAGAACGGTGCCTCGAAGCGCCGCGTGATCCGGACGCGAGGTGCTACGGACCCTGCGGGCAAGGGCACGGAGAGCGGCTCGGCCATCGGGGGAATCCTCGGCGCGGATTCTAGCAGCGGGAGGACGGACGCGCCGGGATCAGCGCTTCCCGGCGGGCCTGGGCGCGCCGGGGGACGGCTTCGCCCCCTCCTGGGCCGGTGCCTTCCCCGGCTTCGCCGGCTGCGCGGCCCGGGGATCGGTCTCGCCCCTCCAGAGCTTGCGGACCTTCTCGATGCCGCTCCGGTAGCGCGCCGCGAGATCGGAAGGTGCGGTCACGTTCACGAGGTCCGCCACGGTGGACACGTACGGGGCCAGCTTCGACCCCTCGAGAAGCTGCGCGCCGCGCGGGACGTAGGCGGCCAGCGGGAGCACGATGAGCGCCCCCGCCAGGGCCGCCGCGACGAGCCCGAGAGCCGCCCCGGCGAGGCGGTCCGCCCAGCCCAGCATCGCGGCCTTCACGAGGTTCCGCAAGAGCCATCCGACGAGGCCCCCGACCAGCATGACCCCGATGAAGAGCAGGGCGTACGCGATGAGGCGCAGCACCTCCATCGAGACCTTGAGGATCGTCAGTTGATCCGCGAGCCCCTGGTGGAACCGGCTCGCGAGCACGAACGCGAGGACGAGCGCCGCGACCATGACGAGGAGGCGTACGAACCCCTTCACCAGCCCGAGGAGGACCAGCACGGCGGCGATCACGAGAAGGACGATGTCGAGGGCGTTCATGGGCGCCATTATAGGGCACCGCGCCTCCATCCCCTTGCGCTATCCCGGCGGGATGCGCTCTACTATCGCATCCGGCACGGACGCGCCGCTCACCAGCGCCGTCAGAGGAGTCGCAATGTCCCGAATCAAGCCGTTCCGGGCCTACCGGCCCCTGCCGGAGCACGCGCGACAGATCGCCAGCTTCCCCTACGACGTGATCTCATCCGACGAGGCGCGCGAGCTCGCGAAGGACAACCCGCTCTCCTTCCTGCACGTCGGGAAGCCGGAGATCGACCTCGACCCCTCGATCTCCGTCTACGACGATCGCGTGTACGCCAAGGCGGTCAAGAACCTGCGCCGGCTGATCGACACGGGAGAGCTGGTCCGCGAGGAGGCCCCCTGCTTCTACGTGTACCAGCAGCGGATGGGCGGCCACGTCCAGGCCGGCCTCGTCGGCACGTGCAGCGTAAGGGAGTACGAGCGCGGCCTGATCAAGAAGCACGAGCACACTCGCAAGGACAAGGAGGACGACCGCACGCGGCACGTGACCGAGTGCGACGCGAACGCGGAGCCCGTCTTCCTGACCTACCGCGCCGTGAAGGAGATCGACGCGATCGTGGACCGCGTCCGCTCCCTCAAGCCGGTCTACGACTTCGTCGCCGACGACGGGATCGGCCACTCGGTCTGGGTCGTGTCAGACCCGAAGGAGATCGCGGGCCTCGAATGGCTTCTCGCCTCGGTCCCCTGCCTCTACGTGGCCGATGGCCATCATCGGACCGCCGCCGCGGTCCGCCACGGCCAGATGATGCGCGCGCGAAACCCGCGGCCGTCCGGCGACGAGCCCTACGAGTCGTTCATGGCCGTGGTGTTTCCCCACGACCAGCTCCGCATCCTGGACTACAACCGCGCGGTCAAGGACCTCAACGGGATGACCCCGGACCGCTTCGTGGAGCGCGTCAGGGAGAGGTTCGACGTCGCGCCGGCGAGCGACCCGCGCCCGCCTCGGGCGCATACGTTCGGCATGCTCCTCGGCGACCGGTGGCACCGCCTCGAGGCGAAGCCCGGCACCTACCCGGCCGCCGATCCGGTCAGGGGGCTCGACGTGTCCGTCCTCCAGGACAACCTCCTGGCACCGGTGCTCGGGATCTCGGACCCGAGAACCGACAAGAGGATCGATTTCGTCGGCGGGATCCGTGGGATGGGAGAGCTGGAGAAGAGGTGTCGAGGGGGATGGGCGGTCGCGTTCTCGCTGCACCCGACGTCCCTCGACCAACTGATGGCGGTGGCCGACGCCGGCACGGTGATGCCGCCGAAGTCCACCTGGTTCGAGCCGAAGCTGCGCAGCGGACTCCTGGTCCGCCTGCTGGACGAATGACGACGACCGGGTCACTCAAAGACTGGGAGGAATCGCCATGAAGATCCTGATCGCGGACGCCTTCGACGAAAGCCTTCCCAAGCGGCTGTCCCCCTTCGGAGAGGTCGTGACCGACATGGCCAAGCTCGCCGAGGCGAACGTCCTGCTCATCCGGTCCAAGACCAAGGCGACGAAGGAGTTCCTCGAGGGAGCCCCCTTGCTCCAGCTCGTCATCCGGGGCGGCGTGGGCCTCGACAACGTCGACCGGGAGGCGTGCAAGGCCCGCGGGATCGAGGTCATGAACACGCCGAAGGCCTCCTCGGTGGCGGTGGCGGAGCTGGCTATGGCGCTCATGCTCGCGGTGCCGAACCGGCTCGTCGAGGCCCACCAGAGCATGAAGGAAGGGAAGTGGCTGAAGAAAGAGCTGAAGCGCACGGAGCTGTACGAGAAGACGCTCGGCATCGTCGGCGTAGGGCTGATCGGTACCGAGGTCGCCCGCCGCGCGTCGGCGTTCGGCATGAAGGTCATCGGATTCGACCCCTTCGTCCCGAAGCACGACCTCGTCCAGATGGTCAGGAGCCTCGACGAGCTCTACGCCCGATCGGACTACATCAGCTTCCACACCCCGCTGACCCCGGACACCAAGGGGATGCTCGACAAGAGCGCCCTCGCCAAGATGAAGAAAGGCGTTGTCCTGGTGAACACCGGGCGCGGAAAGATCGTCGTCGAGGAGGACCTCGCCGAGGCCCTCAAGTCGGGGCACGTCAAGGCCTACGCCACCGACGTCTGGTTCAGCGACCCGCCCGACCCGTCGTCCCCGCTGCTCTCCGCTCCGAACGTGATCATGGCCCCGCACATCGGCGCGTCGAGCAAGGAGAACCTGCTTCGGATCGGCGACATCGTGGTCAATATCCTGGGCAAGTGGAAGAAGTGAGGCCGGCCGCCGAGCCGGAAAGGAGAACGCCATGGCCCGAGTGATCAACTTCTACGCCGGCCCCGCGGGGCTGCCGCTCCCGCCCCTGGAGCGCGCCCAGAAGGAGCTCCTGGACTTCGCCGGCACCGGCATGTCCGTGATGGAGATCTCCCACCGCGCCAAGGAGTACGACGCGGTTCATAACGAGGCGATCTCGCTGACCAGGGAACTGCTGGGGGTGCCGGAGAACTACAAGATCCTGCTGCTCCAGGGGGGCGGGAACCTGCAATTCGGCATGCTCCCGATGAACCTGCTGCACGGCGGGCGGGTCGCCGACTACATCGTGACCGGGAACTGGGCGAAGAAGGCCTGGAAGGAAGCCCAGATCGTCAACAAGGACGCAACGAAGCTCGCGGCTTCCACCGAGAGCGAGCAGTTCCGCCGCCTCCCGACCCAGGGCGAGCTGAAGCTCACTCCGAACGCCGCGTACGTGCACTTCACCAGCAACAACACCGTGGACGGCTCCCAGTGGCACGAGTTCCCGAAGACCGGGAGCGTCCCGCTGGCCTGCGACATGTCGTCGGACTTCATGTGGCGGAAGTTCGACCTCGCCCCCTTCGGCTTCATCTACGCCGGCGCGCAGAAGAACCTCGGCCCCTCGGGCGTCACCGTGGTGATCATCCGCGACGACCTCCTGGCCCAGTGCCGCGAGGACCTGCCGAGCTACCTCCGCTACAAGATCCACACCGACAAGAACAGCCTGTTCAACACCCCGCCCTGCTTCGCGATCTACATCCTTCGGAACGTCCTGGACTACAACAAGTCCATCGGCGGTCTCGACGCCATCGAGAAGAACAACCGCGAGAAGGGGCGCCTGCTCTACGGCTGCATCGACAAGCACGCGGAGTTCTACCGCTGCCACGTCACCGTCAAGGAGCACCGCTCCCTGATGAACGTCACGTTCCGCCTGCCCAGCGAGGAGTTGGACGCCAAGTTCGTCGCCGAGTCCAAGAAGGCGGGGATGGTGGGGCTCAAGGGGTACCGGGACGTCGGCGGGATCCGGGTCTCGATGTACAACGCCGTGACCGTGGACAACGTCAAGACGCTGGTGTCGTTCATGGAGGAGTTCGTGAGGGTGAACGGCTGAGGCGGAGTGCAATCACGGCGCGATCGAGCGCCCAGCAGAATCTGGCAAGGTGGACGCCGGCGGTGAATGCCGCCGGCGTTTTCATTCGAGGCGAACCTTTTTGGCGCCGTATCGAGGAAGCTCTTCGCGCAGAACACGTCGCAACGTATCCTCCAAGTAGTTGTCTCGCGTCGCGATGAACGCTCGAAGCGCGTCGTTGATTGACGACTGGTAGCTACCCCCGCCGGCCTTGTGCACCTGATCCCGGAACCACTGCAGAACATCATCGTCGATTCGAATCGTGATGCGGGTCTTGCCGTGACTGGAAGGAACCACCGCACCTCGCTTACCGTGACGGAAGTCGTACTCCTTCTTCATCGCCCTTCCTCGTACCGACGCCGTTCTCGGACAGTGGCGTGCCGAGCCGATATCAGTCGGATCCGGCGACCTCGCCATGTGAAGACGACGATGAGGATTCGGCCAAGGGCGTCAGCGCCGATCGTGACGAACCGTTCCTCATCCGGATCATCATCGAGCACCGTGACCGCGAGCTCATCGTGAAGTACGGTCGCCGCATCGGCAAAGTCGACTCCGTGCTTCCTCCGATTCGTTGCGGCCTTTCGAGGATCCCACTTGAAATCCACGACTCAAGTGTATGCACAGCCGTACATCCTGTCAAGAAACCTTCTGCTCGTCTTTCGCACGGCCTGACCTCCGCGCTCGACGGCAGCGCGCAGCGCCGCCCGCTGCAAGCGCGAGTTAGGCGCTATCGCACGTTCTAGCGAACCTAATCGTCGAATCGCCGGGCTTCGTGATTCCAGAATATGTGAGCGGAATCGATCTCTCCGCCGCTGAGATTGAGCCCCTTGCAGGTCCGCGACCTCTTGAACCCCGGAAGATCCGACCCGATCTCCTCCTTTGGATCGTAGTCCTGATCCTCGACCGCGAGCACCGCCGTCGCCGCGTGCCTCACCTTTGCCGAGTAACGAAGAATCTCTGGGCGTGCGGTCGTGCCGTTCAGAAAGACCGCGATCACGATTTTCGATGGACTGGTACCGAGAATCGCCTGCTCCTCTCGCCCTCGACATGTGAAGTCGGCTGCCACAACTGACGCTCGTTGCCACTTGACGTCCGGGAAATACCTCGCGGCGGCGGCAGCCACGGAGGACGGTTGCGCAGCCGCACCCAGAAGAAGTAGTACCGCAGCAAGACCGAGGACCGTTTGACGCTTCATACGAAAGCCTAACGCTGCGCGTGACCCGCGGGCCGAGGGGCGCGGCGCTTGCTCCGCAAGCGCCGTGACGCGAGGACCGGCGGGTTGACGCGCGTGTTAGCCGGGCTGCTACAAGTCTTGAGGGCGAAGCCCGGTTCGCTTCGCGATCCGTGCGAGCATTCGTGGCCCCAACTCTTCATCGTCATGGAAAGCGAACACATAGTCGGGCCAACCATCACGCCGAAGCGTGCGGTGCGAACCTGACTGCCGCTTTTGTTCCCAACCGATTCGGAGCAGAGCCGCGAGCACCCGTCGGGCTCGCGAGCTAGGCCAATCGCTCATGCCGCCTTGAAGGTGATGGTGAGGAGGTCGGGACCAGCCTCGCCATGCTCGAGACGCTCCGCTACTACGCGGAGCGCGAGCGCCTGAACCTTTGCCGTCGCGTCCGCCAAAGACCCACCGTAGGCCATAACACCTGGCAAGTCAGTAACTTCGGCGATCCAACGACCGTCAGTTTCTTGCTCAACTTCGACGAGAAACGTCATCAGCCAGCGCTCCTTACTACCCAATACTACGCTCCAATCGTTGCCTTAGGTAGCCGCCGGGTCAGATCCGGCTAACTCTGTTATTCGGCCGAACTCTGTTATCAATAAGGCAGGTCAGGTTTATGGACTTATGAAGCAGCAGGGCCGACGCCGGTGCCCGGGATCCTCCTCCTTCTGCCGTGGCGGGATGCGGCCGCCGCCCCAGGCTGCAACACATCCTGGTCGCTTTCTACGTCCAACCTTATGAGAATGCAAGTACTTTCGTCTTGCGACCCGCTAGGGACAAATCGTGGCGGGGAAGGGACCGCAGCAGCACCGATGGGCTCCGACCCTTCCGGTTGGTAGGCCGGGGTGGCAAGAAACGGAGACTGCTCGGTGCCTGCTGGTTGTCTGTGGTCTCACGGAGCGGGTTTCGACCCGCTTCTCCGTTCCGCCTCTTCGGGCTTACGCCGTCAGCACTCCCACGCCCGCCACCGCAAGCAGCGTACCCACCACGGCCCGCACAGTGAACCGCTCCCGCCCGCGCGCCACGTCCAGGAACAGGCTGAACACCGGCGTGGTGGAGAGGAGCACGGCGGCCACGGCGGCGGGGGCCTGGCCGACGCCGAACATCATCAGGAAGATCCCGACGTAGGAGCCCATGAACGCCGCGGGCACGACGCGGCCGAGGCTCTGCGGCGTGCGCGACAGGTCCCTAGCGCGTCTCAGGCTGCCGTCGAGCAGACCGAGCAGGACTAGGCCGACTGCAGCGGTGCCGAGCCGCACGAAACTGGCGTTTAGGGACGGGAGAGTGCCCATGCCCGCCTTGGCCAGCACGATGCCCCCGCCCTGCCCCACGGCGGCGAGGACCCCGAATACGACGCCGGCCCTTCTTCGCGAAGGAGCGATCCGCTCCCCCGCTCCCGCTCGCGGCGCGACCACGAGCGCCACGCCGAGGAGCGTGAGGGCCATGCCCGCCAGGTGCGTCCCTGATGGGATCTCCCGCTGCCACGCCAGCGCGAACACCGCGGTGAACACGGGGGCGAGGGTCTGGAGCAGGAGGGCGCGATAGGGACCGAGGCGATTCACCGCCGCGAAGAGGGCCGAGTCCCCGGCCGTCAAGCCGACGAGGCCGGAGAGGCCGACGAACGTCACGTCGCGAAACGGGGCGGCGGTCAGAGCCCCGCCTCGGCCGAGAGCCAGGATCGTGACGAGGAAGAGCGTGCTGGCGATCACGCACTTGGCCAAGTTGATGGTGCGCGCGCCGAACGCCTCGATGGGCCGCTGAAACGTGGCGACGGTGACCGCCCAGACGGACGCCGCAAGGAGGCAAGACCCCTCTCCCAGCAGCGAGGCGGACGTCAAGCGAGGGACTCCCAGGCCTCCGACGGATCGTCGCCGTCGAGCCAGTCCCGGGTGAGATCGAGCCAGATCGCGAGTCCCGCCCAGCGGCCCATTCTCCGGTACTTCCGCGAGATAGTCCGGTCGGAGACTGCGCGGCCGCCGTGGTAGAGGGTGGCGTACCGGCCGCGCATCCACGAATCGAGGGCGAGGCCGTCCGGCCTCCCGATCATCTTGAGCAGGTTCTCGGCGACGTACGGGCCGACCCCGGGGAGCGCGAGCATCTCCTTCTTGAGCGCCGCCGGGTCGCGCCCGTCGCGCTCCCACGATTCGGGGTCCACCCCGCCCTCGGAGACCCTGCGCGCGATCGACGCGAGGTGGGGCGCGCGGTACCCCGTCCTGCCGATCTCGCGGAGCGCACGCTCGCCGCACGCGGCGAGCACCTCCGGTCGCGGGAAGGCGCGAGAGCGGTCCGCGGCGGGCTCCCCCCAGGCTTCCACGAGAGCCCGGGTCATCCGGGTCGTGAGCGCCCAGGAGCAGTTCGTGGTCAGGACCAGCTTCACAAGGTCCTCGAACGCCGTCGGGGCGCGCAGCAGCCTGCCGGCGCCGGTCTCGGCGATCCACTCGAGGCCCGAAGCCGAGGCGGCGACCGCGTGGAACGGCGAGAGATCGAGGTCGAGGTTCAGGATCCGGCGCGCCGAGGCCATGAGGTGCCCGCGAATCGCGGCTCCCGGCCGTCCGCGCGTCTCGAGCCAGACCCCGCCCGCACCCTTCCGGAGGACGATCCGCGCGGCGCCGCCGCCGGGGAGCGCCACCGTGGTCGCGAGGGAGTCGGCTTTCTTCCCGAGGCTGAACGGCGAAAGCAGCGACCAGCCGTGGCTCAGGACCGTCCGCCGGAACGAGAACCCTCGCGGCACGTCGAGGCGGACCCTCACGCGTTCTTGCCGACCACGAGCCGCTCCTCCTCGATCTCTAGGAGCATCCGCGGGGTGATGTCGCCCGTGGGATAGATCCCGGAGAAGCAGGCGGTGCACATCCGCTCGACGTGGGACTGTCCCTCGGTGACGGCGTCCACCAGGTCGTCGAGCGTCTGGTAGATCACCGCGTCGGCGCCGATCTCGCGCGAGATCTCCTCGTGGGTGCGCCCCCGGGCGATGAACTCCCGGCGCGTGCTCATGTCGATGCCGTACACGCACGGATGGAGGAGAGGGGGGGCGGTGGAGGCGAACAGGATCCTCCGCGCCCCCGAAGAGCGCGCGAGCTGGACGATCTTCCGGCTGGTGTTCCCCCGAACGATGGAGTCGTCCACGAGGAGCACGTCCTTCCCCCGGAACTCGTCCTCGATGGCGTTCAGCTTGTGGCGAACGCTGGCCTTTCGCTCGCCGTCGCTCGGCATGATGAAGGTGCGCCCCACGTACCGGTTCTTCACCAGCCCCTCCCGGTACGGGATTCCCAGCGCCTGCGCCATGGCCAGCGCCGCGGTGCGCGCGGAATCCGGGACGGGAACGATCACGTCCGCGTGGAGGCCGGTGCGGTCGAACGTCCGCGCGAGACGCTCCCCCATGCGCATCCGGGCCTTGTAGACCGATATCCCGTCGATGTTGGAGTCCGGCCGCGCGAAGTACACGAATTCGAAGACGCACGGATGGTGCCTCGGCTCCGCGACCTTCCGGCGGTGGATCTCCCCGCGCATGTCGACGAAGACCGCCTCGCCCGGGTGCCCCCACGGCATCACGTCGTACTCGAGGGCCGTCAGGACGACGCTTTCGGACGCCACCGCGTACGCGTCGCGTCCGTTCGCGCGGCGGCGCCCCATGGCGATCGGCTTGATGCCGTAAGGGTCACGGAAGGCGAACAAACCGTGGCCCGCCACGAATCCGACGACGCTGTAGGCGCCGCGGACCTTTCGGTAGACCTCACCCACCGCCTCGAAAAAGGCGTCGAGCCGGAAGCCCCTCTCGGCGCGGGGTGCTAAGGCGTTCGCGAAGACGTTCAGCACGACCTCGACGTCGCACCCCGAGTAGAGGTGCCGGAGACCCCTCTGCGCCAGGTCGCCCTTGAGTTCCTCGTAGTTCGCCACGTTCCCGTTGTGGGCCATGGTGATGCCGAACGGGTAATTCACGGTGAAGGGCTGCGCGTCCTCGCCGCCTCCGGAGCCCACCGTCGGGTAGCGGACGTGACCGACCCCGAGGTCGCCCTTCAAGCGCTCGAAGTTCGCGGCGGAGAAGATGTCGCGAACCAGTCCCTCCCCTTTCTTGACGTGGAAGCGGCCGTCGTAGGTGACGATCCCCGCGGCGTCCTGGCCGCGATGCTGGATCGCGAGCAGGCCGTCGTAGATCTCCTTCACGGCCGACTCCGCTCCGATCACCCCGATGAACCCGCACATGCCCCTATGGTACCAGAGCGGTCGGGAACCGCCGGGGCGCGGCGCGGCCCCTTCCGCTCCCGCCATGAGCGATATGATCTCCGGGCCGGGCAGGCCGAGCGGACTCCGGCGCCGCGCCAGGGAGGTGCCCCACGGGACGTGGTGCTCTCGAAATGACCGAGACCCCCGCCGGAACCCGGATCAGGCTCCGCGTGAAGCCCGGCGCCCGCCGCGACGGTATCGTCGGGCCGCATGGCGGAGCGCTCAAGGTGACGGTCGCGGCGTCGCCCGAGCGCGGGAAGGCGAACCGAGCGGTGCTCGACCTCCTCGCGGGGGCGCTCGGCCTCGCTCCGTCCTCCCTCGAGATCGTCGCGGGCGAGACGTCGCCCGACAAGATCGTGCTGATCCCGCTCCCACCCGGCGAGGTCGCCGCGCGCCTCCGAGGACCCGAGTAGATACCGCTTCCCGCGCCCGGGGAAGAACCCCGGCCCGTGGCCGCAGCCGGGATACAATGGCAGCCCAAGGAGAGACGCAATGCGAGCCATCGCCATCGAGGAGTTCGGAGGGCCCGAGAAGCTCAAGGCCATGGACCTCCCTGAGCCCCACGCGGCCCCGGGCGAGGTGGTCGTGCGCGCGGTCGCGGCCGGCGTCAATCCCGTGGACTGGAAGATGCGCGAGGGATGGCTCAAGAGCCGCTTTCCGCACGCGTTTCCCATCGTCCCGGGATGGGACGTCGCCGGGACCGTGGAGGAGATCGGCGAGGGCGTGAGCCGCGTCCGGAAGGGAGAACGGGTCTTCGCGTACGCGCGGAAGCCCGTGGTCCAGTGGGGGACGTACGCCGAGCTGGTCGCGGTCCCCGAGACCGCGGTCGCGCGGATGCCCTCGAGGCTCCTGTTCGAAGAGGCGGCGGCGGTCCCGCTCGCCGCGCTCACCGCCTACCAGTCCTTGGTCGGGACGGAGGGGGTCGGTCCCGGAACGGTGGTGCTGATCCACGCGGGAGCCGGAGGGGTGGGCCACTTCGCGGTGCAGCTGGCGAGGAACGCCGGGGCCCGCGTCCTCGCCACCGCGGGGACGTCGAGCCGCGAGTTCGTCCTCGGCCTCGGCGCGGACGACGTGATCGACTATACCCGCGAGGATTGGAGCGACGCGGTGGACCGGCTGAGCCCCGACGGGGTGGACGTCGTCTACGACACGGTCGGCGGCGACACGCAGAAGCTGAGCTTCGACGTGCTCAAGCCGGGCGGACGGCTCGTGAGCATCGTGACGCCTCCGGACCCGGCGCTCGCCAGGAAGCGCGGGGTGAGAGCCGACTACGTCTTCGTCGAGCCGAGCGGCGCTCAACTTTCGACCCTGGCGGAGATGTGCGACTCCGGGAAGCTCAAGCCGAGCGTCGAGCGGATCTTCCCGTTGGCGGACGCCGCGGAGGCCCAGAGGTTGAGCCAGGCCGGGCACGTGCACGGGAAACTGGTCCTCGCCCTTTGATGGGCCCCAACGTCATCCTGCACCTCGACATGGACGCGTTCTACGCGGCCGTGGAGGTGCGGGAGAACCCGGCGCTCGCCGGGAAGCCGCTGATCGTCGGCCACCGGGGACGAAGGGGCGTCGTCTCCACGTGCTCCTACGAGGCGCGGAGGTACGGCGTTCGGTCGGCGATGCCCTCGGTCACCGCCGAGCGTCTCTGCCCCGATGCGATCTGGCTGCCGGGACGGATGGACCTCTACGTCGAGGCGTCGCGCAGGATCCGCGGGATCCTGGAGTCCGCCTCCCCGCTGGTCGAGCCGCTGTCCATCGACGAGGCGTTCCTGGACCTGACCGGGATCGCTCCGGGCCTCGAGGAGGGGCGCGCGATCGCGCGTGGGCTCAAGGACCGGGTCCGCGCCGAGGAGCGCCTGAACGCGTCGGTCGGGGTGGCGCCGAACAAGTTCCTGGCGAAGATCGCCTCCGACCTGGAGAAGCCGGATGGCCTCGTGGTTTTCCGCCTGGAGGACGTCGAGCGCCGGCTCTGGCCGATGCCCGTCGAACGGCTCTGGGGCGTCGGCCCCAGGACCGCGGAGCGGCTCGCGGCCGGAGGGCTGCGGATCATCGGCGACCTCTCGCGCGTGTCGGAGGACGGCCTCTCCGCCCTCGTAGGCCGCGGGACCGCGCAGCACCTCCTCGCGCTGGCTCGCGGCGAGGACGACCGGCCGGTCGTCGCCCACCACGATCCGAAATCCATCTCGGAGGAGCGCACCTACGCCGAGGACCTGACCGACCCGGACGAGATCGACCGGGCGCTCCTCGCCCGCGCGGAGGGGGTGGGACGCGAGCTGCGGCGGGAGGGGCTCGTGGCGCGGACCGTCGAGATCAAGGTGCGCTCGGGCGACTTCACCACCTGGACCCGCTCCCTCACCCTCCCCCACCCCACCGATCTCGCCGAGGTCGTGGTACGGGCAGCGCGCGAGTTGTACCGGGAGCGGATCGACCTCGAGGGACGCGGAGTGCGCCTGCTCGGCGTGGGGGTCCGCGGGCTCGAGTCCTCGGGTGCCGGGGTCCCGGCGCTGTTTCCCGACCCGCGCGAGGAACGGGCAAGGCGAGCTTCGCTCGCCGCCGACGAGGTCCGGGAGCGCCTCGGGCGCGAAGCCCTCACCCGCGCCCGCCTGCTCCCGAGACGGAGCGGCCCGAAGGGCGGCGACCGCACGCCCGAGGCTTCGAGCCTCCCCGCCGTGGACTGAACCGGCGGCGGGCCCGGGGCGTTATACTCCTGCCCGCGAACGCGCGATCGCCGCGCGGGGCGACGGAGGGTTCTCATGGCCGCCATCCAGTCGTTCGACATCACCGTCGGGTGCGATCTGCAGGAGGTGGACAACGCGGTCAACCAGGCGGTGAAGGAGATCGCCCAGCGATACGACTTCAAGGGTCTCAAGGTCTCGGTCGAGTTCGATCGGGCCGAGAACCGGATCGTCCTGGCCGGCCCGGACGACTTCAAGGTCAAGGCGATGTGGGAGGTCCTCCAGCAGAAGCTCGCGCGGCGTCACGTCCCGCTGCGGAACCTCCAGCAGGGGAAGATCGAGACGGCGGCCGGCGGCACGGTCCGGCAGCAGATCGACCTCCAGCAGGGGATCCCGACGGAAACCGCGCGCGCCATCGTGAAGTTCATCAAGGACCGGAAGATGAAGCGCGTGCAGGCGGCGATCCAGGCGGAGCAGGTGCGGGTCTCCTCCCCGTCCCGCGACGACCTCCAGGCCGCGATCACCCTCCTCAAGCAGGAGGACTTCGGCATGGAGCTTCAATTCGGCAACTACCGGACGCAGTAGGCCGGACATGCCGGCCTCTGCCGTACAGGCCCCCGCTCCCCGCGCCGCCGCCCGCGAAATCCTCGCCCTGCTCGCCTCCCGCGCCGACCCGCTAAGGGCGACGGAGGTGCAGCGTTACTTCAAGGCGACGGTGGCGGCGTTCGGAATCCCTCTCCCCGAGGTGCGCCGCGCCGTGGCCGGCCTCCACCGCGCGGTCTCGGCGTCGTGGACGGTGAACGACGCGGTGGCGTTCTGCGACGCCCTGATCCACGACCCGCACCTCGAGGCGAAGGCGGTCGGGCTCGAGCTCCTGAGGAGATTCGAGAAGGACCTCGCGCCGGAGCATCTCCCGCTGCTGCACGAGTGGCTCGCCTCGAGCGCCGGGAACTGGGCCACCGTGGACGAGGTCGCCCCGCACCTCGTGGGCCCGCTCCTGGACCGCCATCCGGAGCTTCTTCCCGAGATCGTGGCGTGGACCGGATCCCCGATCCTCTGGGTGCGCCGCGCCGCCGCGGTCTCCCTCGTCCTGCACGCTCGGCGCGGGAAGCACCTCGACACCGCGTACGAGGTCGCGACCCGCCTCCTCGGCGACCGCGAGGATCTCGCCCACAAGGCCGTCGGGTGGCTCCTCCGCGAGGCCGGCCGCACCGACCGCGCGCGCCTCACGCGGTATCTCCTCGCGTACGGCCCGCGGATCCCGCGGACGGCTCTCCGCTACGCGATCGAGCACTTCCCCCCGCGGGACCGCAAGCGGCTGATGGAAACGACGCGGGGCTGATCCCGGCGAGCTTTGAGGTCAACGGGAAGCGCGCGGCTCGGGCCGGCCGGTCTCGATTCGCACGATCGGCCGGATCTCGGAGCGGCGGAGGACCTCGCGGAAGCCGGCCTTCTCGAAAGCCGATGGAAGGCCCATGAACGCGAACGCGGCGGGCATCTCGCCCTTTCTGGGAACGACGGGGTACCCCTCGACGACCCGCGCTCCCCGGCGGCGCGCGTGCTTGACCGCCGCCTCGATGAGACGAACGGTGATCCCCCTGCGCCGCCAGGGCCTCGCCACGAAGAAGCACACGATCGACCAGACCGGCCGGTCGTCGACCCGTGCCAGGACCCGCGAGCGCTCGAGAGCCGAAAAGCGCTCCCTGGGCCCGATGCAGCACCAGCCGACCGGCGCGCCGCCGGCGTACGCCAGGATCCCGGGCACCTCGCCCGAGTCCACGATCCGTCTCATCGAGCGCCGGTTCCCGTCTCCCTTCTGCCGGTTGAATTCCGCGCGCGCGAGGCGCCACCACATGCACCAGCACCCGCCGCACGCGCCGCGCGCTCCGAACAGCGCCTCGAGATCTCCGAAGCGTCCGGGGGTCAGCGGGCGGAACTCGACGACGGGGCGCGGCGCCCTCGCGGCTTCCGGCTTCCTCGTCGCGGCCACGGCTCCTCCTCAGGCGAGCAGGGCACGGACCATCTCCTGGACCCTCTTCCCGTCCGCGCTCCCCTTGACGCGGGGCATCACGAGCTTCATCACGGCGCCCATGTCCTTCGCCGACGTCGCGCCGGCCTCGGCGATCGCCTCGGCGACGATCGCCCGGACCTCGTCGTCCTCCAGCGGGCGCGGCAGGTACTCGCGGACCATCGCGAGCTCGCGCTCCTCCCGGGAGGCGTGGTCTTCCCTTCCGGCTTGCCGGAACGCCTCGATCGAGTCCTTGCGCTGCTTCGCGTAGGCGGAGAGCGCCTCGATGACTTCCGCGTCGGTGGCCTGATGCTCGCGCCCCTGCTTCTCGCGCGACGCGACCTCGGCCTCGAGCACCTTCGCCCGCATCATCCGCAGGACGCCGAGGCGCTCCTTCTCTCCGGACTTCATCGCCGTCTTCATGTCCTCGCCGATCCGGTCCCTGAGGCTCATCGTGATTCCTCCCGACGCGACGCATGATAAGGCAACCGCGGGCGGCCTGCTGCATGGGCTAAGATGCCTCGGCGAGGAGGCCTTCTCCGCGGCCGCGATGTCCCGCCTCCCCTCGCCCACGCGGAGCGCTCCTGGGTCCTGAAGCGCGGCCCTCGCGGGCAGCCGTCGATCCTCGGGCTTTGACCTCGCGGCCGCCGGGCGTAGAGTGCTTCTCTCGGAGGTGAAGCGTGTCCGAGCTGAAGGTCGCGTTGGCCCCGGTCGGACGGATGGATGCGGCCGAGGTGGAGGAGGCCGCGGCGCGCGTCTCGAAGGCGCTGGCCAAGCCGGTCGAGTTCCGCGGGCCGCTCCCCCACCCCAAGTCCGCCGAGGACCTGTCTCGCGGACAGTATAAGGCGCCCGCGATCCTCGCCGAGGCACGCGCGGCGATCCCTCTGCTCAAGACCCTCAAGATCGTGGGTGGGACCGCGGGCGCGACAGCGGTCCCGATCGCCCGTCCCGACGCGATCGTCCTCGTCACGGATCTCGACCTCTACTCGCCGGGGACCGTTTCGGTGATGCTGGAGGTGGACGCGCCGCGCCGGTTGGCGCTGATCTCGGTCCGGCGACTGCGCGAGGCGTTCTACCGGAGGAAGCCCGACCCTGCGAAGCAGCGCGCGCGCCTCGTCAAGGAGGTCCTGAGGGCGATCGGGAAGATCCACGGGCTTTCGGACTGCGGGGACCCCGGATGCGCTCTCGCCCCCACGCAGGCGATGGCGGACGTCGACCGCAAAGGCGAGCGGTACTGCGCCGCGTGTTGGAAGCGGCTGTCCACCGGAGCCATGCGGATCTGAGCGAACGGGAGACGGACATCTGCGGCGGACCGGCGAGCACGCCGGGGGAGTCGGCATGAGCGGCGCCACGAGCAAGGAGCGCGACGTGATCTCCGTGATTCTCGGCGGCGGCCGCGGCGCGCGCCTCGACCCGCTGACGCGGCTGCGCTGCAAGCCTGCCGTGCCGATCGCGGGCAAGTACCGGCTCATCGACATCCCGATCAGCAACTCGATCCACTCCGGAATGGAGCGGATCTTCGTGCTGACCCAGTTCAACTCGATCTCGCTCCACCGCCACATCGCCCGAACGTACAGGTTCGATCCGTTCTCACGCGGCTTCGTGCAGATCCTGGCGGCGCAGCAGACTCCCGAGGACGACACCTGGTTCCAGGGGACGGCCGATGCGGTGCGCCAGAACTTCCGGATCGTGAGCGAGCTCAACGGCGACCTCGTCCTGGTCCTCGCGGGCGACCACGTCTACCGGATGGACTACCGCGACCTCGTCCGCGAGCACCTCGAGCGTGGAGCCGAGGTGACGCTGTCGGTCTCTCCCTGCACCGGGGCGGAGATCGGAGGTTTCGGCGCCGTGCGGGTGGACCCGGACGGGCGCGTGGTGGAGTTTCGCGAGAAGCCGGCGACACCGGAGGCGCGGGCCGGCATGGAGGTCCCTGCGGATCTGCTGGCGCGCCGCGGCGTCGGGGCGGACCGTCCCTACCTGGCCTCGATGGGGATCTACCTGTTCGACAAGAGAGTCCTCTTCGAGGCCATCGAGAACCGTCTCGTGGACTTCGGTCGGGACGTGATCCCGGCGGCGGTCCAGAGCCGGAAGGTCCACGCGCACCTGTTCGACGGGTACTGGCGCGACATCGGCACTCTTCGCGCGTTCTACGAGGCTCACCTCGACATGGTGAGCCCGAACCCTCCGTTCGCGTTCGGCGACCCCGAGTGGCCGATCTACACCCACCCGCGGTACCTGCCGGGCGCCAGGCTGAGCGGCACGCGGTTCAACCGCGCGATCCTGTCCGAGGGGAGCGTCCTGCTCGGCTCGACGGTCGAGGACTCGGTCATCGGCGTTCGGACGGTGATGCACGGCGTCACGGTGCGCCGGTCGCTGCTCATGGGCGCCGACGCGCATCCGCCCGAGGGGTCGCCCGGGGCGCCGCCGGTCGGGATCGGGGAAGGGACGCTGATCCGGGACGCGATCATCGACAAGAACGCGCGGATCGGCCGGCACGTCCGGATCGTGAACCAGGACAAGCTCGCCGACGCGGAGGGGCCGGGCTGGGCCATCCGCGACGGGATCGTGGTCGTGTTGAAGAACGCGGTCGTCCCCGACGGGACGACGATCTGAGTCAACGCCATCGTTCGTCGCGGAGGTCGGCCTGTGCCTGCGGAGGTGAGCACCCAACCGCGCCCGACTCTGCGGACGAGCGGGCGCCCTCTCGTCGTCGGGATCCTCGGCCTCTGCGCCGCCGGCCTCCTGGCTGCCGGCTGTGCGCACTATCATCCCCGACCGATCTCCGCGGCCTCGACCCTGGATTCGCTCGAGTCGAGGCGACTCGACGCCTCCGACCTCGAGCGCTACATGCGGGACCGCGGGGGGCTCGAGCGTGCGCCCGGCGAACCGTGGGATCTGCCTTCCCTCACCTTCGTCGCGTTCTACTACAGTCCGGAGCTGGACGTGGCTCGCGCGCGGTGGGGTGTCGCGAGGGCCGGACGGATCACCGCGGGAGAGCGTCCCAACCCCATGCTCAGTGTCTCGCAGGGCTACAACAGCTCGACGCCTGCCGGCACGACCCCGTGGATTCCGGAGGTCGTGCTTGACATCCCCATCGAAACCGCCGGCAAGCGGGGAATCCGGATTTCGGAAGCCCGAGATCTCTCGGAGGCCGCGCGCCTCGATGTCCTGTCCGTCGCGTGGCAGGTCCGGAGCGGGGTGCGCCGGGCCTTCGTGGATCTCTTCGTGGCGAGAGAGACGGGATCCTTGCTGACCGAGCAGAAAGAGCTCCAGGCCGAAAACGTCCGTATTCTGGAGCTGCAAATGGCCGCCGGAGAGGTCTCCGCCAACGAGGTGACCCAGGCAAGGATCGCCCTTGATCAAAGCCGTCTGGCCGCGTTGGAGGCCGCCCAGCAGGGCGAGCAAGCGCGAGTCCACCTTGCGCAGACCGTCGGGTTGCCGGTCCAGGCGCTCGACGGCGTCGCGTTCTCCTTCGATGGGCTGCGGCACGTCGAAGGAGAGCTGCCGGCGAACGAGATCCGCCGCCGCGCCCTGATGAGCCGGACCGACATCCTCGGAGCCCTATCGGAGTACGAGGCCAGCCAGGAGGCCCTCCAGCTCGAGATCGCCAAGCAGTACCCGGACCTCGACATCGGCGCCGGCTATCAGCTCGACCAGACCGACAGCAAGTGGAAGCTCGGGCTGAATCTCACCCTGCCTGTCCTCAACCGGAATCGAGGACCGATCGCCGAGGCCGAGGCCCGCCGGACGGAGGCGGCTGCGCGGTTCCAGGCACTCCAATCCAGGGTGATCGCCGAGATCGACGGCGCGGTCGTTTCCCTCGGAGCCGCGGCCGAGAGGACCACGGCCGCCGACGCGCTCCTCGCGAACCTCGAGGCGCGCGAGGCCTCGGCGGAGTCCGCTTACCGCCTGGGACAGATCGCGAGGCTCGAGCTCGTCGCCTCCCGGATGGAGATGGCTTCCGGCAAGCTCGCCCGGCTGGATGCCCTGGCCCGGACGCAACAGGCGAAAGGAGAGCTGGAGGACGCCATGCAGGCCCCGCTCGACGTCCAGGGCTGGGTTCTCGAAACACCGAAAAGGTCCGTCGGAAGAGAAGAGCCGCACCATGAGTAGACGTCCGAGATGGGTCGGTTGGGTCGTTCTCGCGGCTGCGGTGCTGGCCGTCGTCGCCGTCTTCACCCTGAGGAGCCCCGGGGCCCAGGAGGGGGGCAAAGAGGCGGTGACCGACGTGGCCGTTCACGTCGGGAAGATCACCCGCGCTGCCTTCCACCGCTACGTCACCGCGTACGGTCGCGTGGAACCTGAGCCGCCCGCCGGAGGCAGGCCGCCCGCGAGGGCGGTCGTCGCCTCACCCGTCGGCGGGATCCTCGTGCAGGTCGACTGCATGGAAGGCGGGCGCGTGACCCAGGGGACGACGCTTTTCCGCCTGGACAGCCGCGTCGCCGAGATCGCCGCCGTCAAGGCCCAGCAGACGCTGGAGTTCGCGGAGAAGACCCTCGCGAGACAGAAAGGGCTCATGGAGTCCGACGGGACGTCTCGGCGCGCCCTTCAGGAAGCCGAGCAGCAACGCGATGCGGCCCGCGCCGAGCTCGCTTCCGCCCGGACGCAGCTCGCCCTTCTGCGGATCACCGCTCCCGTGTCGGGGACGGTCGTCCGGATGGACGCGAGGCTGGGGCAGGCCGTGGAGACGAACACGGTCCTGGCGGACATCGTCGACCTCGACCGTCTGGTCATCGCCGCCGGCGTGCCGAGCCGGGAAGCGGCCGCGTTGAAGGAGGGCCAGCGGGTCGAACTCGGGCCGGAGGGCTCGGCCGCCGGTAGCGTGTCGTTCATCGGGAAGGGCGTCGATCCCAGGAGCGACACGGTGCCGGTCCGCGCGTCCCTCCCCGCGAAGGCCGGATTCGGCCCGGGCCAGTTCCTGAGCATCCGGATCGTCACCGGCGAGCGCCGGGACTGCCTCGCCGTGCCGGAAAACAGCCTCGTGACCCGCGCCGGGGAGGGCAGCTGGATTGTCGTCACCGAAGGGAACCGGGCGATCCGGAAGCCGGTGACGAGCGGCCTTCGGGAACGCGGTCTCGTCGAAGTGGCCGGGGAGGGTCTGCGGGAAGGGATGAGCATCGTCACCGAGGACGCCTACAGCCTGCCTCCGGAGACCAAGATTCGAATCCTGGGGCATTGAGATGCTCGGGCGTTTCGCCACGCGTTACGCGCTCGCCGTGGTCTTCATCAGCGTCGCGCTCTGCCTGGGCGGGATCTACGCGGCCTTCACCCTTTCCTCTTCGGTCTTTCCGCAGACCGACTTTCCGCGCGTCGTGATCCTCGCGGACAACGGCGTCATGCCCGGCGAAGAGATGATGGCCGCCATCACTCGCCCGATCGAAGAGGCGATGAAGGACATCCCCGGCGTGGTCACCGTGCGGTCGGCCACGGGACGAGGCTCGGCGGAGATCAACGTTTTCTTCACCTGGCAGGTCGACATGGTCCGATCTGAGCTCTTCGTGTTGAGCCGCCTGGCCCAGATCCGGAGCACGCTGCCCGCGACGACCGAGACGACGGTCTTCCGGCTGACCTTTTCGGCCTTCCCGATCGTCGGCGTCAGCCTGACCAGCGCGACAAGGGACATCACCGAGCTGTGGGAGAAGGCGCGCTACGACCTCAAGCTGCGCTTCCTGCGCATCCCGGGAGTCGCCCGCGTCGATCTGGTCGGTGGACGCACCCCCGAGTACCACGTCGTCGTGGATCCGATCCGATTGAGCGCTGCCAACCTCGCTCTGACCGAGGTCACCGACGCCCTGAGTCACAACAACCTCGTGGCGCCGGCGGGCCTGCACGAGGAGAACCACACGCTTTACCTGACGGTGGTCGACGGGCGGGTACACACGATCAAGGACATCGAGAACGTCGTGGTCGAAGCCGTCGACGGCCACCCCGTGCGCATCGGGGACTTCGCGCGGGTGGAGCGCGGCCCGGAGCCGGCCTTCAACATCGTCACCGCCGACGGCGAGAACGCGGTTCTTCTCAATGTCCGCAGCCAGCCGGACGGCAGCACGCTGGACATCGCGAGGGCGCTCAAGAAACAGGTGCAAGAGCTGAGAAGCGAGCTCCCGCCCGACATGAAGCTGGCGTTCTTCTACGACCAGTCCGAGATCGTGAGGTTTTCGGTCGAAAGCGTCTGGGAGGCGATCCTCTTCGGCCTGCTCCTGTCGATTCTCATCCTCTATTTCTTCCTGAAGAACTGGGCCACGACGCTCGTGGCGACGACGGTGATCCCGGCCACCGTCCTGATCACCCTCCTGTCCATGAAGCTCGCCGGCCTGACGTTCAATCTCATGACGCTGGGGGGCATCGCCGCGGCCATCGGCCTCGTCATCGACAACGCGATCGTCGTGGTGGAAGCCATCCACACCAAGCTCATGTCGGGGATCGGCCGGCTCGAGGCCGTTCACACGGGCATCGCCGAGATCTTCCGTCCGCTGGTCGGCTCGACCCTGACACCCGTGGTCGTCTTTCTGCCTCTGGCCTTCCTCGACGGGATCACGGGGGTGTTCTTCCGCGCCCTCGCGCTCACCATGGTCGTCTCCCTTCTGACCTCGCTCGTCCTGGCGGTCACGCTCACCCCGTCCCTCGCGGCGTGGCTCATCCGGCGCAGCGAGGGCGAGGGAGTAAAGCCGGAAACCGGACAAGGCGGGTTCCTGCTGCGCCGCGTGGTGAAGCTGTACGAGCGGGCGGTGCGACCCTCGCTCCGGCACCCCTGGCTCGCTCTCGGTGTCTGCGCCCTCGTCCTTTTCGCGGGGGTCTTTCTCTACGGGCGTCTCGACAGCGAGTTCCTGCCGCCCATGGACGAGGGCGCATTCGTCATCGACTATTTCACGCCCCCCGGGACGAGCCTCGCGGAGACGAACCGCCAGCTCCTCCAGGCGGAGGCGATCCTGCGGACGATCCCGGAGCTCGAAAGCTACTCGCGACGCACCGGCGCCCGCCTGGCCCTGGCGATCGCCGAGCCGAACACCGGGGACTTCCTGGTCAAGCTGAAGACGCGGCGGAAGCGAAAGACCGAAGAGGTGATCGCCGAGCTGAGGCGGAGGTTCGACACCGAGCTCCCCGGACTGGTGTGGGAGTTCCCGGGGATCCTCGGCGACCTCATCGGAGATCTGATGTGGACGCCCCAGCCCATCGAGGTGAAGCTCTTCTCCACCGACCAGGCCTGGATCGAGAGGAAGGCCGCAGAAGTCGCGAAGCAGCTCGAAGGGATCCCCGGGATCGTCGACGTGTTCAACGGCCTCGTCTACACGGGGCCGACCATCTCCCTGCGCACGCGCCCGGCGGATGCGCAGCGACTCGGCCTGACGACCAGCGCGATCGCGGCTGCCGCCAGCGCGGCCATGCTGGGAGAGGTCGCCTCTTCGGTTGTAGCCGATGGGCGGCCGGTCCCGCACGTGCTCGCCTGGCGCGGCGGCTTCGGCGATCCCACGGCATTGAACCACGCGAGCACGCTGCACAGCCTGTACTTCGACGCCGCGGCCAACAAACTGGTAGTGCAGCAGGCCAAGGC
>JBGQAU010000055.1:0-21519 GCA_041494445.1 Acidobacteriota bacterium | reverse complement strand
GACCTCGTCGGTCGGGCAGCCGAGGTTCAGGTCCACGAAGTCCGCGCCCTGGTCCGCCGCGATCCGTGCTGCCTCCGCCACCGCCTCCGGGTGCTTGCCCGCGACCTGCGCCCCGAAGATCCGCTCCGAGGGGTGGCGCCGCAGAAGCGCCATCTCGTTCCGTTCCCGCTTCGCGACCTTGTGGGCGTACGCCATCTCGCCGAGCGCCACCTCGGCCCCCCACTCCGCCGCGAGACGACGGAAGGGGAGGTCGGTCCCCCGCGCCATCGGCGCCAGCACGAGGCGCCCGCGGAACATCTCGTCGGCGGTCATCTAGAAAGGCGGCTCCTCGCCGCCCTCTTCGCCCGCCGTCTCGACAGGGGTCTCGCGCTCGAGCTGCTCCGTGATGGTGCGGACCTGCACTTCCGCGGCGTGGATCTTCTCGCGGCAGAGGGTCGCGAGCTCCGCCGCCTCCTTCACGAGGCCCGAAAGCTCGTCGATGTCCACCTGCCCTTCCTCGATCTTCCCGAGGATCTCCTCGAGGCGCGACGCCGCCTCGCCGTAGGAAAGCTCTTTTGCCGCCTTCGTGGACTTCGCCATGCGCCTACCTCCCACCATCCTCCGGCTCGCTCCCGAGGGAGCGAAGCCTGAGCCGCCCCCGCTTGAGCTCGGCGAGGACCGGGGTCCCCGCCGGAGCGGCGGCGGCCTCCGTGAGCACTCCTCCCGCGGCGACGCGGAGGATCGCGTAACCCCGCTCCACGACCCGCCGCGGGTCCACGAGGTGGAGCCGGCGGGCACGGCCGTCGGTCCGCTCCGCCTCGAGCCCGACCCGCCGGAGCCCGCGCGGACCGAGAGCCGCGGCGAGGCTTCCGACCGTCCTCGCCGCCGCGGCGAGATCCCGCCGCGCTCCCTGCACGAGTTGCCGCACGGACTGCCCGAGCAGGATGCGCCGCCGCTCGAGGAGGAGGGCCGCCGCGCGGGGGAGCGCCGCCGCGCGACGCGCGAGATCGGCCGATGCCGCCGCGAGCAGGGATCGGGAGGCGCGCGACGCCCGCCGCCGCCTGTGGACCAGCTCGGAGGCCTCCCGCTCCAGGAGGCCGCGCGCCGCGCGCGCGAGCCTAAGCACCCGCTCGGCGATCGCCCGGGCCTCCTCGCGCGCGGCGACGGCCGCGCCCTCGAGGATCGCCCGGGCGGCGGTCTCGATCTTCTCCTCCGTCTCGCGGACCCGGTCCACGAGGAACGCCGCCGCCGCCGTCGGCGTCTTCGATCGCCAGCCCACGAAGTCGAGGACCGACTGGTCCTGCTCGTGGCCGATCCCGACCACCACGGGGAGCGGAAACCCCGCCACCGCCCGGCCGAGCGCCTCGGAGTCGAACCACGCGAGGTCGGTGCGCGAGCCGCCGCCCCGGCAGATCATCACGACGTCGTACTCAGGCGCGCGCTCGCGGAACCAGTCCAGCGCGTTCAAGACCGACGGCTCCGTGGACCGCCCCTGGACCCGTGCCCCGTGGGCCGTGACCCGGAACGCGAACCCCGACTCCTGGAGCGTGCGAAGCACGTCGTTGAACGCGTCCGAGCCGAGGCTCGTCACGAGCCCGACGCGCAGCGGGAGGTCGGGGAACGGGAGCGACGTGTTGAGACCCAGGAGCCCCTCGGCGGTCAGGCGGCGCACGATCTCCTCGCGCCGCCGCGCGGCCTCGCCGAGGGTGTAGGCGATATCGAGATCCACGACCCGGAAGCGGAATTGCCCCCACGGCTCGTACAGCTCGACGCTTCCGCGGACGCGTACGGTCACCTCGTCCTCGAGCCGGAACGGTCCGCCGGCGGCGGCGAGCTTCGCCTCGATCTCCTGGCGGGTCTCGTCGAAGAGGACCGCGTTCACCTCGGCGACCGAGCGGCCGCCGGGGTCGCGCTCGACCAGGTGAAAGCCGACGATGCGGCGGTGGGCGCTCTTGTTGAAGCCGCTGATCTCTCCCACGAGCCAGACCGGGGCGGGGAACACCGCGGCCAGGGCGCGCTTCGCCTCGAGATTGAGCCGCGACACCGTGTAGTCGTTGGCCGCGCCTCGGGAGGGGCCCGACCCCGGAGGGGGATCCTGCAGCCACTCCGCCGCCCCGAACAGGCCGGGCGGCGCCGGTCCCTCCGCCCCGCCGGCCGTGGCGGCGATGGGACGCGTGCCGCCGCGGCCCAAGTAGAGCGCGCGGGTCGCCTCATCGAAATCGAACCCCTCGGCTCCAAGGAGGTCCACGAGCGGGACGACGTCGTCCTCGGGCACCCACCAGTACTTCTCGACGGCGTTCCAGCGCCGGCTGGGAAGCGTCTTCACCAGGTCCACGAGCCGGCGATCGAAGGAGAACCGGATCCGCAGGGCCCCCCGGCCGTCGTGGAAAACCTGTCGGCTCACGCTGGGATTCCCCTCGTTTCGGAAAGGGTCGGGCGCCGCGCGCGTACTGTACCGGCAGCGGTGGCCTCCCGCAATCGCCACAATTTAGGACAATTATTATCCTGTTAACCCATTCGGAACACTTGACTTGGGTCGCCGCCGCGGCGTCGCCCGAAACGCCGTTGCGGTATGTTGGTCGCCCGCTTCCCGCACGGCCGGCGGGGGAGGCGGGTCGCACCGGATGCCGGCCGAGAGGAGAGACGTTCCATGGCCATGATGATCACCGAGGAGTGCATCAACTGCGGCGCTTGCGAGCCGGAGTGCCCGCGCGAGGCGATCAAGGAGGGTGACGACCGGTACGTGATCGAGGCCTCGAAGTGCACCGAGTGCAAGGAAGACGGCGAAAGCAAGTGCATCCCGGTCTGCCCGGTGGACTGCATCGTCAAGACGGAGTAGCGATTCGAGGGGTCAGAGCTCGATTCTTGCCTCAGGCGCGAGAAGCGCCCTGCTCCGAGTGAAAACGCGGGTGAGCGAGGCAAGAATCAAGCTCTGACCCCGTTGATCTCCCCCGCCGCCGCGCCGATCCGTTCCGCCGCCAGATCGACCTCCTCGAGGGTCGTCGCGCGCCCCGTCGAGAGCCGCAGCGTGCACCGAGCGACGCCCGGCTCGACTCCCATGGCCAGGAGGACCCGCGAGGGCTCCGTCGCGCCCGAGTGGCACGCCGCGCCCGCGGAAGCGGCCACCCCGTCGAGCCTGGCGAGAAGCTCGTTCCCGTCCACCCCGGGGATCGCGGCGGACAGGGTGTTCGGCAGCCGCTCGGTCCGCGCGCCATGCGTCACGAGGCCCGGGAATCGTGCCCGCAGGGCGGCCTCGAGCCGATCGCGCGTCGCCGCCATCCGCGCCGCGCGGTCCCCCATCTCGCGGGACGCGAGAGCGCAGGCCGCGCCGAGCCCGACGATCCCGGGGATGTTCTCCGTCCCGGGCCGGCGTCCCGCCTCGTGGCCGGCCCCCTTGAGGAACGCCGCGAACGGCGTCCCGCGGCGGATGTAGAGCGCGCCGATTCCCTTCGGGGCGTAAAGCTTGTGCCCCGCCACGGTCAGGAGGTCGACGCCCAGCTCGTCGGGCCGCGCGGGAATCTTCCCGACGGATTGCGCCGCGTCCGTGTGGACTGGGATCCCGCGCGGCCTGCAGAGTGCTACGACCTCCCGGACCGGCTGCACCACGCCGGTCTCGTTGTTGGCGTGCATCAGCGAGACCAGGGTCGTGCCGGGACGGAGCGCCGCCTCGATCTCGGCCGGGACGGCACGTCCGTCGCGATCCACGCCGATCCGGTCCACCGACCAGCCGCGGCCCTCGAGGTACCTCGCGGCCTCCTCGACGGCCGGATGCTCGATCGCCGAGATCACGAGGTGCCGGCCGCGCTTCTCCAGCGCCTCCGCGACTCCGATCAGCGCCGCGTTGTCGGACTCGGTGCCGCCGCTGGTGAACACGATATCGTCCGGCCGGCAGCCGAGGAGCGCGGCGACCTGCCCCCGGGCCCCCTCGACCGCCGCCCTCGCGCGGGCCCCGTAGACGTGCGTCGAGGAAGGGTTTCCCCACGCGTCGAGCAACGCCACGCGCACCGCATCGAGGACCTCTCTCGCCACGGGCGTCGTGGCGTTGTAGTCGAGGTAGATCGGCTCGCCTCGCAACCTGGCGTCCTCCGGGAACGGGAGACCCATTATCGCCGGGGAATCCCCGGTCGCGCCCGCTCCCGCTTTTCCTCGGGGCATAATGCTCGCTCGCGCCCGAACGGACGCGGCGAGGCGAGCATGGCGGAAATCGAGGTCCTCGAGAGGCGCGGCGTGTTCAAGGGGCGCGTGCTCGACCTCTCGGTCGAGCGGGTCCGTCTTCCCAACGGCAACGTCTGCGAGCTGGAGCTGATCCGCCATCCCGGGGCCGCGGCTGTAGTTCCCTTGGACGACGGGGGAAACGTCCTCCTGGTCCGGCAGTACCGGCACGCTGCCGGCGGCTACCTTCTCGAGGTTCCCGCGGGGAAGCTCGACCCGGGCGAGCCCCCCGAAACCTGCGCGCTCCGCGAGGTCGAGGAGGAGACCGGCCACCGGCCGAGCGATCTCGCGCCCCTCGGCTGGATCTGGACGACCCCCGGATTCACCGACGAGAGGATCTGGCTCTTCCTCGCCACCGGTCTCGCCCCGACGAAACAGGACCTGGAGCACGACGAGGTGCTGACCGTCGAGCGCGTCCCTCTCGCCCGCGCCGTCTCGTGGGCCGAGACCGGGGAGATCCAGGACGCCAAGTCCGTTTGCGCCCTACTCAGAGCCGCGCACCGTCTTCGCTGAGAGTGGCTCCGGCCTCTCAGCGTTCCGGGCGGGATTCCCTTCCCGGGCACGCTCGCCGTTGCGCGTTCTCCCGCGCCGGCTCGCTCCGTTTCGGCCGCGCCTGCAAGGGAAGAGCAGGCGCGTCCGAAACAGGGCCCTGGAAGGGAACCCCGCCCGGGACGCGGCGACTCTCAGGAGACGAAGGGGAAGCGATCTCCGAACAGGCGGCGCGCATTTTCCGCGGCCGCGTCGGCGACCTCCTCGACGGGAATCTCCCTGATCTCGGCCACGGCGGCCAGGGCGACGGCGAGGTCCGCCGGCTCGTTTCGCACGCCGGGCGCCGGTCCCAGGACGGGGCTGTCGGTCTCGAGGAGGAGGCAGGAGAGAGGCAGGCGTCTCGCGAGCTTCTGCTTCTGGGGGGAGCGGACGATCGAGGGAGGGATCGAGAAGAAGTAGCCGGCCTCCACGGCGGGAAGGGCGGTCGAGACCTTCCCGTCGAACGCGTGAAGAAGGACGCGGCGCGCGCCGCGCGCGAGGAGCAGCGATACCGCGTCTCGCGACGCGGAGCGAGAATGAACGTTCAGGGGCAGGTCGAGCTCGAGCGAGAGGCCGACGAAGCGGAGGAAGATCTCCTTCTGCATCTCGCGGCCCGCCTCGTCCTGGACCTTCCAGTGGTCGAGTCCCACCTCGCCGATCGCCGCGAGCTCGCCCCGCCGCTCGCGGACGAGCGCGTCGAGCGCCTCCGCCTGCCCGGGGTCGAGGACCACCGGGTACAGTCCTGCCGCGGGAAGAACGACGCCCGGGAACCGGGCGGCCAATTCGAGGTTCTTAAGGGCGTCCCTGAGCGTCTCGCCGACCGCGACGACCGCCTCGACCCCGGCGGCTCGTGCCCTGTCGAGCACCGCGCCGAGGTCCGGGTCGAACGCGGGGTCGCAGAGGTGCGCGTGGGCGTCCGTGAGTCGCATCCCGTCTCTCCCGCCGCGGGTGGTACCGCCGCGATCCGACGAGTATGCAGAAAAGCGCGAGCCCACTCCACCGGGGGGGACGGCGGAGCGGGCTCGCGGGGGGCGGAGGAGGGAAAGTCCAAGAGAGCATGTTCGTGTCGGCGCTCGCCTCCCGGGCTCGCCGCTCAGCGACTCGCCACCACGACCGTGGGGGCGAAAGCCTCGCCTCGCCCCCTGTGCCGGTACAGGTAGACTTCCGCGGGGTCCCGGCTCGTCGTGTAACCGACGAGGAGCAGGTGGCCTTTCGGGCTGCGCTCGAACACCGCGGATGCCGCCATGAGCCCTGCCTCGGCCGGGCGGCGCTGGGCCATGTACATCCCGAGGCACTCGGCGCCCACGGTGATCCGGTCGATGGTGGTCGTGGGGTTGTACTCGTCGATGTGGCGAAGCGAGAGGAGCCCCGCCGGAAACATCCGGCCGTCGACCTCGAAGGGCTCGGGCACGTTGACGAGAAGGCGGTCGCCGGACGCGACCGCGGGGAACCCCAAGCCGAGCGTCAGAACCGCGAGGATCCCGACCCGTTCGAGCCATTTCGATGGAGCCGATCTCGACCGCATGCGTCCTCCTCGACCGACGCGGCGCTGCGGTTCCTCGCGCGTCGTCGGCCGCGAAGACGGAGCAGAGCAACGCATGTGCCACTGCGGAGTTTCGCATATGTATTCGCTTTTCGCGGCACGCCCCCGGGGACCCGGCGTGGGGCGATAGGCAAAGCCTCAGGGGATTGGGCTTGCAGGCGGGACGGGAATCGTCGGATCGAAGCGCGGAGCGCGGAATGGCCCGACCGACGCGAAGGTAATGACGACGTCGACAACCACGCCGTCGCGAACCGTCATCGGCGTGGGCGTCTCATGGCAGAAGAAGCGCGCGGGCCGACTCGTGCTACGGGTCACGCAGTGGCGATCAGATGAGGCAGCACGTCGCGGAGGTCCGGCGAGCGAACCACCGCTCCGGCGATCTCCTCGATCTCGGGGCACTTCGGGTTGAACGCCACCGTGAGCCCGGCGATCCGCGCGGCCGACAGGTCGTTCGAGTGGTCGCCGACGAACGCGCAACGGGACAGGGGGACGCCTTCGCGGGCGGCGATCGCGCGGAGGGCCTCGGCCTTCCCGTCCATGTCGAACGGGGTCGCCCACCAGGAAGCGATCCGGCCCGCCTCGTCGAACGTCAGCCGGTTCGTGTAGACGTCGTCGAACGGGTGGTCGGGAAACAGCGTGTCGAGGAGCAGATCGAGTGTACCGGAGATCACCGCGAGCCGCGACGCTTCCCGCTTCAGCGCGGCCATGGTCTCCCGCGCCCCCTTCACGAGCCGGAGCGGGCCGAACGCCGCGACCAGGCCTTCGCGGGTCGCGCCGGCTTCCCGCCACGACGTGACGTCCAGCGCGACCCAGTCGGCGTAGGACAGTCTGCCTGCGCGGTACATGTCCAGCCGCTCGCGGTTTTGATCGCCGCTCCCGGTGAACGCCTCGTTGAGCACCTGCCAGACGGTCTTGTCCTCGGGGTGCGTGACGAGGGTCCCGTCCACGTCGAACGCCACGAGGTCGAAGCGCCTCACGTGCTCTCCGCCATCCCAGAAGAAGACCCGCGGCAGTCTAGCACCCGGTCACGGCCCGGCCCTGGCGGAGGCTTGAGTACACCGCGGCGTTCGAACGATAATGAACTCGAGAGGCGGGCGGTGGCGGGCAGAGAGCCGACGGGATCATGAAGCCCAAGGAACCCAAACGGACCGGCGCGTCGTCAAGGACGGCGCCCGTCCGCCCGGTCCGGGGCGTCTCCGGCTCTCCCAATGGGATCGCCGACAGGAAGCTCCTGCGAGAGCTCGGTGAGCTGCAGAGCATCAAGCATGCCCTCGACCAATCGGCGATCGTGGCGATCACCGATCGAAAAGGCATCATTCGAGCCGTCAACGACAAGTTCGTGGAGATCAGCGGCTACTCGCGAGAGGAGTTGATCGGGAAGACGCACCACGCGGTGGGCTCCGGCCACCATTCCAAGAGTTTCTACCAAGATCTGTGGCGAACCATTGACAGCGGACGAGTCTGGCGAGGCGAGATTCGCAATCGTGCGAAGGACGGAACCTACTACTGGCTGGACACCACGATCACCCCTCTGGCCGGTCCCGCCGGAAGATCATGGAAATACCTGGCGATCCGCTGGCCCGTCACCGACCGGAAGGCGACCGAGGAATCCCTCCGAAGCATCTTCAACGCGGTCGAGCATACCGCCGACGCGGTGTTCATCACGGGCCGTGAGGGGGACATCCAGTACGTCAATCCCGCGTTCACCTCGATGACCGGTTACTCCCGGGACGAGGCGGTCGGTTCGACCCCGAGGATCCTCAAGTCGGGGGTCCAGGGTCGGGACTACTACCGGGCATTGTGGAAACGGATTCTCGGCGGAAAAGCCCATCGAGCGATGGTCGTGAATCGCAAGAAGAACGGAGATCTCTTCTACGCCGAGCAGACCATTACGCCGATTCAGGATTCCGCGGGGGAGATCACCCAGTTCGTCTCGGTGATCAAGGACATGACCGAGCGCAGGAAGCTCGAAGCGCAGAAGATCGAAATGGAATTGGCGGGGAGGATTCAACAGAAGCTTTACCCCCAGCAGCCGCCTCGTTTAGCCGGAGTCGATCTTGCGGGCGCGGTGTTTCCGGCGGGGCACGGCTGCGGGGACTACTTCGATTTCGTCGACATGGCCGAGGGATCCGTCGGGATTGCCATCGGGGACGTCGCGGGGCACGGGGTGGGCCCGGCGTTGCTGATGGCGGAGGCGAGGGCGTACCTCCGTTCCATCGCCCGGACGCATTCGGACCCTTGCGACGTTCTCGGTGAGGTCAATGCGACGCTGGCTCCCGACATGGCGGACAATCATTACATCACCCTGTTGCTCGCTCGCCTGGACGTGCGGGCGAAGCGTCTCGTCTACGCGAACGCCGGGCACGTCCCTGGCTACCTCCTCGACAGGGAGGGAGACGTCAGGGCCGTTCTGTCCTCCGTCGGCCCGCCTCTGGGGATGTTCGAACGGACGGTCTACGGCGCTGGCGTGGAGTTCGAGCTCGAGCCGGGGGAGATCGCTTTCTTCCTCACCGACGGCCTCGTGGAGAGCGAGAATCCCGGTGAAGAGGAATTCGGGTACGGAAGGGCGCTTCAGGTGATTCGCGCGCATCGTCGCGACAGCGCGCAGGAGATCATCGGCCACGTTCATCGGGCCGTTCGGGAGTTCAGCGGCCGCGCGGACCAGCGCGACGACATCACCAGGGTGGTGTGCAAGCTGGATTTGTGAAGGCTGGTGAGGGCGCCGACGCAGACGCGCGAATACACGCCGAGGAATCCGGCCGTGGTACCTGTTACGATCGGCCTTCTGCAGGAGGATTGGCCGTGCTGAAGCGTTCCCGCAACCCGATCACGAAGCACATCCGAATCATCCGCCAGTCACTCACCGCGATCGATCGGTCGCTCGGGCGGCTTGTCGCCCTTACGAACGGAGCTGGGCGGGGAGCGTCCCTGGATCGCCAGCCGCAGAAGCGCAAGCCACAGCTGTCGCCGGAGCGGTGTGCCGCGCTCAAGCTGCAGGGCAGCTACATCGGCTACCTGCGGAACCTGAAGCCCATGCACAAAGCGCAGGTCAAGACGCTGCGTGAGAAGAAGGGCGTCCGCGCGGCGATCGCGGTGGCGAAGCGACTCGCGACCGGAAGGGGATGACCATGAATCACTTCGCGGCTATTCGAGGGACGGTCGCACTCGCGTCGCTGACGGCCGCGATCTTCGTGGTGGCCTGCGGAGGGCGCCCGTCGTTCATCGGGCCGGAGCGAGGACGCCATCGTATTACGATCTCTGAGATCGCGCTGAGCGACAGCGATTTCACTAAGAGTGCGTTGGGCAACCCCAGGGCTATTGAACTACACGCTTACAAAGACGGCGCAGACGTCCTCGTCGGTAAGCTGCCCGGATTTCGGGGTCCGAAGCAGCCCGGCCTTACCTTTGAGATCGACTACGAGCCGAAGTCCCGTTACGAATTCAAAATCCTCGAGACGCAAATGCTCACGGAACCTCAGAGTTGGCAGTGGTCGAGCACCGAGCCCGGCAACTGGATCTTCGAGGGACGCAGGACTTTCGGCTCGGGAAGCTCGATCGAGTTCAGGGACGAGAAGGTCCCATAGCTCTTGGCGAGCGCCGACGGCGCCGCTAAGCCGGCAACCCGATCGTAACAGCGCCTTCGGTCACACGACACCACGCTCGAGATCGACGGCCAGCCCCTGCAATCCGCGCTCCCGCAGTCCCCCGAGGAAGCCGTCAAGACGCGTGAGGTCTTCACGAAGCGAGAAATGCATGTCCAGCTCCGCGTTGCGGTAATTCCGCGCGAAAGCGCGCACCCGGACCGCGTACACTCTCTCGAAGAGCAGTTTGCGGAGTAGCTGGTCCGCCTTCCGCGCCGACAATACACGCCACTCCGCGGTCTGGATTCCCGTTCGAAGCGCGCGGACCTCTGAGCCGAATGGCTCGGACTGCGGGACCGCCAGCAGGTGCGAAACGACGCTCTCCTCCAGGGATCGCTTGCCGGGGAACTTTGGCGCTTGGTGCGCGAGGGAGACGTAATGGACGAGGTCCTCCGGGATCGCTGCGCCGGCGCGACCGCCGGTCAGGCCTGGAGCGCTGACGATCGCGAAGAGGTACGGGAGTCGCTCGTCCTCCTGCTTTTGAAGTCCCTGATGGATCTTGTACGTTGCGAGAGCGAAGCAGTCTTCCTGATCGAGGCCGACGAGGTCGCGTGCGTTCCGGAACAGCGTCCCGTGGAACTTGATGTTGATGCGAAACACCGGTCGGCGGGCACCGTTCAGGACCCGGTAGTCCGTCTCGTTTCGGGACTGCCGATCGTCTTCGATCGTCAACTCTTGGGTGCCCATCGTCTCCTTGTAGATGGTTTCGAAGGCACGCTCCGCGAGTTCACCCAGGAGGAGCTGGCCGAGCATTTCGCGCGGCCGACGCTGCACTTCCGGAGTCGCCGCTTCCTCGAGGCTCGCCCCGAGCACGGCTGAGATCGGGTCCCCCTCCGCCGCGATCGCCTCAAGCCGCCGTGCGGCGACACGCAGGGATCGGGCGACCTCGCGGACTTCTCCCCCCTTCTGAACACGAGAGACCGCGTCGAGGACCTGCAGTGGACGCGGGAGGTCGCCGGCGTGGAGCCGGACAGCGACTTCGAGCAGGTCATCCAGCGTTCGGAGCACTCAGCGGTTCTCGGGAGATGCGAAGCGAAGTCGCGAGTTCTCGACGTAACGGGGTTCGATCTCGAACGCCAGCCATCGGCGTCGTAGTGCTTCGGCCACCGCCCCGGTCGTGTTACTGCCGGCGAAAGGATCCATGACGAGCCCGTCGGCGTCCGTGAGGAACTTGATGAAGAACTCGGGCAGCGCGGCCGGGAAGCGCGCTGGGTGCGGCTTCATGCCGGACTCGGCACAGCGCCGAATGTACTCGGAATTGCTCTCGTTGTTGCCGCGCTCGATCACGTTCGAGGGGATCGCGCCACCCTTATCTCGGAACTTGTTCGTGATCTTGTGGCCACTCGGCCGTTCCTTCGCTCGGTAGCCGCGAATCAGCAAGCGTCGCATGTCGGGGCTGTAGTCCGTCAGCACCTTCCGATTGTCCGCCTTGGGCCTCGGGTTCTTCGAGAGCCACCACACATATTCGACGGAGTCCTTGATCCGCATTCGGCGCACGTTGACCCACTCTGCGGGGCTCGGGAGTTTCGCGGGGTTGTACCAGAAGCACTCCTGAGCGAGGTGAAACCCGATCTCGTCGCACAGCATTAGGAGAACCCGGATGTGATAGAGGGACCGCGTGGGCTGGCCGGCATTGTAGCTGCCACCGATATTCAGTACGAAGCTCCCTGCAGGCTTCACGACGCGGTGGATCTCGGAGCCGAAGGGACGGAACCACTCGACGTAGGCGTCCTTGTGAACGTTGCCGTACTCCTTCTGAAAGTGGAGGGCGTAGGGAGGGGAGGTTAACACCAGGTCGACGCTCTCCGCCGGGAGACGCCGCATCAGTTGGACGGCATCCCCCGCGAACATCGCGCCGAACGGCGTGGCATACGTCGGAGCCGCGTTGATCAGAGACGCGGGGTGCGGCTCCTCCGGACCAAATAACGGGTGCCGTTCCCGCACCTCGGCCACCCGTTGGGTCCGCTCGAGCACGGTGCGGCGACGAACAGCCGTAACATCCGTCCTGGCAGCAGTTGCACGCTTCCGATTCACCGGCGGTTCTCCTGGAGACCACCTCAGTCTACCTCAAGCGCTCCCGACTGCGGGGGGGGCGAGGCCGAGATTCTTGGGCAACCCCCCGGCGCCCACCTGGCGGATTCCCTCGTCCTTCGCGAGGACCCGGGAAAGCTCTACGAGGCCGCGGCAGCAGATGCGTTCACAGTGGAAGATCTCGGCGTGCGCTGAGGAGAGCGCGGGACCTGCCTGCCCCCCGGACGCGAGCGCGCAGACCGCAGTACCTCCGGCGTCGGGCTACTCCCACTTGTCTTTTTCCTTCGCCGCCTCGACCGTTTGCCACTCCATGTTCGACGGCTCGTCCGCGCCGCCCTCCTTCAGCGGCTTCACGTGGTCGATCACGTAGCGGGGATAGCACTGGGTCGTTGGGCGGGCGGCACCTTCCGGTCACGAACTCTGATCAAGGGGTGAGCAGCCGAGCCCGAGATTTCAGGCTTTCTCGCGCTCGCATCCGCAGAACTCGAGAGCTTCATCGTCCACAAACCAGGTTCGCGCTCTCCGGGCACGAGGTCCGAGCCGCGGAAGTGGCTGACAGCGGACGATACATGAAAAGTGGTCTCTTCCTCATCTGCGCCCCGGCGGAAAGCGGCGCCGCGGCTCCACCCCGCCCGCCGGCGTATACTTGTATCGAACTCCGCACGGTGCACCACGATCTCCGGCTTCCCGGCGACCGCCGTGCCGCGCCGCCGGGACCTGTCGCAAGGAGGTGGCGCCATGGCCGCGGTCTTCGACCCCGAGACCCTCGACCGGCTTCGCACCATGACACCTCGGCAGGCGTACCAGGCCGCTAGGCAGGCGGTCTACGGGAGCGGAGCGGTGAGCTCCGAAGATTTCCTAGACGTCTACGAGCAGATGGTGGACGAGGGGATCCTCACCTGGGATCAGGTGGACGAATTCGAGCGCTGAGCCGGGTGCTCTTCACTCCTTTCGGCGCAGCAGGACCGTCCTGCCGCCCTCGGCCTCGAGCGCCGTGAAGAGTTCCCTCAGTTCCGGGTAGCGCTCCGGCTCCACCACCGGGGCGACGAGGACGAATTCGGTCCTCACGGTCAGCTTGCGGCCGTCCCGGCGCACCGTGCGCATGAGCGACCCCGCGGAATTCGAGATCGCCGCTTCGGCGGGAAGGACCATGGCCTCGGTCCCTTCGGGAAGGTCGAGGACCACCTCGACCGTTTCCGCCGCGGGCGCCGGGAGCACCAGCGGAAGGGTTCTCCTTCCGCGGTGGATTTGGATCGCCGTGCCGGAGACGGCGCCGGGGACGCGAGGCAGAACGAGACGCGCGAGCCGCGACGGCGTCAAGGGGAGCGCGCCGCCGGCGAACGTCGCACGCAGCGCAGAGAGATCCGCGCTCCGATGGCCGACGAAGACGTCCTTCACCTTCGCGCCGCCGAAGGCGGACGTAACGCGCGACACGACGGGCGCCTCGCGGCTCTCCGAGCGGTCGAAGGCCCGGAGCGGATTGTAGAGACCGCCGAGGTCGAGATCGGCCGACCCCGAGAGCCCGAACTCGCGGGCGCCGTCGGCGACGGAGAGCTCGACGCGAAGAGCGGCGCGGTTCGAGGCCGGGTCGAGATCCGGCTGGAATTCCGGCGCCTCCGATACGCCGTCCAGCAGGAGGACCGCGCGTCCCGCGAGGTGTGCGCGGCTCCGCCGGTCGAGGCCGGCGGCCGGGTCGAGCCAGACCGCGTGCGGTCCGGATCGGACCCGCACCCAGACCTCGTCGAGCTGCGGCAGGCAAGGTACATCTTTCGCGATCTCGCGCTCCGACGCGGCCAGCGCCACCGAGGCATCGAGCTTGAGCGAGCGGAGCATCGCGGCGAGCAGCACCGCCTTGTCCAGCGGGTGGCCGACGCTGCTCTTCAGGACCTCGCCCGCCGGGCGTACTGCGTAGTCGAACGCGGCGACGGGCCAGGCGACGGTCTCTAGCCCGTCCACGACGAACGCGTGGATCCGCGAGATCTTCTCCTCGTCGAGCGTGGCGCCCGTGACCGCCTCTTCGGCCGCCGCCTTGATCGATGCGTCGGGGGCGATCGCGGCCTCGACGCGCTTCTCGAGCCACGCCCGGGCGTCGGCCCAGCTCGCCGCGGTGCTGTAGACCAGCCGCTCGACTCCCGCGCGCCCCGACGGCAGCTCCGCCAGGTTCACCGCCTGGACGTCGCGCCGCCGGAACGTGGTGGAGACGCTCCCGCCGCGGGATAGATTCTCGGGGATGAGTCGTGCGCGGATCGCCCCCCACCGGAAAGGCGTTCCCTCGGGGACCTCGATCGCGATGGACTGGTCCAGCACCGGGAGATCGCCGCGCAGCTCGATCGTCCCCCACAGCGGCACGCCGGAAGGCTTCCGGTCGGCGATGGTTGTCGCCAGCACCGAGGTGGATCCATGCTCGACGCCGACCTGGGAGACGACCATCTGGCGCAAGTAAGCGTAGGGAACCGCCCATTCCAGCTCGTGAGCGGTGTTCGGGACCAGGCTGTTCGCCTTCGCGTCCCGTATCGTCCCGTCCCTCATGTAGGTACGGGCCTGCTCGACGCGCATCTCGGAGCGCGCGTCGTTCCAGTCGATGCGCGGATCGAAGAACCCGTGCCGAGAGACCCACTCCTGCAGCATCTTGACCGCGGTCTCGCTTCGCCGCACGACCTTCCCGTCGGCTGAGAGCGTGAGCGCGAGGTGCTGCCGAAGGACCAGGCCGTCGTCGTCGGGCCGGGCATCGCGCCCGGGGGCGTTTCGGACCCAGTCGGGGACCCCGTCGGGCACGGCGCGTGGGGCGGAGGGAAGTGCTGCGAGCGCCAGGGCGGCCGAGAGCGCGGTCGCGGCGATCTTTCGCATGCCCTACCTCCCTCCTTCGAGCACGACGGGATCTTCCGGGAGCGCCTTGGCTTCGCGCACGACGTCGCGGAAGTTGGCGTAGTCGTCCACCGGGACCTCGCGGCGCTTCACGGTCAGCCGGTAGGTGGTGACGAGCTTGCCGCCCTTGACCTCGGAGTGCGTCGCTAGCGACGCCGCCTTGCCGTCGAGGTTGCGGTCCTTCGGGAGCGAGGCCACCCGGAACCCGGCGGGGAGCGCGAGCGTCTCCAAGACGTCCATCATCCTCGGCGCGCCGAGCTGAACCGCCTGCGTCCTCGCGTCGTCGTCCGCCGCGTAGAGGTAAGGCGCGAGCGAGGGCTGGGCGATGGGATGGCGCGACGCCGGCGGCGAGAAGACCAGGGTGCTCCCCGCGAGCAGGGCGTACCCGGGAACGCGGTAGCGCACCTCGAAGCGTACCGGCGCCTTCACGTCCTGGAGCCGGGCGTAGTCCACCCGGACTTTTTCCACCGAGGCGCCGGGCCCCAGGCGGGAGACGACCTCCTCGAACCAGGCCTGCCGGTCGCGGGCGGTCGAGGCGTGGACCATCTCCCGGCGGAGTCGCTGTTCGGCGACGCCGAGGCCCGAGATCGTGAGCGTTCCCGAGAGGTTCCCCTGCGCGTCGAGCTCAGCGGCGGAGTCGAGGCGGATCTTGTTGGCCGCCGGGTCGAAGGCCGGGGTCTTCTGCAGCTCCTCGCCCCCGGGAGTGCCGATCACGTAGTTCTGCTCCCCCTCGGCGCTCGACCAGACCTCGGGCGAGAACACGACCCACGTGGGGTCGAGCAGCTCGAACCCGCCGTCCGCCTTCTTCCGGGCCACCACGCAGTGGTTGAACTGGTCGGCCGGGATCCGCTCGACCCGCGCTCCCGCCATGGTCATCGCGGGGTACGCCGTGTACCCCGCGGCGCGGAGCAGGGTGATCGCCATTCCCGCCTTGTCCTTGCAGACGCCCGAGCGGTCGTCGAAGATCATCGGGCCGGGGTGGAGGGTGTACCCCTCGCCCTTCCCCATGGTGATCCCCGAGTAGCGGATGTTGTCAGCGGCCCAGTGGACGAGGGCGGCGACCTTCTCCTCGTCGCTCGCGAGGCCGCGGGTCAGCTCGGCCACCTTCGCGCGGATCGCATCGTCCGCCGCGAACTGGGGGTCGTTGACCTGGGCGAACCAGCGGGACTTCTCCGGCCAGGAGGGGACGGTGGCCAGCACGACCTTCGGCTGCACGTCCGACGCGGCCACCGCTCGCGTCTCGGCGTGGAACGCGGGGAGGTTCTCCTTCCAGAACCGGTACGTGAGGCGCGCGTCGTCGAACGACACGTAGGATTTCACCTCGCCGCCGTAGGTCTCGAACTGGACGGGCTTGTCCCGCGGCGTCGTCACCTCGTAGTGGCGGAGCTTCACGGGAACCGAGTCCTGGAAGAACACCACGTCGTAGAAGTGGCCGCGCATGGGCGGGACGTACCTCTCGTCGTCCGCGCCGCCTCCCTCTCCGCCCGCCTCGTTCATCTCGTCGAGGTAGGCGATCAGGAACCCCTTCATGTACGTCCTGACCTCGAGCGCGTCGCCGATGCGGAGCCGCGGGAGCGGGACGAGCTTCATCCGCGCCCCCCAGTAGATCGCGTCCTGCGGCTGGGGGAGTGTGAGAGCGCTCTCGCTCGGGACGGTCTCGACGGTGCCGTCCTTTCGCAGCACCCGGAGCGAGCGAACCTCGACGAGGTTCGACGTCGGGTCGAAGTCGAGCCGAAGCCGCGCCAGCTGTGCCGCCCCCTTCTCGGTCAGGCACTTCACGAGCTGCCATTCGTGGATGTGCCCGAGGCCCGAGGGCGTAACGTCGACGCGCGTGCGCTTGAACACGGTCACGAGGTCGGCGCCGGCGTTGTCCTTGGGGCTCCCGGCCTTCTCGACGAGTGCCTGCAGCTCCGCGTCGGACGAGGGGACGGGGGGCTCCTGGGCGTGGAGCGCGGTGGTCGCTACGAGGGCCGCGAGAACCGCCACGAGGATGGGGGGACGTCTAAGACGGTGCATCACGTTCTCCTGGATCGCCGCCCGGGCGGAAGGACCCCTTATAGAGGATCGCGACCCAGCTTGGCAACCGGGGCGGCGCGAACCGGGAGAGGGCCGAGATAGGTCGGCCGGCCGCTGGCTTCGAGGCGGAAACGGGCCGCCCGGACCAGCACGCCGGCCTCCTCCGCGGAGGCGAGGGCCGCGGCGAAGCCCGGGTCGGTCGCCGGGTTCGGCTCGACGCGGACGGCGTCCTCCCTCTGCACGACGAAGAGCAGCAGGGCACACCCCCCGGAGCGGACGTACTCCGCGAGCTCCCGGACGTGCCGCGCGCCACGCGCCGTGGGCGCGTCGGGGAACCGCGCCACGCGGTCCTCGACCAGCGTCACCGACTTCACCTCCACCAGCATCGGGGCGCCGTCCTTCCGCGCCAGGAGGAAGTCGAACCGGCTGAAGGCATGCTCGTACTCGCGCCGCAGCGTCAGGACGTGGCCGATTCCCTCGACGTCGCCGCGCCAGAGGATCTCCTCGGCGAGACGGTTCGGCAGGGACGTGTCCACGGACACCCAGGCGAAAGGCGGCACGGGGGAGCGAACCAGGGCGACCGTGTGCCGGGTCCTGCGGGGCCCCCCCTCGGGCGCCGGCCGCAGCCGGAGCGGGGCGCCGGGGATCAAGAGCTCGCGTAGCCGGCCGGGGTCGGCGAGGTGCGCGGCGACGCGCCGTCCGTCGCGCAGCACCGCCTCCACCGTGAAGCGGTTCGGCCGCGCCAGGAAGAACGCGGGGACGAGAGGCCCTTCGCGCGCGGAAATGTCCATCAGCTCGTCAGGTACGCGTAAAGGTTCACGCTGACCGTCTTGGCACTGGTGTTATAGAACAAGACCCTGTACCTGGGGAAGCCCACCAGGAACCGAGGCTGGTTCGACGCGAAATACGGGGAACCGCCCGGGACGGAAGACGCCGTGACCTCCAGCGGGAACTGCATCTCCCCTTTCTCGTCGAACGCCCTCACGATCGCGTCCTCCTCGGGAAGGAGGATCGCGCCGACCGTGCCCGGACGGACCACCTCTCCCTTGATCTGCCCCGCGAGGCTCAGGACGATCTGGGAGAAGCCGTCGGTCGCGATCGTCCCCGCCATGATGAGCCGCTGGGTGTCCTTGGGGCCCACCGGCGGAACGATGACGTCCTTGAGCACGACTTGAGCCGCCTGGCGGATCGGTCCGCGGACCGAGACCTCGCCCTCGACCTTCTGGAGGTCCGGGAAGTTCGTCACGAGCACCTGCTGGATCCCCTGGTGGATCTGCTGGGAGACCGCCGTGCCGGCCGGAAGCAGGACGGCCAGCAGGAGGGCGGATACGGCGCACAGGGCGGCAACGGTGGCCTTCCTCGACATGTTAACCTCCTTGTCTCGGGCCGGGCCCGAGGCGGAGGGCCCGGCCGGGAAAGGGATGAAGAGGCTCGGGGTCCGATTCTACAGGCGGGACACCCCCGCCGTCGCCCGCGATCTGCTCGGGCGCGTCCTGTGCCGCCGCCTCGACGACGGCGGCGTGCTGCGCGGCCGCCTCCTCGAGGTCGAGGCGTACGACGGGCCGAACGACCGCGCGAGCCATGCCCACCGCGGGCCCACCGCGCGCAACGCGCCGATGTTCGAGGCGGGCGGGGTCGCGTACGTGTACCTCGTCTACGGCATGCACCACTGTCTCAACCTGGTGACGGGGGCTAAGGGGTACCCGGCGGCGGTCTTGTTGCGCGCGGCGGAGTCCCCGGACGGCAAGGTCTCCGCCATCGGCCCGGGCCGCCTGACGCGCGCGTTCCGGATCGACCGCGCGCTCGACGGGGCTTCGCTCCTCGGCCCCGACCTCTGGCTCGAGGAAGGGGAGCCCGTCCCGGACCGCCGGGTCCGCCGCACGCCGCGCATCGGCGTGGACTACGCGGGCGCGTGGGCGCGAAAGCGCTACCGCTTCGTCGCGTCCTTCGACTGAGCGGGAGCGGGTGGCTCCGCGGCGCCGGAATCACTCGGGCACGAACGAATAGCCGGCGGTGATGAAGCCGGTCAGGGCGCCCTGGTCGTTGCGTCCGATCCCGATGGCGAGCGGCCCGAGTAGGCGCGTGTGGACGATCACGCTGGCGCCGTACCCGACCATCGTGTCCCCGCCCCTCAGACCGTCTCGCCGCGCGGCCGTGCGGATCGCGTCGGCCCCCGCCTCGAGGTAGAGCCGCGCGGCCCCGACGTCGAACCACCGGAGGCGCCACGTCGCTCCGGCCCGCGCGTAGTCGGGCGCGGCGGCGCCGTAGGGGACGAACCCGTAGAGCTCCCGGTAGCCGCCGGGGTTGAACCAGAACGGGCGGCGGTCGGTCCCCTCGGACAGCCCCAGCCCGAGCCGGCCGGTCATGGTGTGACGCCGGCTCGCGCCGAACGAGATCTCCTGGTCCGCGTGCGCCTCGGCCTTCCAGATCTCGTCCCCCCCGATCGACCGCTCCGCCGCGAGCCGGAACGCCCCGCCGTGCGTCGGGAAGAGCAGCCGGTCGTGCCGGTCGAGCCCGAGCGACAGGACCGCCGAGGTCCGCGAGACCTCCTCGGCCGGCGCCGAATCGGTCGCGTCGAGCCGGTCGCCCTCCCAGCGAAATCCCGTCTGGATGGCGGCTCCCCATCGCGCGCGGTGGATCAGCATCGCCCAGAGCCTTCTCCCCCGCCACTTCTCGGCCAGCGCGTCCACGAGCCTCTGGTCGCGGTCCGCCACCGGCGATCTCCCGGTGAAGAGAGTGCCGCCCACGTCGGCGCCCAGGTTCTGGAATCCGGCGCCGTACTCCGTCCGGTAACGCAGGGAGAACGCCGAGACGTCTTGCGCCGCGCCGGCGGTCAGGTCCACGAAGTCGCCCCGGCCGGTGAGGTTCGCCTTGGCGACGCGTGCCCAGCCGCCCCAGCCGACGGCGCCGCGATACGACGCGCCGATCGCGGCCTCGAAGTAGTCGTCCCCGCGGACATGCACCACGAGGTCGGCTCGACCGTCCTCGCGCCGCCTCGGGTCGAGCGACCACTCGAAGATCGCGCCGCGCGCGATCATCTCGTCGAGGCGCTCCGCGAGCCGGTCGAAGCTGAATCGCCGGTCCTGCAGATCCTCGAAGAAACGCTGGGTCCGCTCGAGCCTTATCTCCCCCTCGACCTCCGTGCGGATCCGGCCGATCGGGACGTCCGACACGCGGACCTTGACCGTGCCGGTCGCGGCGTCGAACTGTCCGTCGGTCATCGCGACCAGCACCCGCCCTTCCTCGACCAGGGCCTCCCGCACCTGCTGGCCCGACCGCGCCACTTCCTCCCACGAGAACGGCCGGTCCGCGGGCAGAGAGATCCGCGCTTCCGGCGGTAGCGGCTCGCCATCGCCGACGATCTCGACGGCTCGCGGCGGCGGGTTCTCGCGAAACACGAACCGCAGCCGCCGCCCGAGGGCGGTCTCGACCCACTCCACGTGCCCCGACTCGAACGGGCCGAGATTGAGCGCCCGGGCCAGCTCCGCCGCGACCCTGTAACGGGTCACGGTCCTCGACCCGCCGCCGAGCCGCCGGGCGATCTCGGCCGGCGCGATCCACGAGGTTCCGGCGACCTCGATCCCCGCGTAGTCCACCGGCGCGCGGTCGCGGGCGCGCGTCTCGAGCAGCTCCCACAGCACCTCGCGGTGGTTCGCGTACGCTTCGCGCCCGAGGCGCACGAGGCGGTCCACGTTCGTCGCGAAGTCGATTCGGGTGATGTCGAGGACCGCCGGCGTCAGGACCAGGTCGGCGTGGGAGAGCGATTCCCGCCCCTGGTCGGCCATGAGGACGCTGATCCAGCGGTAGAGGTTGTCCAGTGCCCCGCGGAGGTAGACGCTCCGCGGGATGCCCTCGGAGACGTCGACCGCGAGCACCGCGGAAGCGCCCAGCGACCGTGCGGTGTCCACCGGGATGTTCTCGACGACGCCGCCGTCCACCAGGAGGGCGTCGCCGACCTTCACCGGCTCGAAGAACCACGGCACCGCGAACGAGGCGCGCACGTACGCGACCAGGTCGCCCGAGCTCGGCGCCACGCGGTGGCCGGTGAGGATGTCCCCGGCCACCGGGCGAAACCTGTACATGAGCCGATCGAAATCGCCACCGGACTCGAGCTGGGCCCGCAGGAGGTAACGGTACAGCTCGCGCTCGAGGAGGCGCGACTCGGTGATCGCGCCCACCTCGAGGAGCCTCCGCCGCCGGAACTGGAGCCTGAGAAGCGAACTTTGCGTCCGGATGTCCTCGGACTCGGAGAGCACCCGCCGCCGCACGTCGAGCCCCGCGATGATCGCGCCCCAGTCCCGGCGCTTCAGGATCTCCTCGATCTCCTCCGGGGAATACCCGGCGCAGACGAACGCGCCCGTCAGCGCGCCGATGGAGGTCCCCGCGATGCCGTCGAACTCGACCCCGTCCTCCTGGAGCGATTCGAGGACGCCGAGGTGAGCGAGGCCGCGCGCGCCGCCGCCGGAGAGCGCCAGCGCCAGCGTCGGCCGTCCCGGCGCGGTCCAGCGCGGGCGGAAGTGGAACCGGCCGTCCGGCTCGACCCGCTCCGCGGTGACCGTGTCGAGGAGGCGCTCCGAAGGCTCCTGCGCCCGAGGCCCGCCGGCGGCGGCCGTCGCCGCCAGGACCATCAGGGCGGCGGCGAGGCGCCGTGGCACCGGTCGCGACTTCGGGCTCGCTGGGGCGGATTCCTTCATTTCACGGAGT
>JBGQAU010000081.1:0-13539 GCA_041494445.1 Acidobacteriota bacterium | reverse complement strand
GGTCTCCGTTCTCCCCTCGGCCGCGGACCACGCGCCGCAACGCCGTCCGCATCCAGCCGTTCCCGCCGATCCCTGTGTTCCGAACGGGTCCGTATGATGCCATACCGCACGGGGCTTTGCCGGGCGGCGCGGTTCGCGTTGTTCTCCCGAATCGTCCCGATCGCGGACTGCCGCAGTCCCCATTCCCCCGCGCGACGAGCGGCGTCCTCACCTCCGCTCCGGCGTGACGGGGACGCGAAAGAGGAGTAAGCTGTCCGCTTTCGGTTTCCGCCATGGAGGACACGATGTTCTGCAGCCGCTTCACGAACGCTCCTATCTTCGACTACGCGCAGGACGAGAACGCCAGGGGCGTCGAGCGGGCGGTCCGGGCGCTCGAGGGCCGCCTCGACGGCCGGTACCCCGCGATCATCGGCGGGCGGCAGGTCGAAACGGGGAAGTGGATCGCCTCGGTCTGCCCGGCGCACCCCGATCGCGTCGTCGGCCGCGTCGCGAGCTGCACGAGCGCCCACGTGGACGAGGCGATCTCCGAGGCGAAGAAGGCGTGGGCCGACTGGGCCCGCACCGATCCCGAGGCGCGGGCCGAGACGCTCGTGCGGCTCGCCGCCCTCATCCGCCGCGACCGGTTCGAGTTCGTCGCGCTGCTCGGCTACGAGATCGGCAAGGACTGGTACGAGGCCGACGCCGAGATCGCCGAGGCGATCGACTTCTGCGAGTACTACGCGCGGCTCGCGCTGCGGCACTTCCAGTTCCAGCCGCTCACCCGTCTTCCCAACGAGGACAACTGCTACTACTACATCCCGCTGGGCGTGGGCGCGGTGATCTCGCCCTGGAATTTCCCCCTCGCGATCCTGGCCGGCATGACGATGGCCGCCGTCGTGAGCGGCAACGCCGTACTGGTCAAGCCTTCCTCGGACACCCCCGTGACCGCCTCGAAGCTGGTGAGCCTCGCGCGTGAGGCCGGGATCCCCGACGGCGTGATCAACCTCTTGCCGGGCGGGGGCGGCGAGATCGGGGACTATCTCGTCACGCACCCCGAGATCCGCTTCGTCTCGTTCACCGGGTCCGCGGACGTCGGTCTCAGGATCCACGAGATCGCTGCCCGGCCGGATCCGCGCCGGAAGTGGATGACCCGGTACGTCTCCGAGATGGGCGGCAAGGACGCGATCGTCGTGGACGAGACGGCCGACCTCGACGCCGCGTCCACGGGGATCGTGCGCTCCGCGTTCGGCTTCCAGGGGCAGAAGTGCTCGGCCTGCTCGAGGGCCATCGTCGACCGGCGCGTCAAGGACAAGCTGCTCGAGATGCTCGTCGAGAAGGCGGGCAAGCTCCCGGCGGGAGACCCGTGGGAGCACCCTTGCGTCTTCACGGGGCCCGTGGCGAACCGCGCCGCGCACTCGAAGATCCTCGAGGCGATCGAGATCGGCAGGAAGGAGGCGCGCCTCGTCCTGGGAGGGCACGCCCTCGACCGGCCCGGCTGGTTCGTCGCCCCGACGATCTTCGACGGTGTCGAGTCGCGCTCGTTCCTCGGCCAGGAGGAGATCTTCGGACCGGTGCTGGCGGTGATCCCCGTCGACGGATTCGAGGCGGCGCTCGAGGCCGCGAACGACACGCGCTACGGGCTGACCGGGGCGTTCTACTCGTCGAACATCGAGCGGATCGATCGCGCCAAGCGCGAGTTCCACTGCGGCAACCTCTACATCAACCGGGGCTGCACCGGTGCCCTGGTCGGCGTGCACCCGTTCGGCGGGTTCAACATGTCGGGAACCGACTCCAAGGCCGGCGGCCCCGACTATCTCATGAACTTCACCCAGGGCAAGACGACTTCCGAGCGGACCACCGTCTCGCGCCTGCCGGGAATCGGGGTCTGATGGCAACGCCACGGTGGCGTGCCCGTCCGGGCGGTCCGGCGCCGGAGCCGCGGGGCGTACTCTTCCGCCACCCGCCGCGTGCGATCAGGGGAGCGCGGGCGTGGCAGATCGGCGCGCGCACCGTGCACATCGTGGCCATGGCCCTCGTGCTCGGAGGGGTGGCGTGGCGAGCCCCGGCGCGCGACATGATCGTGCCGGTCGCGATCACGGTGCTGAGCGGAGTCGTGCTCCTCGGCATCGATCTCGGGAAGAGCTTCGCGTTCCTCTATCAGGGGAGCGGCGTGGCCGCCTTCCTGAAGCTCGCCCTTCTCGGCCTCGGCGAGCTCCTCCCGTCCGCGCGCCTCGAGTGGTATCTCGCGGCGACGGTGGTCGCGTCGATCGGCTCGCACATGCCGGGCGCCTGGCGGCACTACTCCTTCCTCCACCGCACAGTGCTCGACGCCGGCGACGGAGACCGACCTGCTACTATCTGAAGTGCGCGGGGACGAGCGATGCTGACGTATCGGGAAGCGCTGCGGAAGGTCCTGGAGGGGGCGACGCCGCTGCCGCCGACGCGCGTGCCGCTCGACGAGGCGCTCGGCCTCGTCGCCGCCGGGAACGTCCTCTCGACCGATCCGGTACCGCCGTTCACGAACTCGGCGATGGACGGCTTCGCGGTGCGGGCGGAGGACTGCGCGGCGGCCTCCTTTGGCTCGCCGGTCCATCTCGAGGTTCTCGAGGACGTGCCGGCCGGCCAGGTCGCGTCGCGCGCGGTCGTTCCCGGGGCGGCCCTTCGCATCATGACCGGCGCCCCCTTGCCCTCCGGCGCGGACGCGGTCGTCGCGGTGGAAGACACCGCCGCCGTGGACGGCGGGGTCGCCGTGAAGAGGCCCGTGCGCCGCGGCGCGAACATCCGGCTCGCGGGCGAGGACATCGCAGCAGGAGCGAGCGTGGTCGCGGCGGGATCCGTGCTGCGACCGGCGGAGATCGGGGTCCTCGCCGCCATCGGCTGCGCCGAGGTTCCGGTCGTTCCCCGCGCCCGCGTCGCGGTGCTCACGACGGGAGACGAGCTCGTGGACGTCAGGGAGAGGCCGGGCCCGGGCCGGATTCGCGACGCCAACGTCCACTCGGCCTGCGCGCAGGCCGCGGCCTTCGGCGCCGTCGCGGTCCCGTTCCCGCGCGTGCCCGACCGGCGCGAGGCGGTGGAGCGCGCGCTCGGCGAGGCGGAGGCCGGGGCGGACGTTATCGTGACCACCGGCGGCATCTCGGTCGGCGCCTACGATTTCGTCAAGGACGTGCTCGAGGCTCTGGGGGCCGAGCGGGTGTTCTGGCGCGTCGCGCAAAAGCCCGGAGGGCCGCTCGGCTTCTACCGGCTCGGCCGGAAGCCGGTCTTCGGCATCCCGGGCAACCCGGTCGCGTCGATGTTGATGATGGAGGAGTACGTCCGGCCCCTGCTGCGGAGGCTGATGGGATTCGAGCGGCTCCACCGGCCCGAGCGGCAGGGTGTCCTCGACGAGGAGTGGCGCAAGAGCCAGCCCGACGGCAAAACGCACCTGCTGCGCGTCCACGTCCGCGAGCGGGACGGTGCGCTCCACGCGTCGCTCGCCGGCCCGCAGGGCTCGGGCATCCTGTCCTCGATGATGCGATCGAACGCGCTCGCGTTGATCCCCGAGGACGTCTCGTTCGTTCCGCGAGGCGGCCCGGTCCTCCTTCATCTCACCGAAGAGGCCGAGGACCACTGATGCTCGTCGATTCGAGCCGGCGGACGATCAGCCACGTCAGGATCTCGGTCACGGACCGCTGCCAGCTCCGCTGCCGCTATTGCCTGCCGGAGGAGGGAGTCCCGCTCCTGAACCGTCGCGACGTCCTGAGCTACGAGGAGATCCAGGCACTCGTGCGCGTCGCGGTCGAGGAGGGGATCACGAGCGCGCGGGTGACGGGCGGCGAGCCGCTGCTGCGCCGCGGGATCGTCTCGCTCGTGCGCGAGCTCGCCGGACTCGACGGGCTCCTGGACCTCTCCCTGACCACGAACGGCATCCTGCTGCCGGAGATGGCGGGACCGTTGCGGGAGGCGGGGCTCGCCCGAATCAACATCGGGCTCACGAGCCTCGATCCGGCGAAATACCGCGACCTCACGCGGGGCGGGGATCTCGCGAAAGCGCTCGACGGGGTCGAGTCCGCCGTCGCCGCCGGGTTCGATCCGGTGAAGATCAACGTGGTCCTGCTGCGCGGCGTCAACGACGACCCGCGTCCGTTCCTCGATCTCACAGAGAGACACCCGGTCGAAGTGCGGTTCATCGAGTACATGCCGATCGGGCCCGTCCCGTCGGACCTAGGGTTCGTGTCGGCCGCGGAGTTCCGCGGCAGGCTCGAGGCGCACGGGCCCTTCGAGGAAGCGGCGAGGTCGCCCGGCAACGGTCCCGCAGAGCGGGCGCTGCGGCTGCCCTCAGCACCCGGGAGCTTCGCCTTCATCGCCGCGGTGAGCGACCACTTCTGCGACCGCTGCAACCGGCTGCGGCTGACGGCGGACGGGCATCTTCGCCTCTGCCTTTTCCATCTCCGCGAGATCGACCTCAAGCCCGCGTTGAGGCCCGTGCCCGATCGCGAGCGACTCCGGGCGCTCCTGCACGAGGCGATCGCGGAGAAGCCGGCCGGCAGGCCCGAGGGCGCCGGGATCCCCGGGCGCGGGATGTCCCAGATCGGAGGATGACCATGGCCCCCAGCGTCGGCGTGGGCGCGCGAGTCGTGTCGGTGAACGTCTCGGACAGGAAGGGGACGCGCAAGCACCCCGTCGGCCGCGCGGCCCTGGTGACGGGATTCGGCGTCGAGGGAGACGCGCACGGCGGCGAGTGGGACCGGCAGGTGAGCCTCCTGGCCCGCGAGAGCATCGCGAAGATGCCCGCCTCGGGCCTCGACTTGGCACCCGGCGACTTCGGGGAGAACGTGACGACCGCAGGGATCGACCTGGCGAGCCTCCCCGTGGGATCGACCCTGCGCGTCGGCGCCGAGGCCGAACTTACGGTCACGCAGATCGGGAAGGAATGCCACCTCGGCTGCGACATACGGCGCCAGGTGGGGGACTGCGTGATGCCTCGTGAGGGGATCTTCGCGCGCGTGACGAAGGCGGGGACGATCGCTGCCGGCGACCCGATCGACGTCCCGGCCGTCCGGGAGCGGCCGTGAAGGCCGCGGTCCTGACCGTGAGCGACGGGTGCGCGAGAGGCACCCGGGTCGACGAGAGCGGACCGCATATCCGCGAGCGGCTCGTAGGCTCGGGCTTCGAGGTCGTCGCGGCCGAGGTCCGTCCCGACGAGCCCGGGGAGATCGCGGATCTCCTCAGGCACTGGGCCGACGAGCTGAAGGTCGACGTCGTTCTGACCACCGGGGGCACCGGCTTCTCGCCGCGGGACCGCACGCCCGAGGCGACGGTCGCGGTCGTCGACCGCCGTGCGGACGGCCTCGTCGAGGCGCTCCGCGCGGACGGGATGAAGAGGACCCCGAACGCTTGTCTCTCCCGCGGCGAGGCGGGCCTGCGCAGTTCGACCCTGATCGTCAACCTGCCGGGAAGCTTGAAGGCCGTCCGCGACGGGATGGACTTCCTGTTGCCGATCCTCCCCCACGCCGTGAAGATGATCGCGGGCGGGGGACATTGACCCTTTTCGCCGACGAGGAGCGCAGACGATGGATCGATTCGAGAAGGTGACGATCGTCAAGAAGGCCAACGTCTATTACGAAGGGAAGGTCACGAGCCGCACCGTCCTGTTCGAGGACGGATCGAAGAAGACGCTCGGCATCATGATGCCCGGCGAGTACGAGTTCGGCACCGCCGACCGGGAGATCATGGAGGTCCTCGGCGGCTCGATGGACGTGCTCCTGCCCGGAAGCGCGCAGTGGACCACCTTCGGGACCGGGCAATCGTACGAGGTGCCGGCCAACTCGAAGTTCCGGCTCAAGGTGCGCGAGGTCGCGGATTACTGCTGCTCGTACGTGAAGTAGCGCGCCGCGCTCTCACTCCCCTATCAGGTGGGCGACGACGCGGCGCCGGTGCGGCGAGCGCCGGTGCTCGTAAAGGTAGATCCCCTGCCACGTGCCGAGCGCGGGCCGGCCCGCGACGACCGGAATGGAGAGCGTCGTCGCGGTGAGCGCCGATCGGACGTGCGCGGACATGTCGTCCGACCCCTCGTCGTCGTGCTCGAAGATCGGGTCGCCGTCGGGCGCGAGGCGCGCGAGGAAACGGTCGAGGTCCCCGCGCACCGTCGGGTCGGCGTTCTCCTGGATCAGCAGGGACGCCGAGGTGTGCTGCACGTGCAGGGTCAGGAGACCGGTCCCGATCCCGGAGGAGCGGACCCACTCCACGACCCGGTCGGTGAAGTCGAGGAGGCCTCGCCCCCGGGTCTCGAGCGTGATCGTGATCGCGAGTTGCCGGATGGGTGCCTCCTCTTCCGCGCCGGGCCTGTGCGCGACAGCTTCCCTCTCCCCAAGAAGGGCCGATCGTAACACCGGGCGCGTCTCGACTTGCCGATTCCCCGATTGCTCGTATGATCGATCGTCTGCTTCATTATTACTCACGTGGAGGGGAATCCCATGAAGAGAATGCTCGCCGCTTGCGTCATCGTCCTGGCCATCTTCGCCACAGTCGCCGGCAGTCTGGCCCTGACTTCAACGCCTGCCGCGGCCGCCAAGCCCTGCGGCATCTGCCCGATGTACTGCATCGGGGTCACCTGCGACAACGGGAAGACCTACTGCAACCCCTGCCTCGCCGCCTGCGCGGGCGCTCACAACTGCGTCGTCACCGGCTTCTGAGGACCGGCCCTCGGCGTAGGAGCGAAGAGTCGACGCAAGGGCGGTGGCCTCCCGAACTCGCGCGGGACGTGAGGTGCGCCATGCCGCGCCGCCAGGAGGAGGCTTGCCTGTACGCGGCCCTCGAGGCGCCGCCGGAGAGCCACGACCGGCTCCTGCTGGAGCTGGTCGCTCCGGTCGTTCGGGAGATCCGCCTCCATCCGGACCTCGACTCGCTGTTCTTCGTCCGATACGCGGACCCTAGCTGGCAGCTCCGATTCCGCGTGCTGGGACGTTCGGCGTGGATCGCGGGGTCCGTGCGGCCGCGGGTCGAGAGCGCGATCCGCCCGTTCGTGGAGGAGGGCGTGATCCGCCGGGTCGAGTTCGGCGAGTACGCCCGGGAGTGGGAGCGCTACGGGGGGCCCGAGGGGATGGCGCTCGCCGAGAAGATCTTCCTCCACGACTCTTTGGCCTGCCTCGATCTCCTCGAGGCCGAGTCGCGGGCCCTCTTCGGGAAGTCGCGGCGCGAGTACAGCCTGGCGTTCACCGAGTCCTTTCTCGACCTTCTCGGCTTCGACGCGGCCCGGCGTCTCGAGTTCTACCGCGAGGGGCACGAGTGGGCGTTCCGGGATGGCGCGTTCCAGGAGGAAGACCGTGCCCGCCTCGACCGGCGGTACGGCAGCGTCCGGGACGGTCTGCGCGAGACGCTCCGCGGTTTGAAGAGCGACGATCCGTCGCTCGCCTTCGGCGGCCCCGAGCCGGCGCGGATCGCGGCGACCTGCCTCGAGGCGACCCGGCCCGCCGTGGAGGAGATCCTAGCGGGACACGCGGCGGGAAGGATCCGCCAGAGCCTGGTCCACCTGGCCTGGTCCTACGCGCACCTCCACTGCAACCGGCTCGGGATCGACCTCGTCCCCGAGGCGATCCTCCGCTACCTGATGTTCCGCCTCCACGAGGAGACGGCGAGGTAAGCGGGCCCCGCGCTCACGCCGCCGGATCGGGACCTTGGAGCTGGACGAGGAACTCGGTCGCGTAGGAGCCCCGCCCGTCGCGGACCCACATGTCCTCGGGCCCGGGGAGCATCTCGGTCACGTGCAGGGCGGCCTCCCCGCTCGTCGCCGCGTTCGCGACGGCGCGCCGTAGGAGGTCCGTGAGGACGGGCGACTCGAGGTCCACGTAGAACGGCTTGGGCTCCGCCCGGGTGTGGACGAAGACGTGCCGCGGCAGGCCGTTCCGGGCGCGCCACCGGGCCAGCTCGAGGAAGAAGTCGGCGTCCCGCAGCGGCACCCCTAAGCGGGCGACCTGCGGGAGCCGGTCGCCGCCGAACGTCCATCGGGCGCGGAAGAGCACCACGTTCCCGCACACGAAGCGCGGCCAGCGCTTGACCCGCGGCGCCTCGAATCCCGGGAGGTAGCCGACCGTCTGCCAGCCGTGGCGCCCGATGTGGATCAGCTCCGACACGATCCCGGACGGGTTGACGCCGCTGCTCACCACCGGGATCACCTCGACGCCGCGGGACAAGGAGCGGAGGACCAGCCGGCCGGCGCGCGAGTCGTAGCGCAGCGACAGGTCGCCGAGGGGGATTCGCTCGACTCCCGGCGACACGAGGTCGCCGGGCAGCTCGATCTCGTGCCGGAAGAGCACCGGCCGGAGTCCGGCGTTGGCGGTCCGGGCCTCGTGGTTGAACGTCATCTCCGCGACGACCGCTCCAGGACGCTCCATCGTCGACCAGGCGCGGCGGAGCTCCGCGACCAGCGCGTCATCCCCGCCGGGGCCGGAGCCGTCGAGCAGGTGCTCGAAGCGGGAGAGCGCCAGACCGATCCCGTTGAACAGGGCGTTGAGCACGAGGGCGTAGCGCCCCGCGCCCACGTCCTCGGCCGTCCGCGCGGCGACCTGGAACAGCGCCCCCGCGGCCCAGCGCGGCTCCGGGAGATCGCCCACGAGCGACCGGACGGTCTCGTCGCCGACCTCGACGACGGCGCCCGGCGCGGCCTCTTCCGCCCGGCGGACGAACCACTCCCACGTGCGCCTCGCGGCGGCCCAGGCCTCGGCCTCGCGAGCGCCGGTCGGCGGCGTGTCCGCGGGGGCGGGGAACTCGAGGGGCGGGGTCCCGTCGGGCCCATCGTCCTCCGCGAAGCCGCGGTAGAGATCCAGGAACTCCACGTCGGTGTCCGGCGGATAGTCCCGGAGAAACAGGGAAACGAGCCGGCGGTACTGGATCTCCTCCGGGTACATCCCGGCGAGGAGCCGCACGAGGACGCGCACCGCCGACGCCAGGTCCTCGAGGACGCGCTCGGGGATCCGCACCTCGAAGGAAGAGGCCGAGTCCACGCGAAAGAGCTCGTCCGGCTTGAACGGCCGCGTCCGCGGGAGGCGCTCCACCTGCCCGACGATCTTCTCCATCGCCTCGGTCCTGCCCTCGAGGGGAAGCCGGGGAACGCCGTCGACGGCCTCCTCGATCCGCTCGAGGGCGGGGACCCAGCCGGCCTCGCACCCGGCGCGTCGCGCCGCGGCCGCGAGATCCCGGAACCGGCGGCGGCAGGAGTACGGGATCTCCACCTCGCCGATCAGGATCCCGCGCTCGACGAGCAGCGCGTAGAACCTGAGGAGATCCTCGACGTCGTGACCCGCGCGCGCGGCCACGGCGCCCACCAGGCCGGCCGGGTCGTGGACACCGCGGCCTGCCTCCTCGAGGAAGGTGTTAAGCACCGGCTGGTCCTTGACGCGAGAGAGAATCTCCTCGTCGGTGGGGTTTCTCGGAGAGGCGGGATTCCAGAAGGTCCAGGTTCCGTCCCGCTCCCGCAGGGTCGGGTTGGGACGAGGAACGATCGCGCGCTCGACCGCGGGATCGACCGCGAGGCAGGCGGCGACCTTCCGGACCTCCGCGAGGCTCAGGAGCACGTCCACGCGGGAGATCCCCGCGGAGCCCTCGACCGACGCTTCGCGACCTTCGATCGCCGCGAGGGCCACCGAGCAGAACACGCCATTGGGGCTCGTCTTCGCTGCGAACCGGGAGACGTACGCGGCGATCTTCGCGGCCACGTGCCGCTCGTCGTGCGACCACCGGCGCGGATCGAGCCGGGCGAGGCGGCGGGCCTTCGGCAGGAGCGACCGGCTCGCGAGGTAGATCCCGTGCTCGACCAGCGCATCCGCGGCGATCCGAAGGAGCTCGCGACGGCCGCGTGCGAGTGCCTCGTCGTGGGAAGCCGCGAAGGAGGCGAGGGCCGTCGCGTGCCGACCGAAGTGCTCCGCGTGCCGCGTCAGACGGGACGCGACCGCGTCGGGGATGAGGGCGCGGGCTTCGTCGAGATCGCCCGCGCGCGGCGCTCGGCCCTTGTGCACGTCGCGCCGGATCCGCAGGAGGGCGAACCGGGCCCGCGCGCGCTCCCTGTCCGTGACGGGCGGCCCGGCGGCCTCGAAGAGGAGGTCCGGGATCTCGCGCGCGCCGCGCTCGATCTCGTGGAGCTCGGAAAGGGCGGTCTCGGCGCGGCCGAGATCGTCTCCGTCGCAGAGCGCGCCGAGCGTCTCGAACGGCAGGCCGGCGACGCGGAGGAGCGCGAGACGGCTCACGGCGCGGGCGGCCTCGGGCCCCCGCGCGCCCGCCAGACCAGGTAGCGAATCGCCGCCTCCTGGGTCGCGTGGATCCCGAGCCGGTTCGAGTGCGCGTGGGCGACGAATACCGCGAAGTCCATCGGGGCTCTTTCGAGCCGCTGCGCGGCGCCGGCCGCGAGGAGGGCGGCGATGGGCTCCCGCGCGGATTCGAGGAAGCGATTCGCGATTCTCGCGGGATCGGGGCCTCCCCAGGCCTCCGCGGCGAGACCGCCGTCGCCCGGATCGAGCGCAGCGGCGAGCGCGCCCTTCTGCGCCTCGTACTTCTCCTCGAGGGCGGAGAGCACCTCGTCGCCCCAGCGGCCGAGGTCGAGCGCCCACTGGAAGCCGCGGCGGTAGAACTCGAGTCCCCCGGTCCCGCGGAGCCCGAACAGGTTCAGCAGCTCCTCGACGACGAGGAGGCTAAACTGCGCCCGCGAAGTCCCGAGGCCGCCGCCCGCCTCGGCCTCCATCAGGTCGAGACAGGCCAGGGTGTCCAGGTGGTAGATCCTCTTCAGCCGCTCCCGCTCGCGGGGCCCCCCGACCCACTTGTCCTCCGAGTCGTCGGCCTCGAGCGCGGCGCGTCCCGCGACCGCTTCGACGCATCGCTCGACGAGGCCTCGCACTTCGCGGTCGAGCCAGGCGCGCTCCCCGAGGACGTGGACGCGGATTCCCCAGTCCGGCTTGTTGACCCGCTCGAAGTAGATCGCGTCGAGGCGGGGCGACGTCGCCAACTCCCTCACGAGCGGGGCGACGCCCTCCAGCAGGACGGCGTCGTGCCGTTCCCGCGGCGCGGCGATCGATACGGTCAGCGAGCCGTCGGCCGGCACGGGATCCTACCGGGAGCGGACTTAGAGGACGGGCACGGCAGATCGATCATCCGGGTGGGGCGGGTGGGGTCGATGCCCGGCGCGTTGGGGACGAGGGAGATCTTCCCCCGTCCCCTCCTCGCCGCATGCCGTATCTATGAGTTGAGGTCGGCGACGCCGGTGGTCGGCGCGATGCACATGCAGGTGCAGCGCCTCGACGTCGTCGAGGACGTGCAGAACCCGCCCGCCTTCTCCCGCGACTCGATCTCCTCGATCTCCAGATCCAGGGACACAGGCAACCGATCCCTCATCTCGCCCTCCTCGCCGCGCGTGTGGTCGCGTCCGTGGAACCGGCCCATCCGGAAGCACGGGCACGCTAACCCTAAGTTCGTACCACGAGACCGGCCGACCGTCAAACGACCGGCCTTCCGGCGAGGGGTGGCGCGCCGCGGGAGGAGTCCGAGCCGGGCGGCGGCCGGTGCGGCCGCCACCCGCTCGCGATCAGAACGGCGTGCCGTCGTCGAGGATCACGGCGCACGGGAGGATCCGCCGGGCGAAGTCCGGCGGAGTAAAGACAATGGAGACCTTCTGACCCCCCGGGACCGCGAAGGGCGTTCTCACGTCCATCTCGCGATCTCCCAGCCGGACCCGGATGACGACCGTTCCGTGCCGGCGCTCCGGCGCGAGGTTGAGGATCACGACCTCGACCCCGCTGCCCCCTACGGTCAGCCCGACGACGCGAAGCGGAGCGGCCTTCTGAACGGCCGCCGCCCCGAACACCGCCGGACCGGCCCCCGCGGCCAGGATCAATATCCCAACCAGGGCCGTCCATCGCCGCAGCAGTCTCGGAGTGGGTTTCATGGCCAGAAGCTCCTTGCTTTTCGCCTACATGCGCTCCTCCGAAAACCTGGAATCCCCCATCAGCGGTGAAATATATATTGCAAATTTGAAAAAGCAATTGGCGAATTGTAGTACACATATATTTATAACGTTTATGTTATTGATACATTTGGAATTATGCCCTTCGGGTCGAGGTGCCGGCTGTCTTGCGGGGCGCTTCCCGACGACAGTGGGTGCCGGGTGGCGCTGTCAGATTCGGTGACGTCCCAGCTTCCGGTAGAGAGTCGCGCGGGAAACGCCGAGGAGCGCGGCGGCGCGTTTGCGGTTGCCGCGCGCGGCCTCGATCGCAGCCAGGATCTGTTCGCGCTCGCCGGTCCTGAGCGAGAACGCCGGCTCCCGAGACCGCGTCATGGGGAGGAGGATGCGACGGAGCTGGGGGTCGGACTCGATCGCATCGAGCCCGATCGGGCAGGCGCCGGCGAGGAGCGCGAGCCGCTGCAGCGCGTTCTGCAGCTCGCGAACGTTCCCCGGCCAGGCGTACCGCTCGAACACCGCGAGCGCCTCGTCGTCGATGGGCGGCGTCGGCCGGCCGCGCTCGGCGGCGATCCGCGCGAGGAAGTGCTCCGCGAGGAGCGCAACGTCGCCGGGCCGCTTCCTGAGAGGCGGGATCTCGACGGTGAGGACCTGCAGGCGGTACAGGAGGTCCTCGCGGAACCGCCCTGACCTCGTCTCGGAGGCGAGATCCCGGTGGGTCGCGGCCAGGATTCGGACGTTCACGTGCGCGGTCGCCTCGCCGCCGACGCGGCGGACCTCGCCCTCCTCGAGAACGCGTAGGAGCCGGGCCTGCATTCCCGGCGACATGTCCCCGACCTCGTCAAGGAAAAGCGTTCCGCCGTCGGCCTGCTCGAAGAGGCCGGGGTGGCTGCGTTCCGCGCCGGTGAACGCCCCTCTCACGTGGCCGAACAGCTCGCTCTCGAGGAGTGTCTCGGGGATCGCGGCGCAGTTCTCGGTGAGGAACGTCCGGCGGCGGCGCGGGCCGTGGGCGTGGATCGCGCGGGCGACCAGCTCCTTGCCGGTCCCGCTCTCGCCCTGGATCAGGACCGGAAGATCGGTCGCGGCGACCTTCTCGATCAGGTCGAATACGGCCTGCATCGGCGCCGACCGCCCGATGATGCTCGCGAACGAGGTCCGCACGTCCGCCGCCGCCAGCAGCTCGCGGTTCCGCCGCTCGAGGCGCGCGCGCGCCCGCGTGTTCTCGAGGGCGAGAGCGGCGTGGTCGGAGAACGCCTCGACGAACCGCAGGTCGTCGGGGGTGAACAGCGTCCCGCCGCGCCGGCAGTCGAGGTACACGGTCCCGATGATCCGGCCGCGCGACCTGAGCGGGACGCACATCAGCGACCGGATGCCGTAGAGGCTGACGCTCTTCAGGTCGCGGAAGCGCGGATCGCTCCCGGCGTCGAGGGCAAGAAGGGAGCGCCCTTCTCCCGCCGCCGCCACCACGCTCCGGCTGTAGGACTCGGCGTCCCGCTCCGTCTCGGTCTCGAGGCCGCGCGCGAGCCTTACCGAAGACTCTTCCCCCGCCGTTCCTTCGCGGTCCTCCTTGAGGAGGATCATCCCGCGCTCCGCGCCGACCGCCCCGAGCGCCATGTCGAGGATCGCCTCGAGGAGCGCCTCGG
>JBGQAU010000041.1:0-25074 GCA_041494445.1 Acidobacteriota bacterium | reverse complement strand
GGGCCCGACCCGTTACGGGCACCACCGGAACTGGATGAGCCCGGATTCCCTGGTCTCCAGACTCTGGATCTCCAGTTCCACGCCGATGAGCCCGTCGTTGGGGCTCGAGTGCAAGCCGGCGGTGACCAGGACGTTGAACTGGAGATCGCTCACATCACCCTCGCGATACGCCCAGGAGCCCGATCGTCGCGGCGTCGAGCCCGCGGAACCGCTCGACCGACGCCGCCAGCGCGGCGAGCACCTCGTCGGCCGACGTCCACTGAGGCATCTCCGCCTTCGCCGCCGCGGCCAGGTCGCACGCCACGCGCCAGCCCGGGCGCCCCTCGCCGCGCGGCGGGTGGCACCGGCGGACCCGCTGCACGCGCCCGTCGAAGTTCACGAAGCTGCCGTCCTCCTCGGCCCAGGCCGCGGCCGGAAGCCGAACGTCGGCCCCCTCGGCCGCGCCGGAGAGGAACGGCCCGACGAAGACCACGCTCGCCACCCTGGACCGCACCGCCGGATCGAGCGCGGCGGTGTCGCCGGGATCGAGCGGATCCCCCGCGACGAGCAGCGCGGCCACCTCGCCTCGGACGGCGGCATCGAGAACCTCCGCCTCCGTGGCGGCCTCGCCCAGGATCCAAGCGGCCCCCTCGGAGTTCGCCCCTTTGTCGGCGCGGATCAGGAGAGCGTCGTCCTCGCCGCGAGCGATCCGGCGGACGCTTGCCCTGCCGCCGCCCAACGCCTCGATCAGACGGCGCCACGCGTAGAGGTCCTCCGCCGTGAGGCGCGGCGACAGTATCGCGGCGAGCCGTCCCGCCGCCGCCGCGTCGCCGAGGAGCGCCGCCGCCGAAGCTATCGCGTCGTCCCATTCCGCGGGGGACCCCGCCGGGGACTCCGCGGTCGCGAGCCGCGGAGCGACGGAGAGGCGACGGTACGAGAGCCGCCCCTCGTCGCACATCCAGTGGCCGTTCACCTCCTCGTTCGTCCGGGGGACGATCCGCTTGACCCGGTCGTCGGTCTGCCCGGGCGTCGTCATCAGCACCTGCTGCTGGCCGACGGCGACCAGCACGTTGCAGCCGCGGGCGCAGGCCGCGCAGACGCTCGGCGTGTTCCTGAGGTACCAGACGCGGGTCTCGAACCGGAACTCCTTGAGGGTGAGGGCGCCCACCGGGCAGATGTCCACGACGTTCCCGGAGTAGGCGTTGTCGAGGGGACGCCCCGGATAGATGCCGATCACGGTCCGCTCTCCGCGGCTCATGAACGCCAGCTCGGACGTGCCGGTGACCTCGCCGCAGAAGCGGACGCAGCGGCTGCACTGGATGCATCGCTCCTGGTCGAGGAGGACGTGCGGGCCGATGTCCACCGCCTTGCTCAGCGCCAGCTTCGTCTCGACGAACCGGCTCCTCCCGGCCCCGTGCTCGACCGCGTACTCCTGGAGGCGGCACTCCCCCGCCTGGTCGCAGATCGGGCAGTCCAGCGGGTGATTGATGAGGAAGAACTCCATCATCGCCGCCCGGGCCTTCTTCACCCGGTCGGTCTCCGTGCGGACCACCATCCTGTCGGCGACCTGAGTGGCGCAGGCGATCACGAGCTTCGGCGACTTCTCCACCTCCACCAGGCACATGCGGCAGTTGCCGGCGACGGAGAGCCCCGGGTGCCAGCAGTAGCGCGGGATCTCGCGACCGCGGGAGAGCGCGGCCGCGAGGACCGTCGTCCCCTGCGCGACCTCGATCTCCTCGCCGTCCAGGATCAGCTTGGGCATCTCACACCCTGCACTTCTTGTGGGTGACGTGATGCTGGAACTCGGGCCGGAACTTGGTCACGAACGACGCCACGGGCATGGCCGCCGCGTCCCCGAGGGGGCAGATGGTATTCCCGAGGATGTTGGAGGAGACGTCGAGGAGGAGATCCATGTCCTCCTGCCTTCCTTCGCCGCGCTCGATCCGCGACAGGATCCTCTCCATCCAGCCGCAACCCTCGCGGCACGGCGTGCACTGGCCGCACGACTCGTGGGCGTAGAAGTGGGCCACGCGCTCGATCGCCTTCACCATGCAGGTGGAGCTGTCCATCACGATCACGCCGGCGGAGCCGAGCATGCTCCCCTTGGCCGCCAGAGAGTCGAAGTCGAGGTCCACGTCGCACTCGTCCGCGGTGAGCACCGGCACCGACGAGCCGCCGGGGATCACGGCCTTGAGCGGCCGATCGTCCCGGAGCATCCCGCCCCCCAGGTCGCGGATCAACTCGCGGAGTGCGAGCCCCAGGGGCGCCTCGTACACGCCCGGGCGCTTCACGTGACCGCTCAGGGCGTACAGCTTCGGGCCGGTGTTCTTCGGGGGCTTGCCGATGGAGAGGAACCAGCTCGCTCCGCGCTCGACGATGAACGGGACGTTGGCCAGGGTCTCGACGTTGTTGATCGTGGTGGGACAGCCCCAGAGCCCCGCCTGCGCGGGAAACGGCGGCTTGAGCCTGGGATACCCGCGGTTCCCCTCGAGGGAGCTCATCAGCGACGTCTCCTCGCCGCAGATGTACGCTCCGGCCCCGACGTGGAGGATCAGGTCGCAGTCGAAGCCGCTCCCGAGAACGTTTCGGCCGGCGTACCTCTTGGCGTACGCCTCCTCGATCGCCCGCTCGAGGATCCGCGAGGCGAGCACGTACTCGCCGCGGATGTAAATGAAAGCCGCCCGCGCGCCCATGGCGTACGCCGAGATCAGGCATCCCTCGAGGACCAGGTGCGGGTCCTTCTCGAGCAGCACGCGGTCCTTGAAGGTGCCGGGCTCCGACTCGTCCGCGTTGCAGATCAGGTACCTGGGTTTCGGCGAGTCCTTCGGCATGAAGGACCACTTGAGGCCCGTTGGGAACCCGGCCCCTCCCCGGCCGCGAAGCCCCGACTTCTTGACCTCGTCGACGACCTTCTCGGGGGACCCGGAGCGCAGCGCGCCGCGCAGAGCCTCGTACCCTCCGCCCGCCTCGTACACGGCGAGGGTGTCGGAGCCCTCCTTGTCCACGTTGCGGGTCAGGATCCGTTCCATCCGATCTCCGTCAGGAAAGGCCGTCCAGCAATCGGTCCAGGCTCTCGATCGTCAGGTTCTCGTGGTAGTCGTCGTTGAGCTGGAGCATCGGAGCGGTGCCGCAGGAGCCGAGGCACTCGACCTTGACCAGGGAGAACCGGCCGTCGGGTGTCGTCTCCCCCGGCTTGATCCCGAGCCTGCGCGTAAGGTGCGTGACCAGGTCGTCCGAGCCCCTCAGCATGCACGACAGAGTGGTGCACACCTGGATGTGGTGCCTGCCCATCGGGCGTCGCTTGTACATGGTGTAGAAGGTCACGACGCCGTGCACGTGGGCGGGGCTCAGGCCGAGGCGCTCGGCCACCCACGCCTCCGACTCCAGGTCCACCCACCCCCGCGTCCTCTGGACGAGCCAGAGCACGGGGAGAAGGGCCGCCTTCGCCTCGGGGTAGCGCGCGACGACCCGGCCGACCTTCGCCTCGAGGTCGGGATCCGGCACGTCCGCTCCCGGACGCTCGCCGCTCATCGGTCCACCTCGCCGAGCACGGGATCGAGGCTGCCTATGTTCGCGATCACGTCCGCGACGAGCCCTCCCTTGCAGAGGAGCGGCAGCGTGGCCAGGTTGTTGAAGCTCGGAGACCGGATCCTGAGGCGGTAGGGGGCTTTCCCGCCGGTCGAGATCACGTAGAACCCCAGCTCCCCTTTGGGGACCTCCGTGGAGTGGAACACTTCCCCCGGGGGGCACAGGAACCCCTCGGTCACCAGCATGAACTGGTGGATCAGCTCCTCCATGCTGGTGAGGACGCGCTGCTTCGGCGGGAGGAAGATCTTCGGGTCGTCCACGTTCACCGGGCCGTCGGGGAGGCTCCCGAGCGCCTGGTCGAGGATCCTCACCGACTGCCGCATCTCCTCGATCCGGACGAGGTACCGGTCGTAGATGTCCCCCTCGGTCCCCACCGGGACCTCGAAGTCGTACCGCTCGTATCCCGAGTAGGGCCGGGCCTTCCGGACGTCGTACTCGACACCGGACGCGCGGAGGCTCGGACCGGTCACCCCGTAAGCGATCGCGTCGGAGGCCCGGAGCACGCCGACGCCGCGCGTCCGCTTGAGCCAGATGGCGTTCCGGGTGAGGAGCGACTCGTACTCGTCGATACGGCCCGGCATCGCGTCCACGAACTCGCGGAGCTTCTCGAGCCAGCCGCGCTCCACGTCGCGGGCGACGCCGCCGACCCGCGTGTACGAGGTGGTGAGCCTCGCGCCGGTCAGGTCCTCGATCAGGTCGTAGTGCCACTCGCGGTCGCGGAATGTGTGGAAGAAGACGGTCCCGGCGCCGAGGTCAAGGGCGTGCGTCCCCATCCAGACCAGATGGGAGCCGATCCGCGCCAGCTCGCAGCAGAGGACGCGAATCGCCTCGCACCGCGGCGGGACCCGGATCCCGAGGAGCGCCTCCACGGCCAGCGCGAAGCCCACGTTGGCCGCCAGCGGGCTCAGGTAGTCCATCCGGTCGGTGTAGGGTATGAACTGCAGGTAGGTCCGGTTCTCGGCGATCTTCTCCATGCCGCGGTGCAGGTAGCCGATGTGCGGCACGGCCCGGACCACCGTCTCCCCGTCGAGCTCGAGCACGATCCGGAGCACGCCGTGCGTCGCCGGGTGCGAAGGCCCCATGTTGAGGGTGACGATGTCGGGGCGGTCGCCCGATCGCTCGTAGGTCGCTGGCATCTTCCGTCCGGCGCCTCCGCGCTCAGCCGCGGTAGAGCGGAAACTCCTTGCGGAGCGGAAAGTCCGTGTAGTCGTCGGGCATCAGGATTCGCCTCAAGTCGGGGTGCCCGTCGAAGACGATCCCGAACATGTCGTAGGTCTCCCGCTCGTTCCAGTCGGCCGAGGGCCACAGGTCCGCGAGCGTCGGGGCCGGCTCCCCGTCGCGGAGACGGACCTTGAGCCGCACCCGGTCGTTCCCGGACGTGCTGTAGAGGTGGTAGACCAGCTCGAACGGCTCGGGGTCGTCCGGCCGGTGGACGGCCGTCACGTCCACGAGGAAGTCGTAGGCCGCCCCGGGGTCGTCGCGGAGCCGGCGGCAGACGTCCCGCAGGCTGTCCTTCCGGAGCACCGCCCACTGCTGCCCGCGGCACTCCCCGGTCTCCGTCAGCGCGTCGGGGAAATCCGCCCGGATGCGCTCGATGGCCCTCCCGCCGTCGGCCATCGCTCAATCCCACTCGAGGGCGCCGCGGCGCCAGACGTAGATGAAGCCCGCCAGGAGGATCCCGAGGAACACCGCCATCTCCCCGAGCACGAAGAGCCTGGCGTCGTCGAACGCGCGGAACGTCACCGCCCACGGGTAGAGGAACGCGACCTCGATGTCGAACAGGATGAAGAGCATCGCCACCAGGTAGAACTTCACCGAGTACCGGTGGGACTGCGCCGGGGTGAAGGGCCGGACGCCGCACTCGTAGGGCGTCCGGTCCACCTGGGACTTCCTCGGCCGTCCGAGCAGATGGGTCAGGACGAGAAACGCCGCCGCGACGGCGACGGCTGCGGCAAGGGCGAGGAAGACCGGCACCAGACTGTCGCTCACGGGACTCTCCTCGACTCACGGGACTCGGCGGCGCATCGCGGCGCTCCCCGCGCCAAGGGAGACCGTCGAGGGTCGTCTTGTGGATCTCGCGGCGCCGGGTTTTCGACTCTAACACAACGGCCGAAAAAGTGTCAATTCGAAGAGGATAGAAGCCTCGGCGCGTCAGCGACTTGGGAGGATCCGACGCGCGGCGCGATCGCTCCGCTACGTCAGTCGCGGCGAGCCTCGAGCTTCGCGCGCGCCGCCTCCATTCCAACGCGGGTGGAGACGGAAGGCCGGATCTCTTCGGCGCGGCGGAACGCGTCGAGGGCCTTGGCGAACTTCATCTGCCGGAAGTACACGCGGCCGAGTCCGTCGGGTACCTCCGCCATCGTGGGGGCGCACCGGGAGGCGTCGTTGAGCGCCGCTTCCGCCTCGTCGGTCCGATCGAGGGCGAGGAGCGTCCGGGACAGGTTGACCAGGACGTGGCACGCCCCGGGGCGGACCACCAGGACCGACTTGAACGCCGCCTCGGCCGCCGCGTACCGGCCCGCGCCGAGCGCGGCGCGTCCCATCATGCTCACGGCCTCGGGATCGCCGGGCTGCAGCCGCATGAGCCGCTCCGCGGCCGCCATCGCCTGCGTGTAGAGCACCCTTTTCCGGGCCGGATCGGGGACGGCCGCCGCCAGCTGGAGAAGCGACTCCGACAGCATGCGGCAGGGACGCGAATCGCCTGGAGCGCCGTCGGACGCCGCGGAGAAGGCCGCAGCCGCGCGGTCGTAGCGGCCCAGGGCGAAGTAGGACTTGCCCACGAGGTCGAGGAGAGTCGGGTCCCGCTTGAGCGAGAGCGCCCGCTCGAGGTCGCCGATCGCCTCCCCCCACCGCCTCAGCCGGGCGAACAGGTACCCGCGCAGCGCGAGGAACGCGTACGCGGTGCGGCGGTCGCGCACGAGCCGTTCCTCCTCCGAGAGCGCCCCGAGGGCCTTCACGTACCGGCGCTGGTCCTTCAGCGCCACCGCCAGGCCGTGCCGGTACTCCGGCTTGTCGGCCCGCAACTCGATCGCCTTCCGGAAGCTGAGCTCCGCGTCCCCCGGTCGTCCCGTGCGGAGCAGGCAGTGGCCGAGCATGTAATGGCCGTAGTCGTACGACGGCGTCCCGTCCACCATGCCCTGGAATCCCGCCGCAGCCTCGAGGAATTTCCCCGCCTTGAAGTACCCCATCGCCTGGTCGAAGTCCGCGCGGGCCGCGCCGGCCCCCAAGAGGAAGAGCACCGCGAGCGCGACGGGTGGGAGGAGGCACCGGCCGATCATGGGACGAAGTCCACCTTCACGGTGATCGAGACCTGCGCCGGCCGCCCGTCCTGGTAGCCCGGCCGGTAGCGCCAGCGCTTGACCGCTCTCACCGCCGACTGGCAGAAGCCCAGATCGGGCGGCGTGCACCGCAGCACGGTGACGTCGCCGATGGTGCCGTCGGGAAGCACGCTCACGTCCAGCACGACGTCGCCGCGGAGGCCGAGTTCCCGCGCGCGCGCCGGGTAGACCGGCTGTACCCGGCTCTCGGGCAGCAGCTCGGGATCCGACACGAAGCCGGCCCGTTCGCGCGACGGACCCGTGGGCGGCGGCTCCGGAACGCCGAGGAGGACCTCGGCGTCCTGCGGGAGGTCGTCCGGGGCCATCTCGAGCTCGGGCTCCACCAGCGGCTCGAAGAGGTCCGGCAGCGGGCTCGGGGCGGGAGCCGCCGCGACGGTCGCGGCCGTGACCGCGGCGGGCGCCTCCCGAAACGATGGGGCACGGGGAGAAGGCACCGGAAGCACGGGACGCGCAGGAGGCGCGGGAACGATCCCCTGGGCGGCCGTCGGCCGCCGGTGGGTGGGAGGGGCCGCGCGGACTTCCGCGTCTCCCCCGAGCCGCGGGAGGGGAGCGAGCGCCGCAGCGACGTGGAGCGCGACGGCGACGGCGAACGCGGCCGCGAGCAGGCGGCCCTCTCCGCGGTGGAGCAGCGAGACGTGGAGCTCTCCGCTCGCCCTCAACCGGTCCTCGAGACGCAAGGCCCCGGGTTCCGGACTCACCGTCGTTCCCCGCTACCGCCGCCCCCCTCCTGGCCGAACGGATCGCGCCCGAGCGCCCGCGCCCATTCCATGAGCTCGGCATGCGTCGGCACCAGGAGCCGGCGCACCCTGAACCCCGACGAGCGGTCTCCTATCGCCAGGAGATCCACCACGGCCACCATCGCGCCGTACGGAGCGTCGTCGCTCACGTGGAGGATGACCGGACGCGGCGCGTTCCGACCGATTCTCGGCTCGAGCCGGGAGAGGAGTCGGTCGATGGCGACCGGCTCCCCGTCCAGGACGAGCGATGCGTCCGGGAGCACGGAAAGGAACGCCGCGTCGGCCGGCGCCGGGAGCGCGACCCCCTCCGACCTTCCTGGAAGCCTGACGAGAAGCCCTCGCTGCGAGGAGAACACGGACGAAAGGCCGACGAGCAGGATCAGGAGAACTGCCAGCCCCGCCGCGGGCGCGACGGGGATCTCCGCGCGGCGTCCGCCCGTCCGCAGCCTCATGGCGTCCCACCGGCCTCGGGCGCCCGGGTCAGGAGCGTCAGCTCCCGGACCCCCGCCTTCCGGAGCTGCTCGAGGACGTCATCCACGAGGCCGTAGCGGACGCCGGCGTCCGCCTTGATCACGAACGGCCGCTCGGGGTCCTCCGTCACCACGCGAAGCGCGGCAAGGAAGATGTCGGTGGGCCCGCCGAGGCGTCGGCTCGCCTCCTTCCCGTCCGAGAAGCGGTACACCAGGGTGCCCCACGTCTCCTCCCGGGCCCCCCGGGCGATCACGACGGAAGCGGCCCCCCGGCCCGCGTCCAGGCGGACGCGGGACGCGGGCAGCGAGAGCGGGCTCCGGTCCACCTCGGTCACGAGCGCCAGGAGCAGGAACGGAGCGAGAAGCGCCCCGAGCGTCGCGAGCGGGACCGCCGATGCACCCCCCCCGGCACCCGTCGCCCGCCGGAACGGAGGCCTCCGGCCTAGGTCCGGATTCGCTCCATCTCGGAAAAGGCCTCGACGACGGCGCACGCGGCGACCTCCATCTCGCGGGCGTACGACCCGACGCGTCCGGAAAAGTAGTCGTGGAACGACTTGGTCACGAGACCGACGACGAGCCCCCACGCCGTGGTGTGGAGCGCCACCGAGATCCCCTCCGCGACGACCCCGGGATTGCTCAGCCCCTGCGCGGCCACCGCGTCGAACGCCACGATGAGCCCGATCACGGTGCCGAGGAAGCCCAGGAGCGGCGCGACCCCGGTGATGCTCGCGAGGAGCGGGAGGTACCGCTCCAGGTACGCGATCTCCTCGATGGCCGCGTGCTCCATGGCGCGGTCCACCGCCTCGAGCGGCGAGTCGTGCTTCAAGAGCCCGGCCTTCACGGCGACCGCAACGGGGGCGCGGCGACGGCCGCACGCCGCCAAAGCTTCGGAAATCCTCCCGTCGAGGAGCGCGGCGCGGATTCCGAGGAGGAACTCCTCGGCGTCCATGCGGACCCGCCGGAAGACGACCAGCTTGTACACGATCACGGTGAGGGAGAGCAACGAGCAGAAGGTGATCGGGTGCATGGCCGGGCCGCCGGCCAGGTAATGCTTCCAGAGCGTCCCCGGAAGCTCGCTCACGAGGTCCACGTTGTCCCCTCCGATGCCTTTTCGGATGGTATCCCGGGGCTCAGGGGCTGTCAAAATCGTGCCGGGCGAGCCGTGGCCCCGGGTCAGGGCAGGCGGAGGTGGGCGAGACCGAACTTCCCGCGAGCCGCCGTCAAGGGGGCGGAGCCGCGGTCGTTGCGGGGATGGGCGGCGCCACGCGGAACCTCCGTTCGCCGCGCCCCAGCTCCTTGTCGCCGTCGAGAATTCGGACCTCGTAGACGAAATCTCCGGGCCCGAGCGTGCCGGCCCGCACCAGGTCCCGCGTCACGGCGCAGGCATCCCCTCTCGGCTCGATCCGAATGTCGGGGAACCGGATCGCCGTCTCTCCTCGAAGCTCTCGCTGGACGACGAGAGGCACGCGAAGATCCTCACCCCGGCACAAGACGCCGAGGAACGCCGAGGGGAACTTCCCCTGAACCACGTCGCCCTCCGAGACGGCGAGCGACCCGTTCGTGCGCATCGCATCTCCACGGCGGAACCCACCGGCGACGGGCTGGACGATCACGATTCGCCCGACGCCCACGGCCTCGCGCTTGACTTGCGGCCATGCTCCGTCGACGGCGGCGGAGGCGACGCGGTTGAAAGACGCCTGCTGGGCGACCGCCAGGACGCGGTACCCACCGGGCTTGAACTCGACCTCCTGCTCGAGCACGAGCGGAACTCCCGGCGCGTTGACCTCGAGGCGCGACGACGCGCTTGACTCCACGTTCCCGCGGGACACGACCGAGAAGCCTAGGTCCCAGGCTCCCGGCTCGTCCGCGGGCGGGGCGACGGAGACCTGCACGAGCCCTTCGAAACGTCCCCCGTGGTACCCGGTCGGGATCACCTCCGCCCGGACGCGCGCCCCCTCTCCGCCCGAATCACCACCCGACACGAACGCGGCGAGGACGCGGGACGCCCGCCGCGCGGCGTCGCTCTGGATCACCATCCGGCTCCTCGTCACGGCCGTAACACCGGCGCGGTGGATCTCCACATGGACGGGGAGCGGCCGGTCCTCCGGCAGTCCCGCCGGGTCGAAGCTCAGAACGTACGTGCTCGACAGGTCTTCCGCGATGCCGCGGGCGATCGCGTCCGAGCCCGCGCCCCGAAGGAACGACCGCCCTCCCGTGTCGAGCGCCATGGATGCGAGCGTGTCCTGGGCGTCCCTGACGCGGTCGGACGACGCGGTCATCCCCTCGGCCTGCACGGAATAGAAACGCACGCCGTGCGCCGTTGCCTCGTTCACGACGGCGTCGAACGCGTACTCCGGCCCGAGCGCCTGAGCGCCCTCACGCCTCGGGTTCGTGCTGAGGTAGGCCTGGTCCACGTCCAGCATCGTGGATCGCTTCTGATCCTTGTGGAGCAGGCGGCGGAAGTGCTCGCCCGGGTTCCGGCGCATCGTGTCGGCGAAGTAGACCAGCACCTTGGGGGGCTCCTCCCCCTCGAGCCCGGCGAGGATCCCCCGCAGCCGCTCCCACTCTCCCTCGGCGAGATGGCGCTCGTCGTCCTCGAGCCGGCTCGCCAGGCCCAGGAGCTCGATCTCACCGCCCTCGATGACCGAGTGCTTGGTCGCGTTCTGGCGTCGCTTGCCTTCGTTGTTTGCCCCGGGGGGCCCGCTCCCCGCCCCGTCGAGACCCTGCATCGCCCGGGAGACCGCCGCCGCCTCGGCATCCGTATCGGCGCGGATCTGCGACACGTCGGACTCGAGCTGGGAGACGTGGAACTCCTCGAGGTTCGCCGTCTCGTCCACCTGCGCCTTGTCGCTCTCGATCCGGTCGAGCGCGGTCCGGACGGCCGCGGGATCCGTGGCCCGGGAGACGGCAGTCTCCATGGTCCTTCCGCTCGACACCACGGTGACGCGCCCGCCGTCGAGGAGCAGGCGCGGCAGCAGGTCCCGCGCGATCCCGAGAGCGCGGCGCCTTCCGGTCGTCGTCAGGTGCCTCTGGTCGAAATAGAGGACGTAGGTCGCCGGACGCACCGGCGCCGCCGCGGCGGGAGCCTCCCGAGGGGCCGCCGTCGTGGACCCGACGAAGTCCACGAGCAGGCCGCCGATGGTCCGGCCCCCGACCTCGAGGGTGAAGTCGGAAGCGCCGAGACCCGCCGATGCGCCGGGAGGCCCCGCCACCGTCACGTCCACCTGCGCGAGGCGGACGCGGGCGCTCTCGACGAGATCCGAGCGGGCCGGCTTCGGGGCCCCGTCCGCCTCGGGGCCGGCCGAGGCTGGAAGACATGCGACGAACACGGCGAACGCGAGAGAGACGTAAGAGCGCTTCATTGGCCCCCCGGTCTCAAGTCCGTTGCAAGCGACTCTACGCGGAACGGAGAGGACACGAAATTCCGTCACGGACGGATGCTGCATCCGAGCAGCGACGGGGGCGCCGAGGCGGTTCGCCGCTTCGTGCCCGGCGACGCGCCGGCCTCGTCGCTCGTGCAACCCTGAGCAGCCGGGCCTACTCGTACCGCAGGGACTCGATCGGGTCGAGGCGCGCGGCCTTGGCGGCGGGATAGATCCCGAAGAACAGGCCGACGGCGGAGGAGAACCCGAACGAGAGGACGACCGCCCAGACCGGCACGAAGGCGCCGGGCCAGTTCGGGATCAACTTCGCGGCGAGCACGCCGGTCAGGATTCCGACCAGGATCCCGGTAATCCCTCCCATGAGCGCGAGCACCACGGCCTCGATCACGAACTGGACCATGATGTGGGAGCGCCGGGCGCCCACCGCCTTACGGACGCCGATCTCGCGGGTCCGCTCGGTGACCGACACCAGCATGATGTTCATGATCCCGATGCCGCCGACGAGAAGCGCGATCGAGACCACGCCGGCAACGATGTAGGTCACGCCGTTCGCGACCTTGCTGAACGACTTCAGGATCTGGGTCTGGGAGGTGATCTCGAAGTCGTTGGGCTGGTCGGAGCGGAGGCGGTGCCGGATCCTGAGGAAGTTTTCCATCTCGTCCGTGGCGCGATCCACGTCCGCAGCGCTCTTGACGTGGACGAGGAGGGCCACCTGCTTCGCCACCTGCTCGCCGTACACGCCCACCGCGGTGCCGAACGGGATCAGCACGAACTTGTCGAAGTCCTGGCCCAGGAGCTGGCCCTTCGGCTCCATGACGCCGATGATCCGGTACGCGTCGCCGCCGATCGTGATGGTCCTGCCTACCGGGTCCCGCGGCAATTTCAGCTCCTTGAGGACGCCGTTCGCGATCACGCAGACCTTCTGCCGCTCGCGGTCGTCCACGGGGCTGAAGAAGCGGCCGATCTCGACGTAGTAGTTCCGGAGGTCCTGGAAGCTCGGCGTGGTGCCGATGACCGGATAGTCGCCCGACTCCTCGCCCACCTTCATGTGGCCGAACTGCTGGATGATCGGCGCGACCGCCTCGACGTACCGGCTCGCCGAGACGAGCGCCAGCCCGTCCTCGTACGTCAGCTCGACCCGCCCGAGCTTCTCCCCCTCCTTCCCCGGCGGCCGACGCGGCCCGATCACCACCGAGTTGGAGCCCAGGCTCTCGATCTCCGAGGTGATGACCTGCGAGAACCCCTGCACGATGGACACGACCGCGATCACCGCCCCGACGCCGATGACGATGCCCAGCGTCGTGAGGAACGACCGCATCTTGTTCGACCAGAGGGATCTCAGAGCCAGGATCAGGTTCTCGAGGAACACCGATCACGCCCCGGTTGGGAGGGGTGCCCCTTCCCGGCGGTTCAGGGTGTCCGAGACGATCTGACCGTCGCGGAGGCGGATCACGCGGGCCGCCCGGCGTGCCAGCTCGTCCTCGTGGGTCACGAGGATGAGCGTGTTCCCCTCGGCGTGGAGCTTGTCGATGAGCGCCATGATCTCTTCGCCCGTACGCGAGTCGAGGTTCCCCGTGGGCTCGTCCGCGAGCAGGATCGACGGATTGTTCACCAGGGCTCGGGCGATGGCGACGCGCTGGCGCTGGCCGCCCGACATCTCGTTGGGGCGATGGTGCATCCGGTCGCCGAGCCCCACCGCCTCGAGCGCCCGCTTCGCGCGCTCGTGCCTCTCGCGCCGCGTGACCCCCGAGTAGATCAGAGGCAGTTCCACGTTCTGCAGCGCGTCGGTCCGCGGGAGCAGGTTGAACGTCTGGAAGATGAAGCCGATCTCCCGGTTCCGGATCCGCGCCAGCTCGTCGTCCCCCAGCGTGCTGATCTCCAGCCCCTTGAGGCGGTACGAGCCGGACGTCGGGGAGTCGAGGCAGCCGATCAGGTTCATGAGGGTGGACTTCCCCGAGCCCGACGGTCCCATCACCGCCAGATAGTCGCCCTGCATGATTTCGATCGAGATCCCGTCCAGCGCCTTCACCTGGGCCTGGCCCATGTCGTAGGTCTTGTGGACGTCGTTGAATTGGATCAGATCTTCCATGGGGTGCCTTCGTTCCGCCGGGGCGCCGTCAATCGGCCCGGACCTCGGCGCCGGACTCTTCCTCGCCCTTCTCCTTCGCCTTGGAGGTGCTCTCCTTCACCGCGTCCCCGTCCTTCAGCTTCTTCGCCGCCCGGTAGGGCCCGGTGACCACGGTCTCACCCTCGGCGATTCCGCCGAGGATCACGACGCCGGTCTCGTCGCTGATCCCGGTCTTCACCGGCACGATCACGGCCTTCCCGTCCACGACCTTGAACACCACCTCGCGCATGTCGGAGCCGGCGAGGCCGGCCTTCGCGCCGAGGGGAGCCGTCTCCTTGGGCTTTGCGTCGGAGGTGTCGGTCTTCTCGGCCGCCTTGACGCCGCTCGCCGCGTCCGCGAGCTTCCTCTCCTTCGCCTCGTCCTTGGCCCCGTCCTTGGCGGACTTGGCTCGCTGCGCGAGGATTTTCTCGACCTCGGTCGCGCTCCTTAGGAGTACCGCCTGGATCGGGACCGTGAGCGCCCTCTCCGCGCGCCGGGTCTCGATCCGGGCCTTCGCGGTCATGCCGGGCCGTAGCGCCGGGTCGGGCTTGCTCAACGCGATCTTCACCGGGAAGACCAGGACCTCCTGTCCCGTCCGCTTCGTCGCGGTCCCGCCGATCTCCGTCACCTTTCCGTCGTAGGGGTGCGTCTCCCCCACCGCGTCGACGGTCACCCGCGCGGGCTGCCCGGGCCCGACCTGCACGACCCGGGTCTCGTCCACGTCCACCTCGGCCAGCACCTCGCCCATGTCGGAGACCACCATGATGACGGTGCCGGGGTTGTTCATCGTCCCGGTGAGCGTCATCTCGCCCAGCTCCGCGTTGAGCTGGGTCACGAGGCCGTCGATGGGCGAGACGATCGTCGTCTTGCTCAGCTCGTCCTTCGCCTTCGCCAGGCTCGCATCGGCCTGGGAGATCTGCTCCCGCAAGCTCTTGAGGTTGATCTCGCCGGTCTTCACCTCCAGCTCGTTCTTCTCCAGGAGCTCCGGCGAGATCAGCTGGTCGGCGTACAGCGCCCGGTTGCGCGACAAGGTGCGGCGACCGTTCTCGAGGGCGACCTCCTGCTGCTCCAGGGCGATCCGACCCATCCTCAGGTTCGCCGCGAGCCGGTCCACCTCGGACTTGTACCGCTCGGGGTCCACCTGGACCAGGAGGTCCCCTTTCCGGACGGCGTCCCCTTCCTTCACCGGGAGCTTCACGATCTCGCCGATCACCGAGGACTGGACGTTGACCTTCGTGCGCGGCTGGATCCGTCCGGAGGCGGTCACGGCGGAGATGACGTCCCTCTTCTCCGCCTTCCCCATGTAGACCTCTTCCCCCTTCGCCTGCCGCCGGCTCAGGAGGGATGCGGCCACGATCGCGCCGAGGACCACCACGACGGCGCCGCCGATGAGCGACTTCTGGAGTCGGGTCAATTCCGCCTCGTCTCAACCGCCGAAGGCGGCTCCGACCACGGCGCCAATCAGCTTCACCACGACCCAGACCACCCACAGGCCACCGACCGTCAGCAAGGCCCCCTTCAGCGTCAGACGGGTGATCCGCGACAACGCGATCGCGCCGACCGCGATCGCCCAGATCTCGAAGATGTCGACGTTCGAGGCCGCGGTGCGGAGCACGCGGTTGGCCGTCTCCGGGTCCATGAACGCGCCCAAGTTGGACTTGAGGAGAGACTCCACCTCGAGCAACCCGATGGTCTTCCGAGGCGCCGCCACGGCCAGCATCAGGACTCCCTTGAGCGCCTGCACCATCTGGACGTACGCATACCCTGCAACCACCGAAAGGTAGGTCGTGCTCTTGCCCCAGGCGGCGGCGATGCCGTGGTAGAAGAGCGGCACGAGGAACAATGGGACCAACACGAAAACCGCGCCGAGGAACCGGAGCGGGCCCTGGGTCATGGACTTCATCGGACCGCGGATCTTCTCCTCTATGCTCGCACGATCGGCGTCGGTCATTCCGGGCTGGGCCTTCTCCATCCTCTGCATCTGCATCCGGACGGCCTCGTCCACGTCGAGCTTGGGCGCCACGAACAGCCCGCCCAGGATGCTCAGCACGATCAGGATCGCCACAGGGACGATCCAGTCCCAGCCCCGCTTCCTGGCGATCGATTCGAACACCTTGGACGGCGAGAAGAAAACGTTGAGGAGCCGGGAGCCCGCCCCCATCTCGCTCCCGGCGCCGACCGAGCCCGGTGTGCTCTCCATGGTCACCTCGTGTTTCGCGTTCCGAGGCTGAGTCCGCGCGCCTCGAGAAGCGTGCCCTGCACTCGCTCGAGGGCGGCCAGCGCCTTGTTGTAATCGGTCACCGCCTGGATCTCCGCGAGCCGGGCACTGGAGAGATCCGTCTGGATCCTCAACACCTCGAACGAGGTCGACATGCCGTTCTCGAACTTCTTCTGCTCGGCCTCCACCGTCTTCTGCTGCAGCACGGCGTTCGCGCGGGCCGCCGCGACCCGCTTCGCGCCGGACTCGACGGCGCGCACCGCCGTGCGGACGTCCACCCGGACGGTCTGTTCCACGTTCTGAAGCGTCAGATCGGACTTCTCGCGGTTGACGGACGCGATGGCGTAGTTCGCCTTTGCCTGCCGGTTCCCGATCGGCTGCTTGAACACGAGAGCGACGCTCCAATCGTAATTATGGAACTTCGGGATCTCCGTCACGGAATCCGACCACCCGCCGGGAATATCGCGAGTCGCCTTGAGCGTATCCGGCGGCGGACTGGGATTGGGATAGTCGTAGACCTGCTGCCCGAGAAGATTGTTCCCCGACGGCGTGATCGCGGCGGTCAGGTCCAACTGGGGCCGGACGGCGCTTCGCGCCACCCGTTCCGCGAGCTGCTTGTTCTGGAGGTCGAGCCGGGCGCCCTTCAGCTCGGACCGCGACTCCATGGCCTTCGCCATCGAGTTGTCGAGGTCCGGCGACCGCGGCTCGAAGGTCGGACGGTCCACGGGGAGGATGGCGCGATCCCACGTCGGGTCGCCCTTCGGCACCGCCATGAGCCGCCGGAGGTTGTCCTCCGCGTTCCGGAGCCCCATCTCGGCAACGATCACGCCCTCCTCGCGGGAGGCCACGCCCGCCTCGGCCTGGGTGATCTCAATCGGCGCGAGCGTGCCGACCTCGACCTTCTTTCTGTTGAGATCGTGGAGGTCCTGCGCGAGCTTCAGGGACTCCTTCGCCACCACCAGCGCTTCTCGGGCGGCGACGAGGTCCCAGTAGGCGTCCTCCACGGATTCCAAGGTGATCTGGGCCTGGCGGCGGAGGTCCTCGTCGCTGATCTCTACGCCCCGCTTCGCGATCACGAGATTCTCGGTCTGGAACTCCCTGCCGAAACCCTTGAGCAGCGGCATCGCCCAGTTGAAAGTCAAGCCGCTGCTGATCGAGGGATTGAAGGACTGGCCGAAGAGCGGAAGGCTATCTCTCCTCGTCGAGTCCAACCCGACGGTATACCTGGCGCCGAAGTCCAGCGTTTGCGCCCAGGAGACCGCGGCGGAGTCCGTGATCGAGCTCGAGCCCGATGAGATCAGCTCGACGCTGTTCCCGAACTGCCTGACTCGCAGGCTCTCCTCTCCCTTCGACCGGGCGTGGGTGTAATTGGCGTCGAGCTCCGGATCGAACATCGCCTTCGCGAGGTCGACGTTCAGCTCGGCGATCCGCGGGTCCTTGCGCGCGATCACCAGGTCCAGGTTGTTCTCCAGGGCCGTTCGAAGCACGTCCGCCAACGAGAAACGAACGCCTTCCTCCTCCTTCGCCTCCTCCGCCCGGGCGACGACGCCGCGGGGGGCGGCGGCCAGGAGGAACAGGAAAGCCGCCAGCAGGATCGTCCGCGTTCTACTCACCTCGGAACCTCCCTCTTTTTCGGCCACGGAGCCCGATGTTCTCGCATTTATTACGAGCCGCCGCAACCGGCGGTTTCAGACACCCCGATAGGCGAATCCGGAGGATGGACTCGATGGCAGGCCACCCTGCGTCCCTCGCCCGCCGGAAGCAGCGCGGGCGCGAGCCGCGAACAGATCCCATCGGCCACGGGGCAGCGCGGGTGGAACGAGCAGCCGGAGGGCGGCCGGGTCGGTGACGGCGGCTCCCCCTCGAGGGCCGGAGGGGCGGGAGGGCCCGGCGACGGCCTCGGCGCCGAGGCCATGAGCGCCTTCGTGTAGGGGTGGAGCGGCTCGCGGTACAGCGGGGCCGCGTCGGCCTCCTCGACGATCCGACCGAGGTACATGACGGCGACGCGGTCGCTGATGTGCTCCACGATCCTGAGGTCGTGGGCGATGAAGAGATACGCGAGACCGAGCCGCTCCTGGAGCTCCACCATGAGGTTCACGATCTGAGCCTGGACCGGCGGGTCGAGCGCCGAGACCGGCTCGTCCGCCACCACGAACCGCGGGGAGCACGCGATGGCGCGCGCGATGCCGATCCGCTGCCGCTGCCCTCCCGAGAACTCGTGCGGGTACTTCGCGGCCGCCGCGGGTTCGAGGCCGACCCAGCGGAGCAGCTCGGCAACGCGATCGGAGCGCTCCGCGCGGGAAGCGCCGATCCGGTGGATCACGAGCGGCTCGCCGACGATGCTCCCGACGCGCATCCTCGGGTTCAGGGAGCCGTACGGGTCCTGGAACACGATCTGGAACTCTCTCCGCCGCTTCCGAAGGTCCCGCGGCGGGAGCGTGAGCAGGTCCGTGCCGTCGAAACGGATCGAGCCGGCGTCCGGCTCGATCAGACGGATCAGCATCCGGCCGGTCGTGGACTTTCCGGAGCCCGATTCGCCCACGAGCCCGAGTGTCTCCCCCGGGCGGACGTAGAGATCCACCCCGTCCACCGCGCGCACCGGCGGTCCAGGGCGGCCCAGGATTCCCCGTCGCGCCGCGAACGACTTCCTGAGGCCTCGGGCCTCGACGAGAACGCCGCCCCCGCTCATGCGCCCGCTCCCTCGGCGGGCCGGGCCGTCGCGCGGGTCGGATCCTCGAGGAAGCAGGCCGAGCGCCGGCCGGGTCCCACGACGAAGTCGGGCGGCTCGAGGCGCGGGCAGGGATCGAACGCCTCGGGGCAACGCGGATGAAAGCGGCACCCCGGGGGCGGCGCCGCGGGGTCGGGGACCGCGCCGGGGAGCGTCGGAAGCCGTCGGCGCCTGCCGTCCGCGCCGAAAGGCTCGCCGGCCGCGGAGCCGGGCACCGAGCGGAGCAGACCGCGAGTGTAGGGGTGCCTGGGATCGCGAAAGAGATCCCGCACCGGGGCCTCCTCGACCAGCCGTCCGGCATACATGACACCGACGCGGTCGGCGTTCTCCGCGACGACGCCCAGGTCGTGGGTGATCATCAGGACGGTCAGCCGCATCGAGCGCTTGAGGTCGCGGAGGAGGGCGAGGATCTGGGCCTGGATCGTGACGTCCACCGCGGTGGTGGGCTCGTCGGCGATCAGGAGCGCGGGGGAGCACGACAGCGCTATGGCCAGCATGACGCGCTGCTTCATCCCGCCCGACAATTCGTGGGGGTAGGCGCGGACCTGCCGCTCAGGATCGGGCAGCGACACGAGCCCGAGCAGGCGCGTCGCCTCGATCGTCGCGTCCTTCTTGGAGATGCCGCGATGGATCCTCAGCGCCTCCCCGACCTGCGTCCCGATCCGCATCACGGGATTGAGCGCCGCGGCGGCCTCCTGGAAGACCATGCCGATCCGGGCGCCGCGCACGCGGCGCATCTCGGACTCCGGCAGCGCGAGGAGGTCGCGCCCCTCGAACGAGATCCGGCCTCCGGCGATCCGCCCCGGCTCGGGCAGCCGGAGGATCGCGAGGGCCGTCGCGGTCTTCCCGCAGCCGGACTCGCCGACGAGGGCGTAGGTCTCCCCTTCCTCCACGGCCAGGGAAGCGCCGTCCACGGCTCGAACCGGCCCGGCAGGGCCGTCGTACACGACTCGGAGGTTCTCGATCTCGAGCAAGGGGGCCATCAACGCTCCCGGGCGGATTCTAACCCGTCCGGCGAACGACCATCAGGGTCAGGTCGTCGGCCCGGGGCGCCCCGGCGCGGAAGGACGCGAGATCCGCCAGGCAGGTGTCCGCCAAAGCGGCGGGTGGGAGCGCGTGCCGGGCGGCGAGGAGCGCGACGAGCCGGTCGAGGCCGTACTCCTCGCCCGCCGGGCTCCGTGTCTCGGTGAGGCCGTCGGTGCACAGGAACAACGTGTCGCCCGCGTGGAGCCGGACCTCCTGAACCGAGAAGGAGCCGCTGCAGAAGAGGCCCATCGGAAGCCCGGTCGCCCGGATCCGGGAGACCTGAGCGCCGCGTACCAGGAGCGGCGGCACGTGGCCCGCGTTCGCGATCACGGCCTCGCCGGACGGCCCGAGCTTCGCGCAGACCAGCGTGGCGTACTTCGACGAGGCCACGCTCTCGCAGAAGATCCGGTTCGCGCGCTCGAGCAGCGTCTCGAGGGGAAGGCCGACGTCGATGAGCGTCCGGAACGTGGCGTGGAGCTGCGCCATCAGGATGGACGCGGCGACCCCCTTCCCCGCCACGTCCCCGAGCAGGGCGAATTGCTCCGAGCCGTCTCCGGCCGCGGTCACCAGGTCGCAGTAGTCGCCGCTCACCGCCCCGAGGGGCTGGTACCGGCGGTGGATCTCCCAGCCGTGCGCGCCGGCGTCCGGCCGGGGCAGGAGGCCCCCCTGGATTCGGGCGGCCATCTCGAGGTCCTGCTCGAGGGCGCGCTGCTCCGACGGGGTCAGGTGGTCGAGGCAGTAGCGGCACAGGGGGTCGATCGCGAGCCGCTCCTCCTCGATCGGATCGTGGCAGGATTCGCAGATTCCATAAGTCCCCAGGCTCATCCGCTCGAGCGCGGCGTCCACCTCGCCGATGAGGCGGCGGAGATCGTCATGCTCGCCGTACGCCTCGGCGGCGGTGGTCAGCCTGTCGCGGCGCTCGGTCAACGTCGCGCGAAGTCGCGTCTCGATCGCGTGGTCCATGGCGCGCCCTCCGGTCGCCCGATCCTCCGTGCGGTCCGGTCATTGTACCGCCGGTCGCGGAGGAGGGCAGGCTCTCCGCGGAACCATCAGAACGAGAAGGTGTCCCGGTGCGCGCCGAACACCGCGCGCAGGCGGTCGGAAATCTCCCCGAGGGTCGCGAGCCGCTCGACCGCGTCGAGGATCGGTGGCAGCAGGTTCGCGCCGGAGCCGGCGGCGGACTCGACCGCGAGGAGCGCCTTGGCCGCGGCCGCGGCGTCGCGCCGGGCGCGGAGCGCCGCGAGCCGCTTCGCGCGCTCGCGCCGGAGCTCTTCGTCCACCTTCAAGACCGGCGGGCGCGCCTCTTCTTCTTCGGCGAAGCGGTTGACGCCGACCACCACGGCGTCGCCCGATTCCACGCGCTTCTGCCAGCGGTAGGCCGCCTCGTGGATCTCCCGCTGCTGGAACCCCTTCTCGATCGCCCGGACCGCGCCTCCCAGGGCGTCGATCCGATCGAGGTACTCCCGCGCGCCGCGCTCCACGGCGTCGGTGAGCGCTTCGACGAAGTACGATCCCGCGAGAGGATCCACCGTGTCCGCGACACCGGTCTCGTAGGCGATCACCTGCTGGGTCCTGAGGGCCAGCCGCGCCGACCGCTCGGTGGGGAGACCGAGCGCCTCGTCCAAGGCGTTCGTGTGGAGCGACTGCGTGCCGCCGAGGACCGCCGCGAGCGCCTCCAGGGCCGTGCGCACCAGGTTGACCTCGGGCTGCTGCGCCGTCAGAGTCGACCCCGCGGTCTGCGTGTGGAATCTCAGCTTGCCCGGCTCGGGGTCCGTCACGCCGAACCTCTCGCGAACGATCCGCGCCCAGAGCCGTCGCGCGGCGCGGAACTTCGCCACCTCCTCGAAGAAGCTCGAGTGGCCGTTGAAGAAGAAGGAGATCCGCGGCGCGAACTCCTCGAACCTCAGGCCGCGCGCGATCGCCGCGTCGCAGTACGCCACCGCGTTCGCCAGGGTGAACGCCACCTCCTGGACCGCGGTCGACCCGGCCTCGCGCATGTGGTAGCCCGAGATCGAGATCGTGTTGAGACGCGGCACGTTCTCGCGGCACCAGGCGAAGAGGTCTGTGGTGATCCGGAGCGATGCGGCGGGCGGGAAAATGTACGTCCCGCGCGCGACGTACTCCTTCAGGAGGTCGTTCTGCACGGTTCCCCGGAGTCGGGCGCTCTCGATCCCGCGCCTCCTCGCCACCGCGACGTAGAAGGCCAGGACGACCGCGGCCGTCGCGTTGATCGTCATCGAGGTCGAAACGCGGTCCAGCGGGATCCCGTCGAACAGCTCCTCCATGTCGCCGAGCGACGAGATCGCCACGCCGACCTTGCCGACCTCGCCGGCCGCGAGCGGGTGGTCCGAGTCGTACCCCATCTGGGTCGGGAGATCGAAGGCGACCGAGAGGCCGGTCTGCCCCTGGTCGAGGAGGTACCGGAAGCGCCGGTTGGTCTCCGCCGCCGTTCCGAACCCGGCGTACTGCCGCATGGTCCACAGTCGGCCGCGATACATCGTGGGCTGCGCCCCGCGCGTGAACGGGAACTCGCCGGGGAACCCCAGGTCGCGCTCCGTATCGAGCGACGCCGCATCCTCCGCGGTGTAGAGCCTTTCGATCGGGATTCCGGACGTCGTCTCGAAGCTCTCGCGACGCTCCGGCGTCTTCTCGAGGGCCTCTCGGAGGACCCGTTCTTCCCAACGCCGGCGGGCCGAGTCGTCGGTTCTCGACATGCGCTTCAGGATACACCCGACGATGGGGACCATCGCGAGCTTCCGGGGGTTCCACCCCCGGACGCCCGGCAACCACGCGAGCACAAGGCAGAGGACTGCCTCGCGCTCGCGTGGTTATGTCAAGAAGACACGGAATCACGTTCCGCAAGAAGTAACTTCGAGATCGGGCTGCAGTCCCCTGCCGCCCGATCTCGAAGTTGCGGGGGTTCGGGGGCGGAGCCCCCGACTGCTGGCCTTGCGCCCTATAATCCCCCCATGTTCGTCACGGTGGAGCGGAGCGCGCGGGGCGTGCGAATGATCGACCAGAGGCGCCTCCCGCGCGAGGAGATCTACGTCGAGGCCGCGAGCCCCGAGGAGGTGGCCGAGGCGATTCGCCTCATGGCCGTGCGCGGCGCCCCGGCGATCGGCGTTGCCGCGGCGTTCGGCCTCGCGCTCGGCGCGACGCAGGCCGCGGATCTCGACGAGGCGCCGTTCGAGCGGCGGATGGACGAGATGTACCGGCTGATGGGAGCGGCGAGGCCGACCGCGGTCAACCTTCCCTGGGCGATCGATCGGATGAAGGGCACGGCGAGGCGCGCGCGGGCCGAGGGGCGACCGGTGCGCGAGATCGCCGCCCTCCTCGAGGACGAGGCGCGACGCATCCGCGACGAGGACCTCGAGGCCTGCAGGGCCATCGGGCGCCACGGCGCCGCCCTCGTGCCGGGCGTCGCCAGGATCTTGACCCACTGCAACGCGGGCGGGCTCGCCACTGCCGGCTACGGCACCGCGCTCGGCGTCGTGCGGGCGGCGGTGGAGGCGGGGAAGAAGGTCCGGGTGTTCGCCGACGAGACGCGGCCGTTCCTCCAGGGGGCGCGCCTCACCGCCTGGGAGCTGATGAAGGACGGGATCGAGATCGTCCTGATCACCGACAACATGGCGGGGAGCTTCCTGCACCGGGGGGAAATCGACCTCGTGGTGGTCGGGGCCGACCGGATCGCGGCGAACGGCGACGTCGCCAACAAGATCGGGACGTACTCGGTGGCCGTGCTCGCCTCGGCGAACGGCGTGCCGTTCTACGTGGCGGCCCCGCTCTCGTCCATCGACCTCGGCTGTCCCGACGGCGACCACATCCCGATCGAGGAGCGCGACCCTCGGGAGGTGGTGGAGCTCTTCGGCATTCAGGTCGCGCCGGTGGGCGTCGCGGTGCGGAATCCCGCGTTCGACGTGACCCCCTCTCCCTACGTCACCGCGATCATCACCGAGAAGGGAATCGCCCGGCATCCCTACCGGACGTCGCTGCCCGCCCTGTTCGGCGGGGTCTAGGCCCCATGCCCCGCATCCTCGCCATCGAGACCTCGTGTGACGAGACGGCCGCCGCAGTGGTCGAGGACCGATGCCGTGTTCTCTCGTCCATCGTGGCGTCGCAGGTCGACGTCCACCGGAAGTACGGCGGGGTCGTGCCCGAGCTGGCCTCGCGCCACCACGTGGAAGCGATCGGCCCGATCGTGACCGAGGCGCTCGAGGTCGCGGGGGAAGGGATCGAGCGGATCGACGCGGTCGCGGTGACGTCGGGGCCCGGGCTCGTCGGCTCGCTCCTGGTGGGCCTGTGCGCGGCGAAGGCGATCGCGTGGCACCGCGGGATCCCGTTGCTCGCCGTGAACCACCTCGAGGGGCACATCCGCTCCCCGTTCATCGAGCACCCCAAGATCCCGTTTCCCGCGGTCGCGCTGGTCGTGTCCGGAGGGCACACCTCGCTCTACCTCTGCCCCGACGAGGGGACGTACCGGCTTCTCGCGCGCACCCGCGACGACGCGGCGGGCGAGGCGTTCGACAAGGTCGCCAAGCTCCTGGGGCTGGGCTACCCCGGCGGCCCCGTCATCGACCGGCTGGCGGAGGGGGCGGACGAGAACGCGATTCCGTTTCCGAAGGCGGTGATGAAGGACCGCTCGCTCGACTTCTCGTTCAGCGGCCTCAAGACCGCGGTCCGCCGGCTCGCCCAGCGGGAAGGACTGACGCGGCCGGCGGCCACCGGCGGCGATCCCTCCTCGCGGGTCCGCGACGTGGTGGCGTCGTTCCAGCGCGCGGTGGTGGGCGCCCTCCTCGAGACGACGTTCCGCGCCGCCCGGCGCGAGGACGTGCGGACGATCCTGCTCGCCGGCGGCGTCGCCTGCAATCGGCGGTTGCGGCGCGCGTTCCTCGACGCGGCGGCCGAGCACGGCCTGTCCGTGTTCATGCCCTCGCCGGCCTATACCACCGACAACGCCGCGATGATCGCGGAAGCGGGTTTCCTGCACCTCGAGCGCGGCGAGCGCGCCGGCCTCGATCTGAACGCGGACCCGAACCTGAGGCTTTGAAGCCGAGGAAGGAGGTTGACCGTGCGCGCCATCGACCTGAAGGGAAAGACCGCGCTCGTCCTCGGAGTCGCGAACCAGCGCTCGCTGGCCTGGGCGATCGCGTCCGCGCTGGCGAAGGCCGGGGCCCGCCTCGCCTTCACCTACCAGGGCGAGCGCCTCCAGGAGAACGTCACCGCCCTCGCGTCCAGGATCCCGGGCTCGCTGGTCATGGCCTGCGACGTCATGAGCGAGGAGCAGATGGACGGCGTGTTCTCCCAGCTCAGGGGCCAGTTCGGGAAACTCGACATCCTGATCCACTCCATCGCGTTCGCTCGGCACGAGGAGCTCGAGGGAGAGTTCCGGAAGACCACTCGCGAGGGGTGGCGGATCGCCCTCGACGTTTCCGCCTACTCGCTGGTGGCGCTGGCGAACCGGGCGGCACGGTTGATGGACAAGGACGGCGGGAGCATCGTG
>JBGQAU010000139.1:0-3975 GCA_041494445.1 Acidobacteriota bacterium | reverse complement strand
CTCGAAGACCTTGGCCAGAGCCGCCGCCGCGTCGGGCGACCCCTCCGCGGCCAGCCGGCGCGCGATCCTGTACTGCTTCGCCGCGCCCTCCGGGTCGCGAGCCGCAGGCGCTTCCGCCGCGGGCACCCCCACCATCGCAGCGAGGATCGCGCCGGTCACGAGCGACGCCGGAGCGAAGCGCGTCATCTCCTGCCCCCCCTTTCGAAGCCGAAGCGGAGCGGAGGGTTGTTGGGTCCCGCCGCGAGATCCACGTCCTGTTCCTTCGACTCGCCGGTGGGCTCGTACTCGACTTTCACCCGGTAGTGGCCCACGGCCAGCTCGCGCTTCACCGGAGCGTCGTCGAGGAAGCGCCAGTCCCCGCCTTCGCGCTTGAGGTACACCTTGCAGTTTCCTGGGAACGCCTGGACCGTGAGAACGGCCATCCTCGGGATCTCGAGGCGAGGCGTCGACGTCTCGCCGCCGCCGACCTCCGCGTCGACGCGGACGTCGATCCATCGCTCCTCGTCCACCGCGCGGACTTGGTGCTTCCCCTCGGGCAGCTCGACTTCGCCCCCTCCCCGCTCGACGCGGCGCCCGTCCACGAAGAACGTCACCGGATAGGGGGTGGGCGGAAGCTTCAGCCTGCCCCTGGGGATCGCGGCGAGGCGCAATCCCGCCGCCGCGGTTCGCGCCTCGAGGGGGGTGGCTCCCGAGGGGATCGTGACGCGCGCCGTCCGATGCCCGGGCGACGACGCCTCGACGACGTTCGCACGGCAGAGCTCGAGCCTGAGGCGGGCCGGCGCGGCGAGCGCGTTCCCTCCGTTCAGGCGCACGCGGGCTCCGGCGATACCCGGGTCCACCAGGACCTCGGCACGGACCGGGTCCAGGACGAGGACGACCTCCCGGCCCGCGTCCTCGGGAGCGAGCGTGTGCGCCGCCTTGCGGCAGTCCTGGGCGGCGGAGAGAAGGCCGAACGGCCCCGAGGAAGCGAAGCGCACGCGATCGCCCGCGAGCGGCCTGCCGTCGAGGAGAACCGGGATACCCGAGGGTTCCGTCCTGACCCGCGACTCGAGCCACGTCTCGGCGGGCTTCGGCGTCGCGCCCGGCAGTCCGCGGAACACGACGTAGGCTCCCGCCGCCACCGCGAGAGCGGCCCCGACGGCGCCGAAGAACGCGACGACGCGACCTCTCCGCCGTCGCGGCCTCTCCGGCTCCGGCGCGGCGGGCCCGGGGCGCCGCGGCACCGACGGACGGGGGAGAGACGGGGTCGCCGCTTCGCCGGGCCCCGCTCCCTCCCGCGCGGCCTGGCGGAGGGCGGCGGCGAACGCGTCCCCGTCGGGGAACCTGTCCTCCGGCTCCTTGGCCAGCGCGGTTCGGAGGAACCCCGACAGGCCGGCCGGAAGCGTGGGCCTCTGGGCGAACGCGTCGGCCGCGTTCTCGTTGACGATCCGGTAGAGCACGGAGGAGACCGACTCGCCGCCGAACGGCTTCTCGCCGGTCAGCATCTCGTAGAGGACCACGCCGAGCGAGAACAGATCGCTCCTGCGGTCGAGCGTGGCTCCGCGGACCTGCTCCGGCGACATGTAGTTCGGCGTTCCCATCAGCGTCCCGTCGTGGGTGAGCTGGGACGCCGGGTTCTTGGCGAGGCCGAAGTCCATGATCTTCACGGAGGTCTCGCCGAGGCGCATCAGGTTCGCCGGCTTCACGTCCCGGTGGACGATGCCGGCGCGGTGGGCGTAGGCGAGGGCCTCGGCCGCGCGGGCGACGATCTCGACGACGGTGCCGACCGGCAGGAGATCGTCGGTCCGGCAAAACGCGTCCAGGGTCTGACCCTCGACGTACTCCATCGCGAGGTACGGGACGCCGTCGGCCTCGCCGACGTCGAAGATGGTGACGATGCCGGGGTGGAGGAGCTTCCCGGCGGATCTGGCCTCCCGGAGGAAACGCTCCCTCGCGGAGGCCTGGTCCTTCTCCGGCAGCCCCGAGAAGACCTGGATCGCCTTGATCGCGACGGGCCGGTCGATCTCCGGGTCGTGGGCCAGGTACACCCTGCCCATGGCGCCGCGTCCCAGCTCCCTGACGACCCGGTAGCGGCCGAGGTTTTGGACTTGCATCGCTCGGGATGACCCCGGCGCGCGGCTCGATTCAGGACGGCAAGGAGCCCGGCGGACCGGCGTGCCTCTCCAGGTCGGCCAGGTACTCCTCGACGAGCCTGCGCTGCGCGGATTCGTCCAGGCTCGAGGCCACGAGCTTCGACGCGGCGCGCACCGCGAGGTCCGCGGCCGCCGCCCTAAGCTCACCCTGCGCCTGCCGCAAGGCGGTCTCGACCTGCGCTTCGGTCTGCTTCAGGGTCTGCTCGCGCTGGCGGCGGGCGTCCTCGAGGATCTCGGCCTTGAGGCGCTCGGCGTCCTTCCGCCCCGCCTCGACCGCCTCCAGCCGTTCCTGGCGAGCCTTCGCCAGGATCTGCCGGTGCTGAACGAGGAGAGCGGCGGCCTCGTCGCGGTCCCGGCGCGTCTGATCCTGGCTCTCGCGGATCACCCGCTCCCGCTCCTCGATGGCGCCAAGAAGGGGCTTCCACGCCACGAGCCGGAGGAAGACCGCCAGGGCGATGAACGTCACCACGGTCCAGAAGACGGTCCCGATCTGCGGTGTGATCAGCGCGCTGCTGCCCCCGCCTCCCTCCGCCTCCGAGGCGACCGCCGCGGTGGCGACGCACGCCAACGCCGACGGAACGAGGATACGACGCCACATCGAGCGGTCTCCTACTTGAACGCGAGGATGATGCAGATCACGAGCGCGAAGAGCGTGGCCCCTTCGATCAGCGCCGCGGAGACGATCATGGCGGTCTGGATGTTCCCCGCCGCCTGCGGCTGCCGCGCGATGCCTTCCATGGCGCTCGCGGCGAGGCGCCCGATGCCCGCCCCGGCGCCGATGATGGCCAGGCCTGCGCCCAAGCCCGCGGCGAGAAACGCGAGGGCCAGATTCAGCTTCTCCATGACAACGGTCCTCCTTTGGATCTCAGGCGGCCGTCCCGCTCAGTGCGCCGGGTGCACGGCCATGCCGATGAACAGCGACGTCAGCATCGTGAAGATGTACGCCTGCAGAAAGGCCACCAGGATCTCGAGCAGATAGATGAACAGCGCGAATGGGACGGATACGGCCGCCATGAACGCCGTCCTCATGATGAAGATGAGCGAGATGAGGCTCAGGATCACCACGTGTCCCGCGGTCATGTTGGCGAAGAGCCGGATGCACAGGGCGAACGGCTTGGTGAACATCCCGAGGAACTCCACCGGGAGCATGATCGGGATCAGCCAGACCGGAAGGCCGCTGGGGAGCAGGTTTCGGAAGTGCCCGAAGAAGCCGTACTCCCGGATCCCCGACACCTGGACCATGATGAACGCCATGGCCGCGAGGCCCGCGGTGACGCTGATCCCGGAGGTGGGCGTCGCAAACCCGGGGACGAGCCCCAGGAGGTTGCAGGTCAGGATGAAGAAGAACGTGGAGAGGAGGTACCCCGCGTACCGGTCGGCATGGTGCGGGATGTTCTTGCGGGCAACCTCGTCTCGCACGAACAGGATGAGCATCTCGAGGAGGCCGCGGAGTCCCCGCGGGACCGGGTCCTTGGCCCGTCTCGCGGCGAGGCCGAGGACCGCGAGGAGGACCGCCGCGGCGATCCACATCATCACCACGTTCCGCGTGATCGAGAAGTCGTAGCCCGCGATCTCGATCCGCGGGAGGTGGATCACCACCTGCGTGAACGGGATCTCGATCTCGTTCGAGTCGAGGATGTGGCGCAGGATGTGCTCGCCGGCGTTGAAGGTCGCCGGCGCCTGCTGCGCCGCCTGCGCGTCGGCTCCGCTCATGCCTCCTGCACCGCTCCCTCCGGGTCAGCGCCCCGGCCGCCGCCCCGCCCTGTAGAAGAAAACCGTCTCGTAAACCTGCAACGGCACGAAGCCCGCTCCCAGGCCCAGGAGAAAGGCCCAGAGGGCGCCG
>JBGQAU010000068.1:0-17888 GCA_041494445.1 Acidobacteriota bacterium | reverse complement strand
GTTCCCCAGGTTGAACGCCCCCGCCTCGATCCGGCCGAGCTCGAGCGCCTCGAGGGCGGCGACGTGCGCCTCGGCCAGGTCCACCACATGGATGTAGTCGCGCACGCAGGTCCCGTCGGTGGTCGGGTAGTCCTCGCCGAAGATCGGGGTCGGCGGCCCCTCCCGGAGGACCGACCGGAGCAGCCGTGGGATCAGGTGACTCTCCGGCTCGTGGTCCTCGCCGAGGTCCCCGTCTGGGTGCGCCCCTGCGGCGTTGAAGTAGCGCAGCGCGGCGTAGCGCATCCCGTAGGCGCGGTGGAACCACGCCAGCGCGTTCTCGAACGCCATCTTGGTCTCCCCGTAGGGGTTCGTCGGCGATAGAGCGTGCTCCTCGGTGATCGGCACCTCGACGGGGTCGCCATAGACGGCGGCGGAGCTGGAGAACACGATGCCCTTGACGCCGCGGCGCCTGGCCGCGTCGAGGAGGCGCAGGCTCTTCACCACGTTGTTGTCGTAGTAGCGGGCCGGATCGGCGACGGACTCGCCCACCTGGCAGAACCCCGCCATGTGGACGACGTACTCGGTCCTTTCCCCCAGCAGCAGCGGGTCGAGCACGGCGGGGTCGGCGAAGTCCCCCACCACCAGCGCGGCCTCCCCGACCGCGGCTCGATGACCTTCCGATAGGTCGTCGACCACCGTGACGTCCCAACCGGATCCGAGGAGGCACCGCACGATGTGGCTGCCGATGTACCCCGCCCCGCCGGTGACGAGAACCGAACTCATGGGTACCCCCTCCTCTCCCGGCCCGCCCGGCGGGCGGAGCATCGTACAACCAATGCGCGTCAGGTGGATCCTGGCGCACCGGTGGGGACGCGCGTGCGCACGTCGGCAGAGCCGCCGGACATCACGACCCCATCCGGTAGACCTCCCTGCGATGACCGACCCTCACGACAAGGATGATGAGGTCTTGGTCCCTGACCGCGTAGACGATCCGATAGTCCCCCACTCGGACCCGATAAAGCTCATCCTCACCGAGGAGCTTACGGCACCCTGGGGGCCGCGGAGTTTCTGCCAGCGCCTCCGCCTTAGCGATCACGCGGCGCTGCTGACTCTTCGGCAGTTTGCGGATCGCGTCGGCAGCCGAGGGTTTGAAGTGGACCCCGTACGCCACGGAATCAGATTCCCAATTCAGCCTTCAACTCATCGAGAGAAACGGATCCCGGCTCTTCGAGGGCCTTACGGGCCGCGTCGAGATCCATGTGATCCTCGAGCCTTTCCAGCAACTCGAGATCTTCAACAGGTACCAGGGCTGCCACGTCCTTTCCGCGGCGTTCGAGGACGATCCGCTCTCCTCCATACGCGACCCGGTTGAGAGTCTCTGAGAACTCCTCCCGAACCGCGCTAGCGCTGAGTCGAGTCATGGGCTAGGCCCCTCCTTCCATAATGTACGTTATATACGTTACGTACTAAACAGGAGATTGTCAAGGCCGGTGTGTCTGTCTTCCTCTCCGAGATCCTTCCGGATTTGAGGGCGAAAATCGGTAGAAAGACTCCCTCCTTCTTCGAGCTGCCAAAGGAGGACGGGATGGCGAAGAGATCGCGGGATGGAGTCGAGGAGCCGGCCGGGCTCGGCTGTTAAGCAGATCGCGAGAGTTTGTAGTCCGGTGGTCTGGCTCCTGAGGGGGGACTCAAACCTCCGACCCGGTGGTGAACAGTCAGCGGGAACCGAATCCCACATGATCCGCGGCTCCGGCCTCGCGACTTCACCCGACGAGACCTCCGGGCTCTGCTCGATACTCCACCCTCTCCAAACACAACCCATGCGCCGGGGCGGTGAAACCTGCGAGGGTGCGATCGCCCGACGCGAGGATCTCGTCCACGCGCTCCGGCCGGAACTTCCCGCGGGCGACATCGATGAGAGTCCCGACGAGGTTCCGCACCATGTGGGTCAGGAAGCCGTCGGCACTGAAGTCGAACGCGAGGAGGCCGGGCGAGATCTCGCGGCACGAGGCGAGGGTGAGATCGCGCACCCGGTCATCGTGCGGACAGGCGGCCCCCGCGAAGCCGGACCAGTCTCGCCTTCCGGGGAGGCGCGCGAGCGCCTCGGCGACCGCATCGAGATCCATCGGATGGGGATGGTGCAGCGCGTAGCGTGCGAGGAGCGGATCACCGTGAGGCGAGCGATCCAGGAGGTAGCGGTACGTCTTCGACACGGCGTCGTGCTGGGCATGAAAAGAGGAGGCAACCGTCCGGAGCGCGACGGGCCGCACGTCCCGCGGAAGCATCGAGCGCAGGGCGCGGAGAAGGCGCTCGTCCTCCAGCGCGACCAAGACCTCCGCGTCGGCAACCTGCCCCCGTGCGTGCACGCCCGAGTCGGTCCGGCCGGCGCTCCGGACCCTGACGACCGCGCCTCCGTGAATCACGGACAGTGCCTCCTCGATCACTCCCTGGACGGTCCTCTCCCCGGGCTGGACCTGCCAGCCGGCGAAGTCGGTTCCGTCGTAAGCGAGATCGAGGCGGATCCGGCGCGGCCCGGCGCTCACGGTGACTGCGCCGACAGCGTGAGACGTGAGGCCGCGGTGTCTAGGACCGCGGAGCCGCCGATGGGCAGCGTCCATTTCCCCGGAAGATGGCCCGCCGGGATTCCCACCACCACCGGCACGCCGAGCGGCAGGAACACCTCCCGCACCAGCGTGAGCAGCGGGCGATCTGGCGGGAACTTCCGACGCCTCGGCTCGGGCTCGAACGAGCCGAAGAGCGCGGCGGCGATCCCGTCCAAGGCGCCGGACATGCGCAAATGCTGGAGCATCCGGTCGAGGCGGTACACCGTCTCGCCCGCGTCCTCGAGAAACAGAACCGCCCCGCGGAGGTCCGGCGCGTATCGCGTGCCGAGCAGATGCGCGAGCACGGTGAGGTTCCCGCCCAGGAGCGGTCCCAGGACGCGCCCGTGCCGGAGCACCGCCCGCCGCGGGAATCGCATCTCGATCTTCCCGCCCGCCAGCATCTTCTTGAGGGACGGCGCGTGGTACGACCCCGGCTCGCCGAGCTCCGCGACCACCGGCCCGTAGAGGCACGCGGCTCTCGTCCGTCGCGCCGCGACGGCGAACAGCGACGTGAGGTCGCTGTACCCGACCAGCACCTTCGGGTCCCGCGCCGCGGCTTTCCAGTCCACGAGGTCGAGGATCCGCGCCGTGCCGTAGCCGCCGCGGGCGAACCAGACGCCGCGAACCGCGGGATCCGCGAGCATCGCGTTGAGGTCCTCGGCGCGCGCGGCATCGCATCCCGCGAGGTATCCGTCCCGCGCGAGAACGCTGCGCCCGAGGACCACGCTGAAGCCCATCGCGGTCAGCGCCGCGGTCCCTCGAGCGAGCGCCAGAGAAGGCACCGCGAATCCGGGCGAGACGACCCCCACGAGATCGCCGGCGGAGAGAGTGGGACAAGCGCCCCTCTCCCGCCGGCCGCGGCCACCCGCGGACCGGCGGGAGTGGGCATCGTCGAAGTCGTCCATAAGCCGAATTCTGTCCCTCGCAAAGCGAGGTGACGGTCATTCCTCTAGGGGCGGGGTCTCCCCCGTCCTCCAGCAACCTACCCGAGAGCTTCGGCCGGGCCAGCCTCGAACGCTCCCCTATTCGGTCTTGCTCCGCGTGGGGTTTGCCTAGCCGCCGGCGTCGCCGCCGGCGCTGGTGCGCTCTTGCCGCACCGTTTCACCCTTACCGGCCGCGCCGTGACGCGCAACGCGAGGTGGCTCGCGGCGAGCACGCGGCCGGCGGTCTGCTTTCTGTTGCACTTTCCGTCCCGTCACCGAGCCTGGGCGTTACCCAGCACGCTGCCCTGCGGAGTTCGGACTTTCCTCCCCGGCGTACGCCGCGGCGACCGTCTGTCCGACTTCGACGACGGTCCCATCATATACCTTCAGCTCTTGCGGAGGCCCGACAGGAACGGCCTCAGCGCGGAGACGGGAATGGCCCCGTCCCTGAGGACCCTCGGGTGGGGTCCGGTCAGGTCGAGCACCGTGGAGGGCGCGCCTCCGGTACTGGGTCCCCCGTCGAGGATCATCGCCACCCCTTGCGGGAAAACCTCGGCCACCTCGGCGGCGGTCCGGCACGGCGGATGCCCCATGAGGTTGGCGCTCACGCCCGTGATCGGCCTTCCCAGAGCCGCGGCGAGCTTTCTGGGAAGCGCGAGCCCGGGTACCCGGACTCCTACGGTCCCCAAACCGCCGCTCACCTCCTCCGAGAGGCCGGGGCCGGCCGGGACGACGAGGCTGAGCGGCCCCGGCCAGAACATCGCGGTGATGGCGGCGAACGATTCGGGCAGAGACCCGGCGACCGACCCGATCTGCTCCGGGCCGGAAAGCAGGAGCAGCATCGGCGATCCTCGGGGCTTCTTCTTCAGGTCGTTGACCCGCGCGCACGCCTCGGTGTCGAACGCGTCGACGGACAGCCCGTAGAAGGTCTCGGTGGGAAGCGACACGATCCTTCCCGACCTCAACTCCGCCACGGCCTGCATGAGCCGGTCCTCGCGCGGTTCTTCCGGGTTGAGTGTCAGGATGCGCGTGGGCATGGCCAGGAGCCCGTCCGGCAGACGTCTTTCCATATTGAGCGGTGGAAGTCTAACATGGAGACCGGCGGAGGAACGCAACAATGATCGGTCGGAACCACCCTGCGCTGCGACGGGTCCGCGAGCTGCGGAAGGACCATCGCGCGCGCGATGCCGAGGGGGTGTTCGTCGCCGAAGGGGTCCACCTGGCGGGAGAGGCGCTCCGGGCCGGAGCCGACGTGGAAATCGCCGTCGTCTCGCCGAGACTCGGCGCTTCGGAAGAGGGGCGGGCCCTGAGGCATGGGCTCGAGCGCGCCCGGATCCGCCTGATAGAGACCACGGATGTCGTGCTGGCCTCGCTCTCGGACGCCCGCTCGCCGCAGCCGGTGCTGCTGGTGATCCGAGCGCGTCCCCTGACGCTGGACCAGGCGATCGAGGGGCGCGGGGCCCCCGCGCTTCTCGCGGTGCTCCACGGCGTCCAGGATCCGGGGAACCTCGGGGCCGTGCTCCGCACCGCGGATGCCGCCTCCGCCACCGGGCTCGTCGTCGCCGGCGACGGGGCCAACCTCCGCCATCCCAGGGCCGTTCGAGCCACGGCGGGCTCGATTTTCCGCCTACCCGCGGCCGCGTGCCGCGGCGAGGAGCTGCTTCCTCGCCTCAGGGAGCGCGGAATCCGTTGCGTCGGCGCGGACCCGAGGTCCCCCACCGACGTCGCGAGCGTGGACTTCACCGGCCCGGTCGCCATGTTCCTCGGCGGCGAAGGAGCAGGCCTCCCGCCGGCCTGGCTCGCCGTCATGGACCACAGGGTGCGGATCCCGATGCACGCGGGAGTCGAGAGCCTTTCCATCGGCGCCGCGGCCGCGGTGCTGCTCTTCGAGGCCCGGAGGCAGCGCGCCCGCTGAGGGGTCAGAGCTTGATTCTTGCCTCGAGCGCTTGTGCTCAGGCAAGAAACAAGCTCTGACCCCTCAGCTGCGGCGGATGATCCGGAACCGCGGGCGCGGGGAGGGCGAGCCGTCGCCGGTGGCGGGCGACCGGCGCTCGGGCTCGGGCGCCCGAGGGGGCGGGGGTTCCGGCGGAGGCGGGCTCTCGAGAGCGGGGGGACGCGGCGACGCCGTGCCGCGTTCCTCTTCCAAGCCGGCCTCGGCGGCAGCGAGCGGCAGCGTGAACGTGAAGGCCGTCCCGCGGCCCACCTGGCTCTCGGCGCGGATCGAGCAGCCGTGGAGCCGGAGAATGTTCCGGACGATTGAGAGCCCCAGGCCGGTCCCTTCCTGCGATTCGCCGGAGCCCGCGCCGACGCGGTAGAAGCGGTCGAAGATCCTCTCGAGGTCCTCCTCGGGGATGCCGATTCCGGTGTCCTTCACCTGCACGGCGGCGAAGCCGGCCTTCCCCTTCCGGACCTCGACCCTGATCTCTCCGCCGTCGCGGTTGAACTTCACCGCGTTCGACACGACGTTCAGGAACACTTGCAGGACTTTCTCGCGGTCCGCGTTCACGACGATCCCGGGGTCCTCGAACGAGGCCGTCAGCCGGATCCGTCTCGCCTCGACCTTCGCGCGGAGCGTCTCGCGGCACTCCTCGATAATGGCGCTCAGGGAAAAGACCGAGATCTTGAGCTCCGCCGCCTCCCGGTCCATCCGCGCGAACGCCAGGAGATTGTCGATCATCGAGATCAGGCGGTCGATGTTCTTCAGGGAGAGGCCAAGCCCCTTGCGCTGCTCCTCGTTGATCGCGCCGAGCCGCTCTTTCAGGATCATCTCGGTGTAGCCGCGCACGGAGACCAGCGGTGTCTGCAGCTCGTGCGTGACGTTGGCGAGAAGGTTGGTCTTCATCCGGTCGAGCGTGCGCAGCTCACGGTTGAGCCGCTCCGTCTCGCGGCTCTTCGCTTCGAGCGCCTCGTGGACGGCGGCGAGACGGCGGTAGGACGCCTCCGCGTCCACCCTGGCGGCGCGAAGGCTCTCGGCCTCGCCCTCGAGCCGCCGCCCTTCGGCGGTCTCCCGCGAAGCGTCCCGGCAGACCAGGATCCGGCCGAGGGGAGCGCCGGTCCGATCGAGGAGCGGCGAGGCGGTCAGCTCCAGAGCTCGAGCGGGAGCGGGACCGAGCGTGCAGGTCTCCCGCCTCGTCCCGCGGCTCGCCGCGGCGAGGAACGCGGCGACCTCCTCCGCTCCCCCGCCGCGCTCGCGGAGCAACCGGAGCAGATCCCCCTCGGTCGCGCCGAGCACCTGCCCCTCTCGGAGCCCGAACAGGTCGAGAAAGGCGCGGTTGGTCATCCGCACCATCGCGCCCCCGGGCAGGTCGGCGAGCGACACCACGGCGTCCGTCGTCGCCTCGAGAACCGCGTCGAGCCGCGACTCGTTCCGCCGGATCTCCGCCTCGAGGCGGCGAGCCGCGGTCTCGTCGGCGACGGTGCCCACGACCGCCGCGCTCCCGTCCACGAGCGCGGCCGCGAGCGAGAGGCGGACGTCGACGCCGCCGCGGCCGTCCGGCGAGACGAGCGTCACGTGGAGGTCCAGCCGCTCCCCCGCGCGGCATCGCTCGAGCCGGGCCAGGTGCTCCTGCACCTTCATCACGTCCCGGGTCGCCACGCGGTCCCTGAGCGGCACGCCGACGAGCTCCTCGGCGCGCCCGCCGAGCATCTCCGCCATGGCGACGTTGAGGTGAGCGATCCTTCCACCGCGAAGCACGACCACGGCCTCCGGGATCGCCTCCACGACCCCGCGGTAGCGCGCCTCGGACTGCCTCAGCTCCTGCTCGAGCCGAACGTCCTCGTCCACGTCCTTCACCACGAACAGATAGCCGCGCGCCTCCCCTGCCGACCCGGCGATCAGCCGGACCCTCACGCTGCCGTGGAATCTCGATCCGTCGCGCCGGAGCAGCACGGAGCGCGCTTCCACACCGTGCTCCCTCAAGTTCCTCCGCCCGAGCTTGGGCAGCAGATCTTTCCAGGCGGCCTCGTCGAACAGCACCGCCGCGGGCCGGCCCAGCACTTCGCCTTCCTCCCAACCGAGCAGCGCCGCGGCCCCGGCGCTCAGGCCGCGGAGATCGAAATCCGCGTCGGCGGTGACCACCGCGAGGTCTCTGGCGGCGTCCTGGAGCGCGCGAAACCCCTCTCCCCTCCCCTCGGCCTCGACCGCGCGCGCCGCCAGGTCCTGTCCCAGCATGTTCACGGCATCGGCGAGCACCACGAAGGGGGAGCGCGGGTCCAGCTCCGCCGGGCGCGCGGCGCGGCCGGTGCGGAGCGACTCCACCGCCAGCACGACCTCGCGCATGTCGCGCCGCTGCTGCCGCCGGGACAGGAGGAGCAGGAGGAACAGCAGCACCGCGAGCGCGGTCAACCCGACCCCGAGAACGAACAGGAGCCCGGCGTTCCCCGCCAGCAGTCCTTCCATGCCGGCTCCCTGCGCGCCCGCGGCCAATTCCTGCGTCATGGACCTTTCCCGCCCGCCTTCTCCCGACTCAATGCCCCGGGTCTCGCGGTTTCGCGGGCCCCGGCAGCGCGCCCGGGGCCGACGGAACCGCGAAGAGGTAGCCCTGTCCGAGCGGCGCGCCCGCCGCGCGGATCGCCGCCGCCTCCTTCTCCGACTCGATCCCCTCGGCGACCACGGCGGCGCCGATCCGCGTGCCGATGTGCACGAGGGAGGAGAGCAGCTCCTGCTTAATCAGGTTCTCGTCGACGCCCCGTACGAGGCTCACGTCCACCTTGAGGTAATCCGGCCGCACCTTCTCGATCGTCGCGAAGCTCGCGTAGCCGGTTCCGACGTCGTCGAGCGCCACGCCGAATCCGCGATCCCTGAGCGCGTCGATCGCCGACGCGAGCCGGCCGATGTCGGGGTCCGCCCCCCGCTCCGAGACCTCGAGCACGAGGTCCCGGGGGCTCAGAGAGGACGCCGTCAGGAGACCGGTGAACGAGTCCTCGAACCACTCGGGGTCGGAGAGCGAGCCGGGAAGAACGTTGAGGAATATCTTGCCCCGACCCCTCTCGTCCATGGCGCCCGAGCCCTGGACGGCCCGGCGTCGGCACAGCCGGTCCAGGTCCGCCGCGACGCCGAGCCGGCCGGACAGCGCGAACATCGGGGCGGGCATCTCGAACCCGCTGTCCTTCGGCCCGCGCGCCAGCGCTTCGTGGCCGATGGTCTCCCGGGTCGCGAGGTCGACCACGGGCTGGAATACGGTGAAGACCTCGGCCTCGCGGATGATCCGCCTGAGCTCCGCGCCGCGAGTCGTCTCCGCGCGCCGCCGGCGCCGCGCGTTCAGGGTCCGCGCCTCCTCGACCGCCGCGTGCACGCGCCGCTCGAACCGGTAGAACGGATCCTCCGAGAGCAGCGCGTGACCAACCCGGAACACGAGGCGGGGGGAGAGGCCCGACCACTCTTCGTCGTCGAACGCCTGATCCAGGCGGGCGTGCGTCGCGGCGGCCATCCGCGCGAGGTCCGCGGGCTCCACCTCCGCCCCTGACGCGGTCGCCGGGACGAAGGCGACGAGGCGGTCGCCCGCCACCCCGTTGACGGCGAGCAGCGCCCCCGAGGGCAATTCCGTTCCCGGGAGCCGCCGGAGCACGTCGGCGATCCTCGCCAGCACGCGGTCGAAGACCTGCCAGCCGTAGAGCGACTCCACGAGATCGAGGTTCGCGACGTCCACATGCAGCACGCCGAGATGGCGACGCCGGTCCAGGGCCGAGCGGAGATTGTCGAAGAGAAGCGGGTAGGCGGGGAGCCCGGTGATCCGGTCGTGCAGGGCGCTCCGCAGCTTGAGGAACTCGTTGCGCTGGCGATCGTCGAGGCCGCCCATCTCGCGGGGGTCCACGGTCAGGCCTCCCGGATCGGCGCGCCGGCCGGTCCCGCGCCCTCGCCGAGCACGCGGCGCACGCGCGAGAGGAGATCGTCCACCCCGAACGGCTTGGTCAAGTAATCCGCCGCCCCTTCCTGGAGGCCGTGGACCTTGTCGCGGGGCTCGCCCTTCACCGAGAACATCATCACGGGAAGATCGCGAATCGTCTCGTCCGCCTTGAGGAGCCGCAACGTCTCCCAGCCGTCCATCTCCGGCATGTTGATGTCCAGCAGGACGAGGTCGAACCGTTCGTGCCGGGCGAGGCGGAGCGCGTCGTGCCCCGTCCTGGCGCAGGCGACGTCGTACGCCGCCGACCCGAGGACCTCGGCGGCGAAATCCCCGATCGACGGCTCGTCGTCCACCACGAGGATCCGGGCGCGCGCGCTCACGGCGCGCCCTCCGTCCGCGCGCCGGCGCGCCTCCTCGTGGTCGTCTCGTGTCGTGTCGCAACCGTCAGCACGTCCCGCCTCGCGCTCTCCGGGCGAGCGCCTGAACTCCCGCTCCGGCCGCACCTGGTCGAGCGGCAGGATCTTGGGCGTCCGGCCCCCCTCCCAGGTCGGGACCCTCTGCGCAAGCGACTCGACGTCGCGTGGCTTCGCGGATTCTCGGGAAAGGTACCACGCTGCGGAGCGGAGGGGCAACGCGAATTGTGCACCTTGTGGTGCCGAAAAGTCCGAGCTTTCGGGGTTTTCGGGAGCTTCGGCGGATGGGACGCGGTCAACCACGCCCGGAACGCGGAGCGGTCTCCGGCGGAAGGACGCGGAACGCTCCCTCGATCCGCGCTCCCCTCTCGGTGCGGAGCGAAGGCGCGACGCCGCTGCCGGTCCAGCTGCCGGTGGCGAAAACGAACGCCTCGGCACCGCGTCCGATCCTCGACCCGACTCTCGAAGCCGGCTTCTTCTTCCTTCTCATGAACGCTGCTTTGGTGCGTTGGAACCGTCTCGTGGTCGCGAGCGCGCAAGTGGGATACTGGAGCGGGAAACGGGATTCGAACCCGCGACCCTCAGCTTGGGAAGCTGATGCTCTACCAACTGAGCTATTCCCGCCCAATGAGAGGCCGAGCTTAGCGCAGCGCGGCCCCGGGCGTCAAATCCGGATCCACCCGCCGCCGAGCACCAGATCGCCGTCGTAGAACACCGCGGCCTGGCCCGGAGCGATCGCGCGCTGTGGCTCGTCGAAGCGCACGACCGCGGTGCCGTCCCCCAGGTCCTCGACCGTCGCTCCGGCCCCCGCGTGCGTCGAGCGGATCTTCACGGCCGCTCGCACTGGGCCGCCGGGGCGCTCGAACGCGATCCAGCGGACGCGCTCGATCGTGCAGCGATCGCTCAGGAGGTCCTCGTTCCCGCCCACCACGACCCGCCGGGTCTCCTCCTCGATCCGCACCACGTAGAGCGGGCGTCCCGCCGCGACGCCGAGCCCGCGGCGCTGGCCCACCGTGAAGCCGGCAATCCCGTCGTGGCGCGCGAGCGCCCGTCCCTCGACGTCCACGATCTCCCCCGGCTCGGAGGCGGCGGCGAGGCCGCGGCGCGCGAGGAAGTCCCGGTAGTCCTCTCCCCGGCTCAGGAAGCACAGGTCCATGGACTCGGGCTTCTCCGCGACGGCGAGCCCGAGCGAGCGCGCCGCCTCCCGGACCTCGTCCTTCCTCATCCCGCCGAGGGGGAACTCCGCCGCGCGCCGCTGCTCCTCGGAGAGATCGAAGAGGAAATACGACTGGTCCTTGCCCACGTCCGCCGCCCTCCGAAGCAGCGTCCGCCCGCTCCGCGGGTCGCGCGCGAGAATCGCGTAGTGGCCGGTCGCCACGGTTCCCGCGCCGACCGCGCGCGCCTTCTCGAGGAGCGCCCCGAACTTGAGGAACGTGTTGCAGCCCACGCACGGCGACGGCGTCCGCCCGCGCGCGTAGTCCGCGGCGAACGGGTCGAGGACGAGCCGGCGAAAGTCGTCCTCCATGTCGAGGACGCGGTGCGGGAAGCCGAGGCGAGTCGCGACCGTCCGCGCGTCCTGGCAGTCGTCCAGCGAGCAGCAGCGGGTCTTCTGCCCGACCCCACTCTCGTGGCGCCGCGCCAGGTACATGGAGAAGCCGACGAGAGGCCTCCCGTCGCGCGCGAGAATCGCCGCCGCGACCGAGCTGTCCACCCCGCCGCTCATCGCCACCGCCGTGAGAACCCCGCCCATCGCGACCCCTTTCCAGCGGTCCCGCTCGCGATCCTGACGACGGCGAGCAGGGTGTGTTAGAGTACCCACTTCCTCGAGGGACGCCAAGTGTCCAAGAACGTTGAACTTAAGAACACGATCAATCTGCCTCGGACCGACTTCCCGATGAAGGCGGACCTGCCGCGGCGGGAACCGACGATCCTGGAGTGGTGGGATCGGATCGACGCCTACGGTCGGGTGCGCGAGGCGCGCAGGGGGCTGCCTCCCTTCGTTCTCCACGACGGTCCGCCATACGCCAACGGGAACATCCACCTCGGCCAGGCGCTCAACAAGATCCTGAAGGACATCGTGGTCAAATCCCGCTCGATGATGGGGCACGACGCCCCGTACGTCCCCGGGTGGGATTGCCACGGACTCCCGATCGAGCACCGCGTGGACATCGAGCTCGGCGGCGCAAAGTCCGGGATGACCCCGCTCGAGGTGAGGGCGCGGTGCCGCGCGTACGCCGAGAAGTTCATCGAGGTGCAGCGCGAGGAGTTCCGCCGCCTGGGCATCCTCTGGGACCGGGCGCTCGACGGGAGGGAGGAGGCGGAGGGCGCGCCGAGCCGCCGCGCGATCTACAGGACCCTCGACCGGACGTACGAGGCCGAGATCGTCCGCCAGCTCGGACGGTTCTTCGCGAAAGGAGCGGTGTACTTCGGCGAGAAGCCGGTCCACTGGTGCTTCTCCTGCAAGACCGCGCTGGCCGAGGCCGAGGTCGAGTACGAGAACCGGACCGACGTGTCCATCCACGTGAAGTTCCCGGTCCTTGGCCTCGAGGCGAGGGTGCCCGCGCTCGCCGGGCGGCGCGTCTCCGTCGTGGCGTGGACGACCACTCCGTGGACGCTCCCGGCCAACCTCGCGGTCTGCCTCCATCCGGACTTCACCTACGTCGCGGCGGAGGCCGGCGGGGACACGTTCATCGTCGCGGAGGGGCTCTTCCGCGCGGTCGCGGCGGACCTCGGCTGGGAGGGCGCCCGGATCGTCGCGAAGTTCACCGGGCGCGAGCTGGTCGGCGAGGGATCCGAATGGATCGGAAACCGCGCGCCGGTGGAGCGGCCGTACGCCGCGCCGTCCGGACCGGCCGCGGGCCAAGGCGTGCTGATCCTGGGACATCACGTGACGCTCGACGCGGGGACCGGCTGCGTCCACACCGCTCCCGGGCACGGCACCGAGGATTTCGCGGTCGGCCGCGAGTACGGGCTCCCGCCGTTCAACCCGGTGGGGGACGACGGCCGGTTCCTCCCGGAGCGGGTCGGCCCCGATTGGCTCAAGGGGACGTTCGTCCTCGAGGCCAACGAGAAGATCGTGGACGACCTCCGCGGGCGCGGGCTCCTGCTGCGGCGCGACCCCTGCACGCACACCTACCCGCACTGCTGGCGGTGCAAGAACCCGGTGCTCTTCCGCGCGACCCCGCAGTGGTTCATCTCGCTCGACGCCAACGGCCTCCGAGGAAAGGCGGTCGAGGAGATTCACCGCTCCGGCTGGATGCCCGCGTTCGGCGAGGAGCGGATCGCGCAGATGGTTTCGACCCGGCCGGACTGGTGCATCTCCCGGCAGCGAACGTGGGGGGTGCCGATCCCCCTGGTCGTCTGCGGCGCCTGCTTCCCGGAGGCGCCGGACGCCTTCGTCCGCGACCCGGCGTTCTTCGAGCACCTCACGCGGCTGTTCCTGTCCGAGGGCTCCGACGCCTGGTTCGGCGTGCCCGACGGGGACCGGCACCGGCCCTACGCGAGCGCCGACGAGCGGCTCCTCAGGCTGGTTCCCCGGGGGATCGTCTGCCCGAAGTGCGGCGAGCGCGGCCGTCTTAGGCTCGAGGAACACATCGTGGACGTCTGGTTCGAGTCGGGCGTCTCCCACTCGGCCGTTCTCGGCCGCGACGCCTCGCTCCCCTGGCCCTCGGACCTCTACCTCGAGGGGCACGACCAGTACCGCGGCTGGTTCCACTCGTCCCTGCTCGTCGCGGTCAACGACCGGGGAAGCGCGCCCTACCGCTCCGTGCTGACCCACGGGTTCACCCTCGACGGGAACGGGAAGAAGATGTCGAAGTCCCTCGGGAACGCGATCTCGCCCATCGTCGTGGCGAACAAGCGAGGCGCCGAGGTCCTCCGCCTCTGGGTGAGCCAGGTGGACTTCCTCGAGGACATGCGCCTTTCCGAAGAGATCCTCGACCGCAACGCGGAAGCCTATCGGAAGATCCGGAACACCTTCCGTTACCTGCTCGGCAACCTCGAGGGGTTCGATACCGCGAGGGACGGTGTGCCGTACGCCGAGATGGAGGAGATCGACCGCTGGGCGCTCCACCAGCTCGAGGCTCTCCGCCGACGGCTCCTCGCGGCGTACGAGTCTCGCCAGTACCACGCGGTGTACCACGGACTCCACCACTTCTGCGGCGTGACGCTGTCGTCGTTCTACCTGGACGTCCTCAAGGACAGGCTGTACACCTCCCCGCGCCGCTCGAGGGAGCGCCGGTCGGCGCAGACGGTGCTCCACCGGCTCGCGATGGACCTCGACCGGCTGATGGCGCCGCTCCTCTGCTTCACGGCCGACGAGGTGTGGCAGGAGCTTCAGGCGCTCTGCGGCCGCGAGCGATGGGGGACGGCCACCGTCCATGCGGAGCGGTTCCCGGAGCCGCTCGAGCTGCCGGAGGAGCCGGGGTTCCTCGAGCGGTGGGAGCGGCTGCTGAGGTTCCGCCTCGAGGTCCAGAAGGTGCTCGAGGCCGCACGCGCCGCGAAGCGGATCGGCGGCTCCCTCGAGGCGAAGATCCGGCTCGAGGCGCCCGAGGAGTCGGTGGCGTTCCTGCGGTCGTTCGGGGACGGGCTCCGGTTCCTGTTCATCACGTCGGGGGTCGAGTTCGGCCCGGTGTCGGACTCCGCGTCGCGCTCCGAGACCGAGGCGGGGCTGAGGTTCGAGGTGGCGCGCGCCGACGGCGAGAAGTGCTCCCGCTGCTGGAATTTCACCACCGACGTCGGGGCGGACGCGGACTGGCCCGGGGTGTGCGGGCGCTGCGCCTCGGCCGTTCGGGAGATCGTCTCGTCCACGGGACGGGAATGACGCTCTCAGCGTCGATCGCCGGCCGGCGCGCCTACTTCGCGCTGTCCCTGGCCGTCCTGGTCGTCGACCAGGCCTCCAAGATCGCCGCGGACCTCCTGCTCCGCGGGCGGGATCCCGTACGCGTGATCCCCGGCTTCTTCAGCCTGTGGTACTCGCGAAACCGCGGCGGCCTGTTCGGCTACTTCGCGGGCTGGGAGGACCCGTGGCGCAGCGTGCTGCTCACGGTGTTTCCGCTCCTGGCGATCGCGGCCATCGCCGTGTTCCTCGTGAAGACCGACGAGCCGGACCGGCGGACCCTGGCCGGCCTCGCCGCGATCCTCGGCGGTGCTTTGGGCAACCTGATCGACCGCGCGGCCCGGGGCGAGGTCGTGGACTTCCTCGACGCTTACGTGTCTCTTCCCGGAGCCGCGCAGTGGCTGACGGACCGCTTCGGGACCGCGCACTGGCCCACGTTCAACCTCGCGGACTCGGCGATCGTCGTCGGCGCCGGCCTCCTGCTCCTCGACCTGTTCAGGCCCCAGCACGCCGCGAGGCCCGCCGGGCAGGCGACGGGCGGCGGGGTGCCGGACGACCGGCCGCGCGCGGACCGTCCGTCGGGGCAGGAGTAGACTCTCCCCATGCACCCGATCCTACTGGACCTCGGAACCCATGATCTGCCGCTCTTCGGGATGACCCACCTCTTCCTCCCGACGTACGGCCTCCTGTTCGCGCTGGGGGTCGTCGTCGGCTGGTGGTGGTTCCTGCGCCGAGCGGTCCGGCTCGGCGTGGATCCGGACCGCGCGTTCAACCTGACGTTCTACTCACTCGTGGCGGGACTCGTCGGGGCGAAGGCGGCCCTCGTGATCGTGGAGTGGCGCTACTACCTCGCGCACCCGCCGGAGATCCTCTCCACGCTCCGCTCCGCGGGGGTCCTGATGGGCGGGATCCTCGTCGGCTCCGCCGTGTTCGTGCTCTACGTGTTCCGCCAGCGGCTCCCGCTCCACCGGCTCGGCGACGCGATCGCGGCGCCCCTCGCCCTCTCCCAGGCGATCGGCCGCGTCGGCTGCTTGAGCGCGGGGTGCTGCTGGGGCGTGCGATCTCCCGGGCTCTGGTGCGCCCTGACCTTCACCGACCCGGTCGCGCGCGAGCGGACCGGCGTTCCCCTCGGGGACCCGCTGTTCCCGACGCAGATCGTCGAGATGGCGGCCGATTTCCTGCTGGCCCTCGTCCTGACGCTCCTCTACCGGCGGAGGATTCGCCCCGACGGCTCGACGTTCCTCTGGTACGTGCTGCTCTACAGCCTCTTCCGGGGTGCGATCGAGATCTGGCGCGGCGACGAGCAGCGCGGGGTCTACTTCGGAGGGCTTCTCTCCACCTCCCAGATCCTCGCGATCCTCACCGGTCTTTGGGCCCTGGGAATGCTGATCTTCTACCGCTTCCGGCGGGAGGAGCCCATCGAGTCGTGACCGGCGAGATCCTGCGTCTCGCGGTGCCGGACGACGCGGATGGGTCGCGGCTCGACGTTTTCCTCGCGTCGCGAGTCCCGGACCGGAGCCGCTCGGCGCTGCGTCGCCTGATCGTCGAGGGGCGGGTGCAGGTGAACGGCCGCACCGCGGAGAAGGCGGGCCTCTCGCTCGCCGGGGGGGCCGAGGTCGAGATCGCCCTCCCGCCTCCGCTTCCCGCGACGCCGCAGCCGGAGCCGATTCCGGTCGACGTGGTCTACGAGGACGAGCATCTCCTCGCGGTGCTGAAGCCCGCGGGGCTCGTCGTGCATCCGGGGCACGGCCGCGGATCCGGTACGCTCGTGAACGCCCTCCTGGGGCGCGGTACCCCCCTCGCTCCCGCGGGCGGGGTCGTGAGACCCGGGATCGTCCACCGCCTCGACCGCGAGACCTCGGGGCTCCTCCTGGTGGCGAAGACCGACGCGGCGCACCGTGCTCTGGCGGCGGCGTTCGCCCGCCGGGAGGTGCGAAAGACCTACCTCGCCTTGGTCTGGGGCCACCCGGACCCCCGGGCGGCGACCATCGATCGCGGGATCGGGCGGAGCCGATCGGACCGCACGAGGATGGCGGTGGGCGCGTCCGGGAGCCGCTCGGCCGTCACGTCCTACCGAACGATCGAGGCCCTGCCGGGCTTCGCCCTCCTCGAGGTGGATTTGGTCACGGGGCGGACCCATCAGATCCGTGTGCACTTCGAAGCGCTCAAGCACCCGGTCGTCGGAGACACGCGCTACGGCGGGCAGCCGTGGCGGAACCTCCGCGATTCCGCGAAGCGCGCCGCCATTCTCGGATTCCACCGGCTCGCGCTCCACGCGGCCCGGATCGCGCTCACGCATCCCGTGACCGGGCGCCCGCTCGTCCTCGAGGCGCCGGCGCCCCCCGAGTTCGACTCGCTCCTCGCGACCCTGAGGAGACGCCCTTGAGCCGCGAGCGCCGTCCGGCGGTGGCGGTCATCGGTGCCGGCCGCCTCGCGCGAGCGATCCTACCGGGCCTCGTCGCCGCCGGATACCCCGTGGCCGGCATCGCCTCCCGCACGCCGGCGTCCGCGCGGAAGATCTGCCGGGGAATCCCGGGCGCGCTGCCCGCGGCCTCCCCCGAGGCCGCCGTGAAGACGGCCGCGCTCGTCCTGCTCGCGGTCCCGGACCGGGAGATCGGGCCGCTCGCGCGCCGGCTCGCCGCGCGCGTCCCTCTCGGATGGCCGCACCGGACGGTCCTCCACCACGCGGGGGCGCTCGGCCCCGCTCTCCTGGCGCCCCTTGCCCGGCGCGGCGCGGCGGTGGGCGTACTGCATCCGCTCCAGGTGCTCGGGCTCCCGCGGGCGGCGAGCGCGGTCCTCTCCGGAAGCCGCGCCCGAATCGAGGGCGACTCCCGGGCGGTGAGGGTCGCGCGCCGGCTCGCGCTCGACCTCGGCCTCGTCGTCGTCCGATTCCCGCGAGCGCTCGGGCCTTCGGGCCGGGCCGCCTGGCACGCGGCCGCGTCGCTGGCGTCCAACGACCTGGTCGCGCTTCTGTCGCTGGCCGCCGAAGTGCTTCGCGCCACCGGCCTCGGCGAGCGGGAGGCGATCGAGGCGCTGCTCCCGATCGCGCGCGGCGCGATCGAGCACCTCGACGCGGGGGGAATCGAGGGGGCGCTGACGGGGCCGATCGCCCGCGGCGACGCGGCGACCCTCGCCTCCCACCTCCGCGCTCTCGGGAGCGCTTGTCCCGACGCCGCCGAGTCGCACCGCGTGCTCTCGCGCCGTCTGCTCCGGATCGCGGAGGCCTCGGGGAGCCTCACGGCCTCCGAGCGGTCTCGGCTGCGGCGCGTGCTGGCGGCGCCCCGGCG
>JBGQAU010000087.1:0-11977 GCA_041494445.1 Acidobacteriota bacterium | reverse complement strand
CGTCACCTCCGTCGGGAGAACAGGTGAATGATCGCCACGAAAAGGGCGGCGCCGATGATGGACCACAGGACCGGGAACGGATGCCCGCCGATCGTGACCATGAAAGGCTCTGGGAGCTTGAGCAACCGGGCGACCCAAGGTCCAAGAAGGGCCCCGATGAAGCCGAGAACTGTCGAGACGATCAGCCCGCCGCGAGCGCTGCCCGCGATGGCCTTCCCGATGGCGCCGCAAACGGCCGCGATCACGATGAGAATCAGGAGTGCCGGTAGCGACATCGTCATGGCAAGTTCCCCCCGCTGGTGACGGGTGTCTCTTCTGGTAGTCTGCGTCGCCGAGGCACAGCTACTTCTTCGTGCCCACAAAGAGCAGGACCCCGCCGACCACGATCGCACCGACACCGGCCCATACCGGGATGTTGACCGTTTCCTTGTCCTTGATCGACAACTCGAGCGGGCCGATCTTGGCGTCGTGGGTCGTCTTGGTGTAAGTGATGCCGCCGTACAGCAGCCCGATAATGCCGGCGGCGATCAACAGGAGTGCCACGATCTTGAGTGCGCTCACCTTGCCTCCTTCTACCGTGCCGGTCCCCGCGGTGCTACCCCAGCGCCGTCATGAAACGCGGCCGAGACCTCTTGCAAGGTGAGAACGACCGCGGAGTTTCTCATTCCGTTGCACTCCCGGGGGGCAAGCTTCCCACGCAGACGATGGCGACGGCATCAAATCGATCACCCTCCGATGGTGCGCCCCGGACCGCGATCTCTCCATGGGGTGTAACCCTACCGCGTCGCGCGTGACGCCCGGGCACCGGACCGAACGGGTCCCGAAACTCCGCTCGCGCTCAGAAGCCGAATCCCGTCTTCCCGCCCTTCCTACCTGGGGGTCGCCCGGGCGTGGGCCGCGATCGAGACGTTCCCCGAGGGGTCCCGGGCGAACGCGCTGTACGAGTACGTGGTGCCGTTCTTGAGCCCGGAATGGACGAACGAATCGGCGGTTTGCGGCGCGTTGTTCCGGACGGTGACCCTGAACCCATCCGCGGGGCTCACCGGGTACTTCCCGTCGGTGCGATACCGGATCAGCGTGTCGTGGAAATCGGCATTCGCGGGGTTCGTCCAACCCAGCGTCACCTGGGTGCTCCCCGCGGTGGCGGTGAACAGCGATGGGGTGGCGGGGGCGATTTGGTCGTCCACCGGCTGCTCCGTGGGGACGAACGAATCGTCGTTGGTCAGCAGCACGCGATCGGCCATGGCCTCCGCGTCGTACCCGCCGAGCTCGAGCGCGTGGAGCCCGGCTTGGAGCGCGTAGGGCGCGCCGCCGGCCCACGCCCACCTGCCGTACACGGGCGCGAAGAACGCTTGCCGGAGCCCGCCGTCCATCGATTGGAACCATCCGCTCGAGCCCGCATCCGCGCCGTACGCGCGCACCCAGAGGTACCAGATGTCGGCGGACGGAACATTGATGCCGTACGTCGCGGTTCCGGACGGGCTGCCCGCGCTTCCCGTCGACGTCCCGGCGGGTGTTGTGATCGAGCCCGAGTCGAACTGGTTGCCGCCGAAGGTCGCCACGACGGGTGCGACGAGGTTCCCCGCCTCGGCCTCGAAGCTGATGTAGCGGTAGGCGTTCGAGGTCGTCGTGAACGTCTGGTCGGGCGATGACACCGAGAAGGTGCCGTCCGCCTTGCCGTTCCTCACGTGGTACTGGTACACGGTGGCTGTCGTGAGGCCTTGCAGCGCGACGGAGTGTGCCGTCACGAGGTCCAGGTTCGGCGTCTGCTGGTATCCCGTCTCTCCCGAGCGGCGGTAGAACACCGTGCTGCGCGAGGCGACGTCCGTGGTCCAGGTGATGGTCGCGGTCGTGGAGGCCACGGCCGTGGCGGTCACGGCGGATATCACCGGCCGCGCGCCGGCCAGCACCGTGAACGCACCGGCGAGCGTGCCGAAGGTGCGATCGGCGTTCATGACGTCGACGTTGGTCGGGCCGACGGCCGCGCCGGCCGCGATGGTGATGTCGGCGGTCAGGCCGGTGCACGAGGCCGCGCTGACGGAGTTCACGGAGATCGCGGGGTTCCCGAACTGGACGGTCGCTCCGCTGCGGAAGTCGTTGCCCGTGAGGGTGAGCGTCACGCGGCTCCCCTGCTTCGCCGAGGGGGGCGCGACGGATGCGACCACCGGCCGCGCCCATCCGGTCACCTCGTTCGAGTACGCCGTGCTCTCGGTGCCGGCGGTGTTGTACGCCTTCACCGAGAGATACCACGTCGTGCATTCCGCTAACCCCGTCACCGTCGCCGACGTCGTGTTCCCCACATCGAGGCGCTGCGTGTACGTCTTGGACGACCTGCCGTAGTAGACCCGGTAACCGGCCAGCTTGGTGCCCGCCACGGGATCCCACGCGAGAGAGATCGTCCCCGACACCGCCGGCCGAGCGAACGCCAGTAGGGCAAGGGCCAGAAGGGCGTAACGGCTGAGCTTCCTGGACACCGAGGGGTTCTCCTTGCGCCGCCGAGGTGGCCGGCCGGGTGGGTGGACAAGGCAATTCGCCCGCCACCCCCCCCTCGCACGTCACGGACCTTGAAAAGCACAGAAAGACGGCCTTTTCAACGCCTATGTCGATCGTCCGGATCACACAGGTGCAAAGAATCGTGGGTCAAAGGTCTATCGTTAATATAATTTTTGCATGTTTTCGTGGCGACCGAATCACGCACAGGCAGGTAGACAGCAGTCGTGTCAGATGGCGAGGTCGTGCCCCGCGGCCGCCAGCGCTTCGCGGACTGCCGCTAACGTCGATCGCAGCATGCGGAACGTCAAGGAAGTCCGCGTGATCGAGATCGTCGAGGGGAGCGACCCCTGCGGTCTGCCCGCACCGGCTGCCGCGCGCGCGCGTCAGGCACCGAGATAGCGCGCCACGAGGCTCCGGGCGAGGGCGGTGTCCGCGGTGCCCTTCACGGTGCACCGGCCGTCCCGGAAGAGCGTCAGCTCGTACGGGGGCAACCTGAAGCGAAGCACGAAGGAGTTGACGAGGACCTCGCCGAGGGGCCTAAGCCTCGCCGCGATCTCGGGGAAGCTCGGCGGCGACTCGGCGAGGGAGCGCACCATGACGGCGTCCCGGCCGCACAGCGACTCGGCCGGGCTCGTGGCCGCTTCGAGGAACTCGAACCGGCGCTCGACACAGCAGGGACACGGCGGCAGTGTCGCGCGGGGCGGCAGCTCGACGCGGTGGAAGCGCAGGGTCCACACGTCCGCGGAGAGGAGCACCGCCGGCTCGGGCGCCTCCTGCGTCACGAGCCAACGGAGCGCCTGCGCGACCTCGAGCGACGCGACGAGATGGGCGGCCGGTCCGAGGATCCCGACGGTGTCGCACGTGGGGGCCGCCCCCGCGGCAGGCAGCTCGGGCTGGATACAGCGAAGACAAGGCGTCCGCCCCGGAACGATGAGCGTGCTGACCCCCGACTCGCCGACGCAAGCGCCGTAGACCCAGGGCAAGCCCTGCCGGACGCATGCGTCGTTCAGGAGGAAACGGCCCTCGAAGTTGTCGAAGCCGTCCACGACCAAGTCGATGCCGGAGAGGAGGCCGAGGACGTTCCCGGCGTGGACGTCCGCCACGACCGGCTCGACCGTGACGTCCGAGTTGACCCGGCCGAGGCGGCGGGCCGCGGCGACCGCTTTCGGCACGCAGTCGCGGGCGTCGTCCTCGTCGAAGAGGGCCTGCCGCTGGAGGTTCGAAAGGTCCACGACGTCGCGGTCGACGATTCTGAGGAGCCCGACGCCGGCCCGCGCGAGCAGGCTCGCCGATTCGCCGCCGAGCCCGCCGCACCCCGTGAGCAGCACGCGGGCGGCGCGGATGCGCTCCTGGCCCCTGGCACCGATCGGCGGGAACAGGACCTGCCGCGAGTACCGTTCATCGCCGTTGTGAGCCATGGAGAACGCCTCCCGCATTGACCCGGATTACGGACTCGCAGCCATCCTCCGCGTCTCGTCGTCGGGGATCAAGTGCACGATCACCGGCGCGAAGGCGAGGCCGACACGCTCGCCGCGCCTCAGGTCGAGCTCCCGGACCGTCCTTCGCGTGACCAGGACCAGGACGGGGAAGCCGCAGTCGATCTCGACCTTGACCGTGGCTCCCCCCTGGAGGAGGGCGGTCACGGTCCCGTCGAGGCGGTTGGTGCCCGCGTCCCCGTTCCGGGTCAGGTGGATCTCCTCGGGTCGGATACAGGCGAGCACGCGGCTCGCCGGCGGGAGATCGGACGAAGCCCAGAACGTCCGGCCGCCGACCCTTACCCTTGCCAAGCTTCCGTCTCGGGCGACGACCTCGCCGGCGAGGATGTTCCCGGTCTTCAGGAACTCCGCGACGGCGCGCCCTTTCGGACGGTAGAAGACCTCCTCCGGCGTCCCGGTCTGAAGCAGCTTTCCCGCGTCCAGGATCGATATCCGGTCGGCGAGGGCGAAGGCCTCGGCCTGCTCGTGGGTCACGTACACGCAGGTGATCCGCCGCTCCCGGACGATCTGGCGGAGCTCCTCGAGAAGATGCTCGCGGATCGGCTCGTCGAGTGCTGCGAGCGGCTCGTCGAGGAGCAGGAGGTCGGGCTCGAGCACCATCGCGCGGGCGATGGCGGTCCGCTGCGCCTCGCCTCCGGACAGCGTCGCGGCCCGCTGGTGCGCCGCGTGATCGATGTGGATGCGACGCAGCATCGCCTCCGCCTTCGCGAGGGCGCGCGCCCCACGCTCCCCGCGGATCTTAAGGCCGTACGCGACGTTGTCGAGAACGCTGCCCGAGAAGAGCAGCGGGGACTGGAAGACCATCGCCATGCGGCGGCGCAGGGCGAGGGGAGCGGGCCACGGGATCCTCTCGCGCCGCCAGAAGATCGCTCCGCGCTCGGGCCGCTGCAGCAGGTTCATCACGCGCAGGAGCGTGCTCTTGCCGGCGCCCGTCGGGCCGAGGACGACGTGGATCTCCCCCTCCTCCACGTCGAGCTCCGGCAGGTCCAGGATCGAGTGGCCCGCGGCCCGGACCCCGATGTCCGCGAGGCGCAGGAGGCTCATCCCTTCTGCCTCTGCTGGATCCAGGTGAACAGCCAGTTGAACAGCATGGTCAGCAGCAGCAGGATCGCGCCGAGAACGACCGCGGCTGCGAAGTCCCCCTGCCGCGTCTCGAGGACGATCGCCGTCGTCATCACGCGCGTCTGGCCCCGGATGTTCCCCCCCACGATCATGACGGCACCGACCTCGGAGATGATCGAACCGAACCCGGCCGCGAGCGCCGCCACGAGAGAGAGCCGCGCTTCCTGGACGAGCTTCCAGTGGCACTGGAGCCTCGAGGCGCCGAGCGAGAGGATCTGCAGGTGGACGCGCGGGTCGAGGCCCTGGATAGCGGCGAGCGTGATGCCGGTCACGAGCGGGGTGGCGATGACGATCTGCGCCAGGACCATCGCCCACGGCGTGTAGAGAATCTCCAGCGCACCGAAGGGCCCCGAGCGCGCGAGCAGGAGGAACACGAAGAGCCCCACCACGACCGGCGGAAGCCCCATCCCGGTGTTGACGAGGGTGACCAGCACGCGCCGCCCGGGGAAGCGGCGTAGCGCGAGGAAGATCCCGGCGGGGACGCCCAGGGCCATGGCGGCGACGACGGCCGCGCCGGAGACGAGGAGCGAGAGCGCGAGAATGCCCGCGAGCTCCCCGCGAGCGGCGAGGACCGAGCGGACCGCCTCCGCGATCGGGGTCACTTCGCGTCCGGGACGAACAGGGACCGGCCGAATCTCTCGCGGCCGAAATCGCCGATCATCTTCTGTGCCTCGGGACTCACGAGCCACTCGGCGAACTTCCGGGCCCCGGCGGCGTGGACTTTCGGGTGCTTCTCCGGGTTGACGACGATCACGCGGTAGCTGTTCAGGAGGTCCGCGCCGCCCTCGGCCACGGTCAGGAGGTCGAGCTTGGCCTTCATCGCGAGATAGGTTCCCCGGTCGATCAGCGTGTAGGCCCGCTTCTCGGAGGCGATGCGGGCCGTCTCGCCCATGCCCTGGCCGGTCGCGACGTACCAGCCCTGCCCCGCGGGGTCGACACCCGCCTTCTTCCAGAGGTCCAGCTCCTTCCTGTGCGTGCCGGACTGGTCGCCGCGGGAGATGAACGCCGCTCTTGCAGTGGCGATCTTCTTGAGCGCCTCGGCGACCTCGAGGTCCTTTGCGCTCGCGGGGTCGGCGGCCGGCCCGACCACCAGGAAATCGTTGTGCATGACGTCGAGGCGGAGCGAGCCGTACCCCTCGGCCACGAACGCGTCCTCGGCCGCCTTCGAGTGGACGAGCAGCACGTCGGCGTCCCCCCGGCGCCCCATGGCGATCGCCTCGCCGGAGCCGACGGCGATGGTCTTGACCTTCGTCCGGAACCGGGCCTCGAAGGCGGGGAGAAGCACGTCGAGGAGACCGGAGTCCTGGGTGCTCGTGGTGGTGGCGAGGATCAGCGAGTCCGCCGCGAGCGCGACCGGTGCCAGCAGGAGAAGGCCCGCGAGAACCGACATCGCGATCGGACGCTTCGACATGAGCCCTCCTCGGGATGGAATCGGGTCGAGGACTCGGGAGACTAGCCGCCGCCGATCAGATGGACGACCTCGACGACGTCGCCGTCCTCGAGAAGTGTTACGGACTGCTCGCCCTTCTTCACGAGCCGCTTGTTCACGAAGACGATCTTCAGCGGGAAGGAGAAGGTCTTTTCCTTCAGGAGCGCCTCGACCGTGAGCCCCTCGCGCCACGGATGCGGCTCGCCGTTGACCGTGAGCGTCATCGCTATTCCGTGACTCCGTGCGCCGCGAGCAGCTCCACGAGCCCCTCGACCTTGTCGATGCCGAGGGCGCGGGCCTTGGCGAGGGTGGGGATCCCGTCGGAGGTCCAGCCCCGCCGCTTGTAGACCGCGTCGAGGAGCTTCTCGTAGCGCTCCTCGCGATGCCGCCGGAGCGCTCCGCGCCTATCGTCCAGCGTCATCGTCGCGGGATCGAGGCCGATCTCCTCCCGGAGCTGCTTGTCGTACCGGTCCTGCCGCGAGAGGTATTCCTCGGCGGTGACGGGGCCCTGGGAGCGATAGGGGATCGCATCGTGCCGGCGCCGCCCGTAGCCCACCTTCAGGTTGAAGATCCGCTGGAAGTTGTACACGCGCTCGCTCTGGGTGATGAGGTCGTCGGGCGTGACCTCCTTGCCGGTCATCCCGGCGACGAACTCGCAGTACCCCTGAACGTGCCTGGGCACCTTCGCCGGCGCGCCGGACTCGGCGTTGTCCTCCGGCTCGACGTCGTTCCACAGGAGCTTGCACAGGCCGTTGAGCCCGAACCAGGTGCGCCACATCGGGAAATAGTGGAGCGCCTCCGCCTTGTCCTCGAACGTCGGGATCTGCTTGTTCACCATGTCCATGAAGATGAGCCACGCCTCGTCGTGCTGCGGTCCCTTGAGGGCGATCCCGTAGCCGCCCTGCTGCGCCAGCGACTCCTTGGTCACGTACTCGGAGTACTCGAGCCCCTTCGCCTCCATCCCGATGTCCTGGACGAACGCCGGGTCCGCGCCGAAGCGCTCGACGAAGATCTTCTTCATCCGGCGGATTCCCTGCCCCGCGATCAGGCCGAAGCCCTCCCCGCGCCCCATCTGGTGCAGCACCTCGAGGGTGCCGTCCACGCTTCCGAAGCGAAGGTCGATCCCGCCCGTCCGCTCCTCGTTCAGGATCCCCGCCTCGTAGCACTCCATGACGAACGCCATCAGCGTGCCGAACGAGATCGTGTCGACGCCGTATTGGTCGCAGTAGTAGTTGATCTCCACGATCGCCCACGGCTCGAAGACCCCGATGTTGCTGCCGCAGCCCGAGGCGGTCTCGTACTCGGGACCGTCCACCAGGACGCTCTTGCCCTTGTCGGGTCCGGTGCGGAGCCGATGCCCCTCGACCGCCTTGGCGCACGCCATGTCGCAGCCGAGGGAGCAGCCGTCCGCGACCCCCTGGGTGAAGATCTTGATGAACTTGTCCGAGGCGATCTTGTGCGTGTCGGCGTGCGCCCCGAACTTGTAGTTCATCACCGGCAGGAGATCGTAGTCGTTCATGACCTCGACGAGGTGCGCCGTGCCGACTTCGCGCATGTGGCATTGGCTGCTGTCGAGCACCAGGACCTCCCGGGTGAGCTCCGAGCCGGCGCGCCGGATGCGCTCGGCGTCGACCGGGTGGTTCGGGTCGTTCACGAACCGGATCGCTCCCGTCGGGCAGATCGAGGCGCACTGCATGCAGCCGACGCACTCTTTAGGCTGCTTCCCGTAGGGCATCGTCACCTTGCGGGAGTCGCCGCGCCCCTCGAAGGCAAGGATCTTGTGCCAGACCCCCTCATGGCAGAGCCGGACGCACAGGCCGCAGAGGATGCAGGCGTGCTCGCTCTCGTTGCGCCTCGGGTGAACGAAGCGCGCGGCGGTGAGCCCCGCCTCCCGCGCGAGATCCCGGACGACCTTCACGTTGGGCCAGCGCGCGAGCATCATCTCGAGGACGAGGCGGCGGACCCGGAGCGCGCGGTCGCTCCCCGTGGCCACATTCACCGGCTTGTCCAGCGGGTAGTTGCAGGCGGTGACGATGCGTTTGCGCCGCCCGTCGTCGATCTCGACACTGCACACCCGGCAGGCTCCGTAGGGCTCCACCATCTCGCTGTCGCAGAGCGCGGGGATCGAGATCCCGATTTTCCTCGCGGCCGCCAGGATCGTCGTGCCGGGGGCGACCTCGGTGGTCTTGCCGTCGATCGTGACCTGGATCATCTGGGGCTTCCTCTCGGGCTCACTGGACCTTCACGGCGTCAAACTTGCAGACGTCCATGCAGGTTCCGCACTTGATGCACAGCACCTCGTCGATCAGGTGGAGCTTCTTCGTCTCGCCCGTGATGGCATTCGTCGGGCAGACCTTGACGCAGGCCCCGCACCCGGTGCACTCGAAGGAGATCGAGTACTTCACGAGATCCTTGCAGATCCCCGCGGGGCAGCGGCGGTCGTGGATGTGGGCCTCGTACTCCTCGCGGAAGTTTCGGACCGTGGAGAGGACCGGATTGGCGGCGGTCTGGCCGAGACCGCACAGCGAGCCGTCGGTGAGCACCGCGCCCAGGTCCTCGAGCAACCCGAGGTCGCTCTCGCGGCCCTCGCCCCGCGTGATCCGCGTCAAGACCTCGCGGAGGTTGACGAGGCCCTCGCGGCACGGCGTGCACTTGCCGCACGATTCGTCGCACAGGAAGTCGACGAAGTAGCGCGCGACGTCGACCATGCAGGTCCGGTCGTCCATGACGATCATGCCGCCCGAGCCCATCATGGAACCCGCCTCGACGAGCGTGTCGAAGTCCACCGGAAGGTCGAGCTTGGACTCGGGCAGGCAGCCGCCCGACGGGCCGCCGGTCTGCACCGCCTTGAACGAGCGCCCGTCGGGGATGCCGCCCCCGATGTCGAACACGATCTCGCGAAGCGTGATCCCCATCGGGACCTCGACGAGCCCGGAGTTCCTCACGTTCCCGACGAGGGAGAAGACCTTCGTGCCCGAGCTGCCGCCCCACGGCGACAGGGACACGTCGCCCGTGCCGATCGAGGCGAACCACTCCGGGCCGCGCCGGATGATCTGCGGGATGTTGGCCCAGGTCTCCACGTTGTTGAGGACGGTGGGCTGGTTGCGGTAACCGTACTCGACCGTGTGGACGTACTTGGCGCGCGGCTCGCCGGGGCGGCCTTCCATCGAGGCCATCAGCGCGGTCGACTCGCCGCACACGAACGCGCCCGCCCCCTGGTGGATCCTGATGTCGAACTCCATGTCCGTGCCCAGGATCCCCGTGCCGAGGAGCCCCCATTCGCGCGCCTCGGCGATCGCCTTGCGCAGGCGCTCCAGGGCCAGCGGGTACTCGAGGCGGATGTAGACGAAGCCCTCCGTCGCCCCGACGGCCTTAGCACCGATCAGCATCCCCTCGATGACGGCGTGGGGGTCGGCCTCGACGATGCTGCGGTCCATGAACGCACCGGGATCGCCCTCGTCGCCGTTGCAGACGACGAACGGCGGGACGCCGCGCTTGCGCGCCGCCTCGAGGCAGGATTTCCACTTGAGCCCGGTCGGGAACCCGCCCCCGCCGCGCCCGCGAATGCCGGACCGGACGATCTGCGCCACGATCGCGTCGCCGTCGGCTCCCTCCCGGAGGACCTTGTGGATCGCGCGATAGGCGCCGGCGCGGATGGCGTCCGCGATGTTCTCGGGATCGATCTTGCCGCGGTTCCTGAGGGCGATGCAGTGCTGCTTGGCGAAGAACTCGATGTCCTTCTCGAGCGGAATCGGCCGCTCCTTCCCGTTCTTCCGGTACAGGAACTTCTCGAGCGGCTTGCCCTTCACGAAGTGCGACTCGATCAGCTCCGGCACCGCCTCGGCCTTGAGCCGCTCGTAGAACACCCCCTCGGGCTCCACCACGCAGATCGGGCCGTGCGCGCAGAACCCGTTGCAGCCGGTCGCGACCACCTTGATCGCGCTCCCGAGCCCGCGGCGGTCGATCTCCCCCCGCAACGCGTCGCGGATCGGCAGCGACTTGGCCGACACGCACCCGGTCCCGGCGCACACCATGAGCATCGCCTTGTACCCGGCGCGCTCCCGCTCGGCCTGCTGTGCTACGGCATCGAGGTTGTCGAGCGTCACCTTAGGCATCGGCTCTCTCCCCGGCGCCGGCCTTCGCCGTCTTCTTCGTCGAGGCCGCGGGGATCCTGCCGTACTTCTTGATCAGGCGGGGGACCTTGGAGGAGTCCACCCCGCCGATCAGATCGGGCCCGATCGTCACCACCGGCGCCAGCCCGCAGCAGCCGAGACACCGGACGCCGTCGAGACTGAACTTGAGGTCTTTCGTGCTCTTGCCCGGCTGCACGCCGAGCTCGCGGCTGAACGCCTCGATCACGCGGACCGAGCCCTGGACGTGGCAGGCCGTGCCGGTGCAGACCTGGATCGCGACCTCCCCGCGGGGCGTAAGCGAGAACGCCTTGTAGAACGTTGCGATGTGGTAGAGGCGGCCCATGTCGGCGCCGGTGCGCTCCGAGATCCGCTCGAGCGCCGCCTCGGGCAGGTAGCGGAACCGCCCCTGGACCCCTTGCAGCATCTCGATGACGAACTCGTCGTCGCCGCCCCACCCGTCGACGATCGCGTCGACATCGATCATGTCCCGGCAAACGACGCATCCCATGGAGTGACTCCTGTCGCGCTCAGGGCGCCTCGACCGCCAGGGACCAGCGGGGACGGTTCTCGACCGACTTGGCGACGATCGCCTTGAGCTTCTTGTCCATCATCACGGTGCCGAGGCCTCCCCGGCCGGCCTGCTTGAGACGGGGCTCCCTGCGCTTCCAGTCGTAGAACGAGACGTTGAGGCAGCCGATGAGGGTGTGCACCGCGCCCTGCCCCGCGGAGACGACCGAGAGGCTCTGCAGCTCCTCGGGGCTCCTCGCGTACATGCGGTGGAGCTGACCGGCGACGTCGTAGCTGTTGAACGCCTCGTGCGGCGCCGTCTCGATGGTCACCCGGTGCTCGTCCCCGTCGATGACGAGGAGCACGAACTCCGAGGCCTTCCCACGCACCTCGAGCGCGTCGAAGCCCGCGAACTTGAGCAGCGGCCCGAAGTGCCCGCCCACGTTCGAGTCCATCACGGAGCCGGTGGTCGGGGAAATCCCCGTGACGAGGCACTTGCCCGAGCCCGAGAAGTAGGGCGTCCCGCCCAGCGGTCCGGCGGAAAAGTACAGCCCGTTCCGCGGGTCGTCCCACGCGATGGGGCCCGGGACGGAGTGCCACATCAAGTACAGGTCGAACCCCTTTCCGCCCGTGAAGATGTCCTTCATGTACCGTGTGACCGGCCTGGCCTCGATCCGGTTCTCCGTGAGGTCGACGTGGAGCGTTCTTCCGGCGTAGCCGCGCTCCACGCACCCCGGCGGGTAGTCGAACGAGGCGAGCAGCCGGTGGGCCGCCCTCATCTCCATGAGTTCCATACG
>JBGQAU010000120.1:0-5980 GCA_041494445.1 Acidobacteriota bacterium | reverse complement strand
CGGCACCCGCCGCGAGCCCCGCGCCGCCGCGCCTCGACTCCAGTGCCGTCTACATCGCGATTGGGCTTTCGGGCCTGACGGCGCTGGGCGCCCAGGTCGTCTGGACCCGGCTCCTCTCGCTCCCCATGCGCTCGTACGCGTACTCCTTCAGCCTGATGCTGGCGCTGTTCCTGCTCGGGCTCGTGCTGGGATCCCTCGCGCTCGCTTCCCTTGCGGGACATGTCCGCCGGCCGGCCGCGCTCCTCGCGTGGATCGAGACCGCCACGGGCCTCTACGTCGCATCGAGCCTCCTGTTCATGCCTCCCCTGCTCGTCCCGGCCGAAGCGAGCGGCTTCGGTCCTTTCCTGCTGGCCTCCGCGGCGCGCGCCTCGCTCCTCGTGCTCCCGCCGACGATCCTCTCGGGGATGGCCCTCCCTCTCGCCGCGCGGGTTGCTTCGCGGGGACGCGACCGCCTCGGCCGGGGCATCGGAGGCATCTATGCGGTCAACACGGCCGGAGCGATCGGTGGGGCGCTCCTGACGGGTCTCGCGCTCCTCCCCGCCCTCGGCGCGCCGCGCTCCCTGGCGGTGCTGGCCCTCGTGAACGCGGCCGCGGGTGCCGTGGTCGTGGTCGCGACCGGGCGCTCCCGTGCGAGGCGGGCGCTCGCGGCCGGCCTGGCCCTGGCCTGCGGCGTGCCGGCCTTCCTCCCGGAGACCCGCTTCCTCGAAGGTTTCCTGCGCGCGAGCCGGGGGCGGGAGAAGATCGGCGAGGTCCTGCTCTACCGCGAGGGTTCCACGGACACCATCGCGATCGTCCGGAAGAACTACGGGTTCCTCGACCCGGATGCGAAGAGCCTGATCACGAACGGCGTCGCGATGTCGGCCACGGTCAAGCCGGTCTGGCGCTACATGGCCATGGAAGGGCACCTGCCCGTGCTGCTCGCCGCGAGGCCGTCGAGAGGTATCGTGATCTGCCTCGGCACCGGGATCACGCTGGGCGCCGTCGCCTCGCACCCGCGCCTCGGCTCCATCGACGCGGTGGAGCTGAGCGAGGGGGTGATCGAGGGGCTCAGGATCTTCGACGCGGAGAACGGCGGAGCGTACCGGGACCCCAGGGTGCGCCTCGTCCGAGGGGACGGGAGGCACTTCCTCGAGACGTCGCGGGATCTCTACGACGTGGTCACGCTGGAGCCCCCGCCTCCGATCGTGGCCGGGTCGGCACACCTCTATTCCCGGGACTTCTACGAGATCGCGAAGCGCCGCCTGGCCCATGGCGGGGTCGTAGCCCAGTGGCTCCCGCTCCATGCCCAGAGCCTCGCGTCCGCGCGGATGGCGGCACGGACGTTCCTCGACGCGTTCCCCCACGTCCAGCTGTGGCTCCCGTCGATCCGCGACGCGATCCTCGTGGGCTCCGACGCGCCGATCGCGCTCGACGTCGGCCGCCTGCGCGGCGCGTACGCCGAGGCGCGCACCGCCGCGAACCTGAAGGCGGCGTACCTCGAGACCCCGGAGGCGTTCCTCGCGACGTTCCTCCTGGACCGCGCTGGAATCGAGCGCTGGGTCGAAGGCGCCCCGGCGGTCACGGACGAGCGCCCCCTCATGGAGTTCTTCCGGAGCGGCGGCGAGACGATGAAGGACGGGGAGATCGCGACGCTCGCGACGATCCCCCAGGCCGGATGGGATTGGGTCCGCGGCCTCGACGCCGCGATGCGCGCCTCGGTCGTGGCCGAGAACGAGGCCCTGAGGCTCTACCTCGCCTCCGAGATCGCGAGCGACCCCGCCGCGGGCCTCGAGGCGGCGCGCCGGTCGCGCGGCACCGAGTTCTACCTGTATCGTATGGGCTGCGCCTCCGCGCAGCGCGCGTTCATCGAGAAGCGCCTGGCGGAGCATCCGGAGGGGTCGGCGCAGCTCCGCCGGTGCGAGTCCCTTCAGGTCCGAGCGCCTGCGCGCTGACCCAGGAGAACTCGATGGCCGTCAAGATCGAAGCCGTCTACGAGGGCGACCTTCATTGCGCGGTGTTGCACGTGCCCTCCCGCGACCGGATCGCCACGGACGCCCCCGCGGACAACCAGGGGAAGGGCGAGCGGTTCTCCCCCACCGACCTGGTCGCCGCCGCCCTCGCGACCTGCATCCTCACGACGATGGGGATCGCCGCGCGGAACCGGGGCCTCGACATCCGCGGCGCGCGCGCCGAGGTGCTGAAGGAGATGTCGTCGGTCCCCCGCCGCCACATCGGAAAGCTGACCGCGAGGATCGAGCTGCCGGCGAGCCTCGAGCCCCGCGCCCGCGCCATCATGGAGCTGGCCGCCCGCGAGTGCCCGGTGACGGCCTCGCTCGGCCCGGGGACCGAGATCGACCTCGCGTTCGAGTACATGTGAAGCGTGGTGTCCCCAACGGGATTCGAACCCGTGTCGCCACCTTGAAAGGGTGGTGTCCTAGGCCAGACTAGACGATGGGGACCCAATCGGGAAGCGACTTGGAAGTCTAGCGGAAAGCCCCGCCCCGGGCAACCGCCGGCGCGGCGGAACGCTTACTGGAAATCGATCCAGAGATCCGTGGACGCCTCGACCGGCGCACCGCCTTGCGTGCCCGGGACGAATCGCCATCGCCGCACCGCCTCCACCGCGGCCTCCTCGAAACCGGCGTGCGGTCGATTGGTCTCGAGCACCTTGACGTCCGCGACGGAGCCGTCGTCGCGCACGAGGGCGCGGACGAGAACGCGCGCGCCCACCCTCAGGCTCGGTTGAGCCGCCGGGAACTTCGGAGGCGGACACGCCTCGGGGATGCGGACCGGAATCGTCGTGTCCGTCCTGGCCGCGGCCGGCTCGGCCGAGGGCGCGGTGACCTTCTCGGGCTCGGGGGAGACCAGCAGGACCAGGGTCTCGGGCGCCGATGGAACGGGAGGCGACGCGGCCGCGCCCGGCGGCAAGGCCTCTCCCGTCCGCTTCCACGACGCGAGGGCCTCGGCGTACCGGAGCGACCGGACCTCTACGCTGAGCTGGCCCGCGCCCGGCTGCCACCACTCGCTCTCGCCGCGGAACGCGGTCACCTCGGCGTCGCACGCCCGGTCCGTCCAGACCGCCGTTCCCGACCGGAGCCCGCCGTCGAGGAAGTCCCGGCCTGCGGTGGGCTCGCCGAAGGTCTCGAGCAGCATGCGCGCGAAGCTCGCCGGGTCGGCGGCCCCCTCGCCGCCGCGGACCAGAACGCCGGCGACCCGCGCCTCGGACGCCTTCTGGAGGTCCCGGTCGTACTGCACGAGGATCGTGCCCGCGGCGCGCGTCGGGTAGGTGACGAAGGTCGCCGGGCCGAACGGACCCGGAGCCACGTCCGTGGAATCTCCGCGGCCGCCCATCTTCTTGCGGACCTCGCTGGGGCGCATCCCCGGGACGACGCCGTGGAGCGCGTACTTCGAGCAGGGCGCCGCCTCGGCCGCCCGGGCGGGCTCAGCGAGCGGCAGGGTCGCCATTGCGGTCAGCGAGATCGCGACCGCCGCGCGCGCGCCGGCTAAGAAGTTCCGTGAGAGCATAAAATGATCGCCCCGAGGATCTTAACACGTCGCTGCGATTTGATTGGTGAGCCGTGCTGGACTCGAACCAGCGACCCTCAGCTTAAAAGGCTGATGCTCTACCGACTGAGCTAACGGCCCGCGTGCGCGGAAGTCGTGGTAAGCATAGCACTTCCGGCGGGGTCGTTCTTGGCGGGATCCGGCGAAATCAAATTGGTGGCCGACTGGGTGGCGGGTACATCGAGGGCGGCCTCCACTGCATTCCCGGCGCTGCGCAGGTGAGACGGGGACAGGTGCATGTAGCGGTCGGTCGTCGCGGTGGTGGCGTGTCCGAGAACCTTGGCGATCTGCACGGCGGAGTGACCCGCTTGCGCCATCCAGGACCCCGCGGTGTGGCGCAGCGTGTGAAAGGTCACCCCGCTCAAGCCGGCGGCCTTGGCAGCCGCCTTCGTCTTCTGGGAAATCCGGTTCCGCTCCCTGGGCGACATGAAGGGGTGAACCGCGCTGACGCAAGCATTCGGGGCCGCCTGGTCTTGGGCTCCCCTCGACAATCCCGCGAACGGCCCTGGGTAGAGACCCTGGCTGTGCCAACGCTGGCGGCTGAGCAGAAACGTCCCCTCTGCCGAAGACCCGCACAACTACCTTAAGGCTGGACGCGTCGAAGTCGGCACCTATATTGGAACAATGGCGACAGTCGCCGCCACGATCAGGGAGTCGCACCGACGCGATCCGACGGTCGGAAGGGGTGGGACCATGCGGAGCCGTGACGTCCCCGGATTGTTCTCGCTGGCACTCGTGCCACTGGCACTGCTCGGAGTTCTCCTCAGCGATTCCGTGAGCGCAGAGACCGAGACACGCTGGGTCAATGGTCGCGCTGTCCTCGTGAGTTCCGCGGGCGGTCTTCGCGTGTCGGCCGTCCTCCTGAAACCTGGCCAATGCGAGTCCACGCTTTCCGATCTTCAGTTGGGCGTCGAAGTCGTGAATGAAACCACAAGCCCCGTGACGTTCTGGCCCGAGCAGATTGCCACGACAGCCGTCGTGCGGCGCGGGGAAGGCGAGGAACGGATTCCGCTCAAGACGTACACGGCACAGGAAGTGGAGAAACGAATCCGGCGTTGGAACGGTCTGGGGAACGCGCTCGACTCCTTGTCCGCGGCGCTTGACGACGGTCCCGAGCCCAAGCAGAGTCAGGTATCCGGGACCTACTCCGAGCGAAACTACGCGAACGGTGCGAACGTCAACGGGAGATACAACGGGACGGTTACGACCTACCCGTCTGATGCGGAAAAGGCAGAGGCAAAGAAAGAAAAAGACGATCAGCTGGCGGCCCGCCGAGCGGATCTTGAATCCAAAGTCAACGCGCTTTCCGCAGTCCTGGCGAGAACCCAGACCATAGAACCCGGCGGCTCCTACCACGGCATCGTGCATTTCAAGAAGAAGAAGGCGGACGAATACCTCGTCACTGTTCCGATTGGGAAGGAGGCATTCGAGTTCAAGCTCTCCCCGCCGCAACGGTAGAGACGCCCGCGGGATCGAGAGGCGCAACGAGAATCGGCCGGCGACTTTCAAGCACCAGGGAGAACGACGAAAACCGGACCATGCCCCTAGGTTCCCTAGCGTGGGCCCCAACGGGGTGCTGGGGCCCCCTCTCGCACGCTTCCTTCGCTCGCGGTGGCATCTTGGTGTCGTCCGACGAGCGGCCGGTTCGAGCAGCCACCGACTGAGCGAGACTATTTCTTGCGTCTGGGGTGCGGCCGACCGTCCTCGCGTGGGCCACCGATTGCCACCCGAGAACTGATCTCGTTGGCATCCCGCTGGTTTTGGCCCCACGCATCAGCCTTCTCGGCGGCTGACGTGTCCTGGAGGCACGGGGTTCGGAGATTCCGCCCGACCGCTTGAGGTTCGATGCCTCTCTTTCGGGAAAATGACTCTTGCTTTGGCTCCCTCCCTGTTGTATGATCATACAACAGGGAGGGAGCCAAACATGACCACCAAGCGCCCGAGGTTCGGTCCGTGGCTCAAGATCCGGCGCATCGAGGCGGGCTACACGCTCCGGGCATTCGCTTTGGAAACCGGAGTGGACGCCGGGAACTTGAGCAAGTACGAGAGAAGCGTGCTTCCGCCCCCCCAGGACCTGGACACCCTGGGAGCGTTCGCAGCGGTGCTCAAGATTCGTCGGGGTTCTGCGCCATGGCACGAGATGGTTGATCTTGCGGCCGTGGAAGGCGGACGAATCCCGAGGGACCTCGCGGACGATCCAAAAGCAGCCGAACGGCTGCCACTCCTGTTCCGCGTGGCGCGGAAAGAAGATCTGACGGAGAAGGAACTGACAGCCTTGGCCGAGCTTGTGAGAAGGTCCTAGTGTGCCGACTCGGAAGTAGCTTTGCACATGGCGTACATGGTCTCGAAGATTTCGTTGGCTGATTTCGTCCAGGTGAAGGGTCGCGGGTTGTCATTATAGAGCTGGAGGTAGCGATTGATCTTGAGGATCAGGTCG
>JBGQAU010000103.1:0-8456 GCA_041494445.1 Acidobacteriota bacterium | reverse complement strand
CCGAGGGCCGCGGCGCGGACGAAGGGCTCTGGCTCAACACGCGCGGTCATCTCGCGGAGGGGTGCTCGAGCAACCTGTTCGTGGTGAAGGGGCGCGGGGTTTTCACCCCGGCCGCGCGCGACGGGATCTTGCCGGGAATCGTCCGCGGGCTCGCGATCGAGGCGGCCCGCGGCCTGGGTTTCCTCATCCACGAGGGAAAGGTGCGGCTTCCGCGCCTGCTGCGGGCCGACGAGGCGTTCCTGACGTCCAGCACGCGAGGCGTCCGGCCTCTGGTGGAATTCGAGGGAAAGCCGGTCGGTAGCGGGCGGCCGGGGCCGGTCACGGAGGCGATCGCGGCCGAGGTTCGCAAGGTCCGGGGGATCGGCGGAACGGCAGCGAGCCCGAGCGGAACGTGATAGAACATCCGGCGCCGGATTCGGACTTCCAGGGAGGTTGACCCGATGGAGCACGCTGCCGCCGAGGCGACAGGCTGGATCGTTACCCCCACCCACGCGTGGATCTTCGTCGCGACCTGGGCCGTCGTGGTGCTGGTCTACGGGTTCTGGCGCTCGCGCGGCGAGGCGAAGCAGGACACGATCCGGCCGTCCGGACCGACCGAGTAGCCGTCGCGGCGGGTCGGCAAACCGAGCGGGGCATGACCGGGGAACGCCGTCCGGCGTTGGTGGCTCGGGACGGAATTGAACCGCCGACGCAGGGATTTTCAGAACAAGGGACACCGCGCGGGGATTGACTTTTCGGGACTTCTGTACAAGAACATACGCCGATGCACGAGCTACCTGCACAATCGTTTCACGTTTCCACCATGGCCCCCGCGCCCGCCTGCAGCGGGGACGGAAAGTCCCTCCGTCAGCGGGGGCCAGCTTCGTTTCTAGGGACGCCTCGAAGGGGACACGGGGATGCGCAGCTTCAAGAAGGTCCGCGAGCTGGCCGGCTCGGATAAGAACCTGGACGCGCTCTGGAAGAACGGCACCGTCACGTTCTACGTCCGCGACACCGACAATCCGACCGTCGATGCTTCGTTGACGAAGCCGAGACTCCTACCAAACGACATAGCGTGGCGCTACATCCTGGACCCCGACCGGGAGACAATCAGTACCGACGGGCAGGGAGTCTCCGGCATCGTCCTAGGGCCGACCAAGGTGCTCCTGATCGTCGGCGCCGAGATAGATGAGGACGGCGTGCGCGAGGCCGCGGCGCTCAAGTGGTTTCTCGCGGAGACTCAGCGTCCCAAGCGGATGACGCGGGACGACTACGCCGAGGAAGCGAAGCGGCAATTCAAACTCGCGCCGGATCGCTTCCGCAAAAATGTCTGGCCGAAAGCGCCCGAGGCGTGGAAGCATCCGGGCCGCGTGGCGGAGTAACCCCGCCTAATCGAGAGGCTGTCTAACCTTTCGATCCTGCCGATTGTTTCGGCGTTCATAGTATCTGATGGCGGTGCTTCAGGAGGCACCGCATGCAGATACCGACGCCCGAAAAAACGCAAGCTCCCGACGACCTGCGATTCGTGTCAACCGAGACGCTTGCGCGCTGGTGGGATACCTCCGAGCCGACAGTTCGAAGGTGGGCCCGCGAGAACACCGTCCCCGCGATCAAGGTCGGATCACAATGGCGCTTCCGCGTCGCGGACCTCCGCCGCGTTGTCGAGGCGAAGTAATGACCGACCTCGCGAGGTGGAGGGAGCGGCGCGTCCTAGTCGCCACCATTCGGCGCCTCGTGGAACGGCTCACTTTGTATGAGGAAATCTCCCGCGACCTGTCGGACTTGCTCGACGATGTGATCGCGGGCGAGCAGATCGCCGAGGCGGCAATCGAAACCGAGGCGATCTCTGCCGCGGTGCAAGGCGGCCGATGGGGGAACGCATGACCCCGCGGCGGGTGAGACGCTGGACCGCGAAGCTCGCGGTGTACCAGTACCCCGACGGTCGCGTGTTTCTCCACGTCGCCGGGGAGCCCGATCCTGAGAAGCTACGCGGCGCGCTCCTCGTGGCCGCTCGGCTCCCGCTCGACGGCCCGGGCTCGTGGCCCGTCGCGGACGCCGAGGCAGAACGGAAGGAAGCGGCGTGAGCACCTCGGCGGAAATCGTGACCGCCTACATCCGGCGCGGGCTCGCCCCGGTCCCCGTGCGCGGCAAGAAACCGATTGCCGGAGACGGCTGGCAAAACCTCCGCCTCACCGTCGCCGACGTGCCCCGCTACTTCACGAACGGAGAAAACATCGGAATCATCCTCGGCGAGCCGTCCGGCAACCTCACGGACGCCGACCTCGACTGTCCCGAGGCGGTCGCGGCGGCGGCGTACCTCCTCCCCGAGACGCGCTCGGTTTTCGGTCGCGCGAGCCGGCGCCGGAGTCATTGGGAGTACACAAGCCCCGCCGCGAAGACCGAGAAATTCGTTGACCCTCGGCGACGGAAGGATGGGGAAGACGCGGCGATGCTCGTGGAGCTTCGCTCAACGGGCGGGCAAACCGTCTTCCCGGGGAGCGTCCACGAGACGGGCGAGTTGATCGAATGGGAGCCCGAGGCGGAGAAAGCCCGACCCCAGTACGTCGCGGCTCCCGACCTCCGCGCCGCGGTGGCGAGGGTCGCGGCGGCGGCTCTCCTCGGAAGGTACTGGCCGGCACACGCGCGGCATGATGCGGCGCTCGCGCTCGTCGGCACGCTCCTCCGGGCCGGATGGCAGGCTCCCGACGCCGAGCGATTCGTTGAGGCGGTCGCACGGGCGGCGGGCGACGAAGAGCCGCGGGACCGAATCCGAGCCGTGGCGGACACCGCGGCGAAGCTCGCGCGCCGGGAGGAAGTGACCGGCCTCCCAAGCCTCGCGAAGATCATGGGGGAAGACCTGACGGCGACGGTCCGGGGATGGCTCGGGATTCGAGCCGAGGCCCCCGCCCCGACCGTTACGGCTTCGGCGTGGCGGTCCGCGGACGTGCTCACACTCTTGACCGCCGAGCCGCTCCCCATCCCGTTCCTCGCGGACCGCTTGCTCGCCCGGCAAGAGCTGGCGCTACTCACGGCGCAACCGAAAGACGGCAAAACGTGGCTCGTGCTGGGGCTCGCCGTGGACCTCGCGCTCGGGCGCCCGGCACTCGGGCTCTTCGCCACGCCCGGCCCGCTCCGCGTGCTCCTGGCCGATGAAGAGATGGGGTACGGGAAACTTCAGCGCCGGCTTCAGCGGCTCGTGAAAGGTGCCGGGCTCTCCGACGCCGAGCTGGCCGTTCTCGCCGAGAACATGAACCTCCGACCGCAGCAAGGCATGACGTTCACAACGGATGAAGGAATCGCGGCCCTCGTGGCGGCCGTGACCGAGTTTCGGCCGGACGTGCTGATCCTCGATTCCTTCGCGGCGTACACGTCGGGGATTGACGATACCAACCCGGTGCGGCGCCAGTTCTACACGCGCGCGCTGGCCCCGCTGAAGCAGGCTCACAACCTCGCGGTCCTGATGACGGCACATCCCCCGCTTCCGGCGAAGGAACAACACGCGGACGCCCGGAAGCGGCCCCGAGGCGGCGGGGACATCCTGGCCGTGGCCGACCGGGCGCTCTACGTCGAGAAAGTCTCCGAGGAGATGACGGAGCACGGCCGGACCGTGACCGTTACCCTCGGCGAGCTATTCTCGCGGGAGGCGGGCGGACTCGACGGGCTGTGTACCGTGACCATCGAGGACACGGCGCCGGATGCTACCGCCGTCCGCGCCACCTCGGGCGAAGCCGGCGGGCTCGCGGCCGTCCTCGGGAAGCTCAACGCCTGCCAGCGGGAAATCCTCCACGTCCTCCGCCAGCAACCGGACGGGAAGCTCTACCAGCCGACCTTGACCGCCCATTGCGAGGCGCAAGGCTTCGACCGCTCCAAGGTCTACTACCCCGCCCTAAACGGACTTGAAGCCTTGAAACGGCTCCGCGTCCTCCCCGCAATCGCCGGCTCCGGCAAGTCGGGGAAATGGGTGCAGCTCACCGAGGACGACGATGACTAGCCCGACCGATTGTGGGGGACCGTGGAACCGATTGGGGAAGGCGTTTCCACAGTCTCCCGACCGATTGTGGAGACTGTCTAAGAAAGACAATCGGTTTCCACAATCGCATCCCATCGAAACGGGACCGATTGTCCCCCCAGACTGTGGAAAGCAGGAGGACAGTCCCGGGCGGATAAACGGCTCCGCCTCCGCCCGGCGACAATCCTCCTCTAAGGTCGCGGACGGTCACTTTCGACCGGGCGCCCCGTGGGGCGCTCGTGGGGCCCCAAACAAGCCCGGCGCGGCGACAAGAAGTCCCTATGCCAGCGGCGGGAAAGTCCCGTGGGCATTGAGCTTGCGAGAAGCGGAAGCGGCGGAATGTGAAACGACGTGTTAAGAAGCCCGCCGATGCGGCTCCGCCCGACCTCCCGCCGGCTGGCCGTGGTGGGGTGGGGCCCGATGCCGGGAAGCGCAAGTCGGGAGCCCAACCGGGCAACCGGAGCGCGGTATCCCACGGCGCGTACTTGAACACGCTCAAGCGTGGCGTCCGGGCCACCCGAGACAAGCATCGGCGGAAGGCCGAGGCCGAGGCGCTCGCGATCCTGGCCGGTTGTGGACTCACGGACGATCCGCTCGCCGGGCTCGTGGCGCGTCAGGTTCGCCGACTCGAAACGATGGCCGGCCGCCTTGAGGCGCACCTCGATTCCCGCGGCGTGTTCCTGCGGGACGGCTCGGTCAAGCCGGCGGTCAAGTCCTTCGTTGAGGTAGTGGAGCGTCTACTCGGCGAGGCAAGGCGCTTGCTCGAACAGCTCGCGAGCCTCGCGCCGAAGAGCGTCGGGGATGTCGTCTTCCGCGCCTATGTTGACGATGATTCGCCGCTCCATCCCGATGCCACGCCTGGCCCCGCGGCTGCCCCGCCAGAGCGTCCCGACGCCGATCCCGCACCGATGCTGCCACCTCGCGAAAGCGAAGCGCAGCGGCGCTTGGACGCGATCATGGAGCGGCACGAGCAGCGCACGGGCGAGCTTCCCGCTCCCCCGCCGGCTCCGATGACCGACGCTCAAAGGGAATGGGAGCGCATGGACGATGGACTCGATGATTGACCTATTCGCAACGGAGGGACCGGGGTCCACCCGCGCCGAAAGCGATTGTCCCCGAGGTTGCGATTCTGAGGCGCCTCCGGCTCGTGCCGGGGTCGGAGGCGTCGTTTCTCTCACCGGCACGCTCAAAACTAGGGGGACCGCTCCCCCTAGTTCTCCACCCGGCGGCACCCGGGGTCCTCTGGAACTCCGAATTCGGCGTTCCACTCACCGCTCGGCACGGCGGCTCAACGTGCGCACGCGCACGGTTTGAAAGGTGCTTAGGATGTTTTCCAAGATGAAACGGTTAGCAGACAGACACCGCGAGGACGCCTCCGATCCCGCGGTAGAACTTTCCATCGCAGCGGCAGACGGCCTCGTGAAGCTCGATGAACGAGTCGAGGCTGGTTTCTCCACGCTCCTGGACGCCATCGAGCCGTTACGGAAGGGCCGCGGTCTCGGCTCCATCGCGTACTCGGGCTCCGACTACTTGGCCGCGATTCCCGACAGCGAACGGAAATCGGTGCAGCTCGCGGAGCAAGTGCTCCGTTCCCGCGGGAACAAGATGGGCGGTGAATTCGACCGTCCCGACTTCACGGCGGCCAGCGCGTTGTGGTTCCGCGACGCGACGCGGTTCCAACAGCGGAACTACTCCCCGACGCCGCGGCAGGTGGAGGACTTCCACCGACTCGACGATGCTCTCAACGACGTCGAGGTCAAGGCCGCGTTCGCCGAATCCTCGGATGGCGTCGGCGGCTATCTTGTCCCGACCACGGTGACCGGCGAAGTTCTCAGGCTCATCTACGATTCCAGCGTATTCGCCAGCGTCGGGCGTCACGTCCCGATGACCTCGAAGCAGATGAACCTGCCCAACGAGGCCGCGGCATTCTCCGCCGGCTGGACGGCGGAAGCGACCAATTTGACGGGCGGGGAGAACACCTTCGGCGTCAACGCGCTCAAGGCCGCGAAGCTCTACGCCCGGGCCACGCTCTCGCAAGAGGTGGTGGACGATGCAATCGTCGGGCTTCTGCCTTATCTCCAGACGGTCATGTCCGAACAGTGCGGCTATCTCCTGGACGCGGCTGTATCGGACGGGACCGACGGCAACACGCCGACCAGCTTTAGCGGGCTCGTGACGGCGAGCGGCTTGAACAGCGTGGCGACGACGACAACCGACGGCGCGGCTGTGGCCTACTCTCACTTGGTCAAGGCGATGTTTAAAGCCGGCCAGCGGAGCACGCGCACGCAGGCCGCGTGGTTCATGCACCCCAACATCTTCGCGGCCGTCGTCGGATTGGTGGACTCGAACGGGCAACCGATTTTTCAAATGGTTGGCATGCCCAATCTCCCCGAGGAACGGATTCTCGGGCGGCCGGTCTACACCTCCGCGGCTATGAGCGTGAGCATCACGCGCGGCTCGACGGGGAGCACCGGCAACATCTACTTCGGCCCCACCAACAAACTCATTTTCGGTGACCGCATGGGTCTGCGGTGGGAAGTCACAAACCTCGTGAACTGGGCGAAGGACCAAATCGACGCCCGATTGATCGGGCGATTCGGTTTCACAATCGCGACGCCCGCAGCGTTCACGAAAATCGTGGGCGGTACGCAGATCACGTAACTCGAATTGACGGGAGCGGGTCATGATGCTGACGCGCCGCTCGGCGGGGGTTGACGGCCTCGCGAATACCAGCGTCAGCGGGCGGGGGTGGTCGCACGGCGGCGGCTGCCCCCGCCCTTCTTTTTCTACCGCGTGGAGGACCCATGAAGCAACGCAGGCCTAACGTCGAACGCGATCCTCTTTCAGCGGATAGCGCGGAGGTTGCCCGACTGGCCCAGCTTGACCCCGGGCGGATCGCGCGGGAACTCGTGGAATGTTGCGATGCGCTGAGAGCCCGGGCGCTCGCGCTGGCGGAGCAGAACCGGGCGCGACGGTCGGAGATTTCCCGCCGGCCGATGACCGAGGAGGAGCGCGACGGCTGCGAGGTGTTCGGGCGCATCGTGGACCCGGAACCGTGAAGGCCCGAAACGGGACGCAGGATCGGTTGGGCGACCTCGCGCCGAGCGATCCTGAGCCCGCCTGGCGCGTCGTTTCGAGGGGGGATTGACGTTGAACCGGCAGGAGCGTAGATTCCACCTTGAAAGCGGCCCCGACGCCGTCCGGTTAAAGCCGGCGCCGGGACCTAACCGACACGGTGGGATTAGCACCATGACGGCTCCGGGCATTCTAAACCACCCCGCAAGCCCCCCGAGAGACGGTGCCTACCCCGTCGTGTCCCTGTGCGCTCGAAGGCGCGAAGGGGACGGCGATGACGTTATGGGACGATGCAGAACGAGCGACGTGGATGCGAAACAGGAGGCGGTTGGTCGACATGCGGAGGCCCGAGTTAGCCTCCATGCTCGGCTTGAGCGATGAGCTGCTTGGGACGCTCGAAGCCGGCACGGCGACGCCCACGGATGAGCTTTTCGACCGCTGGGAGGAACTTCTCCAGAATGCGGAAGCCGACCGGGGGCGCATCGGCGCCTCGGTCGCGGAACTCGCATGGATCCACCGCTGGGACATCGTGATTTTTGTTTCGCTCATTCTGCTGGCGGTGCTCAGCGTCGCGGTCCTCGGATCGACGGCGCCGTAACGAAGGGGGGAGACGATGGGGCTCTACAAACGGGGGAAAATCTGGTGGATGGCCTACAGCGTGCCGACCCTGTTACCGGACGGCACCGAATTCATGGACCTGGTACGCAAGTCCACGAAGCTCCGAAACAAGGGGAAGGCCGAAGAGGTATGGGCCGACATCGTGAAATCGCTTGCGAAGGGAGAGTACATCCCCGAGCCCGAGCGGCGCGCGATCACGCCCCGGCCGTTTGAAACCGTCGTGGAATCCTACCTCAAGGATCGCAAGCAGCGGCAGAAGCGCGACGACTCGTACCGGAAGCTCGCGGACTGGCAGACGGCACTCAAGGGCCGCGACGTGACGGCGATCACGCTGCACGATGTCGAGACGCAGCTTGACGCATGGCGCACGGAGCGGAAATGGAAACCCGCGACGTACAACAACGCGCTCTCGCAAATCTCCGGCGTGTTCTCTTACGCCTATCGCAAGGGATGGATTGACCGCCACCCGCTCCGCGGCCGGGCCGAACGGATGGAGGTCCACAACGGGCGCGAGCGGTACTACTACCCGCACGAGCTGGCCGCGATGCGGCGGACGGCCGTGGCGCTCGCGCGGAAGCTCGAGCAACCGCGAGGGTGGCTCTCGGACATCATTCTCGGAGCGGCGTACACCGGGCTCCGGCGCGGCGTGTTCTGTGCGCTCCGGTGCCGAGACGTGCGGCGGGACGAACACGACGAACTGTGGCTCCGGGTGGAGCGGGACAAGAACGGCGAGCCGATAGAGAAGCGGCTCGTGGGGGAAGTCCGGGGCATCGTG